>JBHIBS010000033.1:0-15207 GCA_046759165.1 bacterium | reverse complement strand
GCGGAATTAGAGCGAGGTTCTAACCGAGCGACTCCGAAAACTATCCCTTCATCCTTTCCAAATCCCGCCAGTTCCTTCCCACTTTTATATCAACCACCACCGGAACATCTAAAGAAACCGCCCCTTCCATCTCCTCCTTTGCCAACCGACTCAGCTCATCCACTCCCTCTTCAGGCACCTCGAAAAGCAACTCATCGTGTAGCTGCAGAGTCATTTTCGCCTTTAAGTCCTTAGCCTTTAGCCTACGTGTTATTCCGATCATCGCCACTTTTATGATATCTGCAGAAGTTCCCTGAATGGGCGTATTTATGGCAGTCCTTTCAGCAAAACCACGAATACTACCATTCTTACTATTTATCTCTGGCAAGTACCTCCTACGATTCAAAAGCGTTGTTACGAAACCTTCCTTCCTTGCCTGAACAACTATCTTTTTAATATAGTCCTTTACTCCCTTATATTTTTTAAAATAATTATCAATGTATCTCTTAGCCTCAGTTTGGGAAACTCCCAAGTCCTTAGAGAGCCCGTATGGACTCATTCCATAAGAGAGTCCAAAATTGACCGATTTAGCGATGCGGCGTAATTCAGGAGTTACTTCCTCCTGGGAAACTCCAAAAATCTCTGATGCTGTTCGACGATGAATATCCTCGTTATGCAAGAAAGCATCCCTGAGACTCTCATCTCCCGAGATGTGAGCAAGAACTCTTAGGTCAATCTGTGAGTAGTCAGCAGAAACGAAAAGACAACCTTTATCAGGAATAAAAGCGCGCCTTATCTTTCTACCCTCTTCTGTGCGAATAGGGATATTCTGGAGATTTGGCTCAGACGAAGAAAGCCTGCCAGTAGCTGTAACCGTTTGGTTAAAGGAAGTATGAAGGCGTCCTGTTTGGGGATTAACCATTCCTGGAAGGGCGTCTAAATAGGTCGATTTCAACTTCTGTAGTTCTCTGTATTCTATGATAAGGTGAGGTAGTTTATGTCTTTCTGCCAACTGGACCAGAACTTCCTCGGATGTGGATGGTCCTGTTTTTGTTCTACTCACTACTGGCAACTTCAACTTCTCAAAAAGAATAAAAGAGAGTTGTTTTGGGGAGTTTATATTAAATTCCTGACCAGCAAATTTATAGATCTCCTTTTCAAGCCCTTTTAATCTTGCAGAAAAATCTTGGGAAGGTCCAGCCAGATAATCCGTATCAATAATGACCCCGTTCATCTCCATCTCGGCCAAAACTTCCAAAAGGGGCATCTCTACCTCATAGAAGAGCCTATCCAGCCCTTTATCTTTCAGTTCTCTTTCCATAATCTGAGCCACCCTCAGGACAATATCAGCATCACAGCAGGCATAAGGAATAACTCTTTCCACTTCCACCTTGTCCATTGTAATTGCCCTTTTCCCTTTGCCAATCAATTCACTCGTGGGGGTCATCTTATAGTTTAAGTATTCAAGAGCAATATCGTTTAGATTATGATTGATCTTCGAAGGATTCAGAACATAGGAAGCAATCATAGAATCGAAATAGACTCCTTGAAGAATTATTCCTTCACGCTTCAAGAGAATCAGGTCGTATTTTATATTCTGCCCATACTTTTTAATGGTACCATTTTCCAGAATAGGCTTCAACTTCTCCAGCACATACTTCTTCTCTAACTGTCTAGGAGCACCTAAGTAACTATGTCCTAAAGGGATATAGGAGGCAGCATAAGCCTTTAATGCAAAAGAGATACCCACAATTGCGGCACGCATCGGCTCGGGACCTGTGGTCTCCAAGTCCAAGGAGATCAATGGTGCCTTCTCTAGCTCCTCGACCAATGCCTCAAATTCCCTCCGGTTAAATATACCCTTATAGTCTACTTTATGTTTCTCTTCCTCAGGAATCAATTCCACAATCAGACTCTTAAACTCCAATTCCTGAAGAAGCTTCAGCAACTTTTCCCGATCGAACTCACCAACATGACATTCTCGAATGTCAACCTCCATCGGCACATCCTTTACAAGAGTTACCAACCGCTTGGAGAGAAAAGCTTTTTTCCTCCCCTTCTCCAACTTCTCTCTCAATTTACCCCTCACTTTTGAGAGATTCTGGTACAGATTTTCCAAACTGCCAAACTCCCGAATCAATTCCATACCTGTCTTGGGACCAACCCCCCAGACGCCAGGAACATTATCCGAAACATCACCGATTAATCCCATATGGTCAGTAATCTGTCGAGGAGAGATACCCATCTTTTCTTTGATTGTCTCTTCTGTATAAAGGATATCTTTAGGTTCGTTTAGAACTTTCACTGAATCATCTACTAGCTGCAGGGCATCCTTATCACCAGTAACGATAACTGTTTCGATACCTTCTTTCGACGCTTTCCTGCTCAGCGTGCCGATGAGGTCATCGGCTTCATAGCCTTCCTTTTCAAAAACGGGAATATTAAAGGCCTTAACTATCTTATGGGCAAGTGGAATCTGTAGCTTCAACTCATCGGGAATCTCTTTCCTTGTAGCCTTATATTCAGCAAATTCCTTATGACGAAAAGTAGGTGCTGGAAAATCGAAACAGACAGCCAGGTAGTCTGGTTTTTCCTGGCGGAGAATTTTCAGAAGCATCCGTGTGAAACCATAGACCGCATTCACCATCTGTCCTGAGGAGTTAGTTAAAGGCGGGAGGGCATGGAAGGCTCGGTGGATGTACGCATTACCGTCTATAATGTAAAGATTCTCCTTGAGCATATTTTAAGTATATAAAAAAATAGGCCAAATTTCAACCATTAAAATTCGGCCATTAGCGTCGAGAACTTTTGGGGATTTTATGCTGGCTTCTAAACTCTGTTTCCAACTAGGCAAGGAATTACAGTCGAATTATAAGTTTTGTAAAACGGGTAAGAAAATTACTTGCCTTTCGTAAGTCTATTTTTTTCATCCAAAAAGACTATCTTAGGCTTATGAACCTTTGCTTTTGCCTCCTCAACAAATCCGTAAGAAATAATAATTAGTTTATCTCCCGCTTCTCCCAGCCTTGCTGCTCCTCCTTGCAAGCCGATTACTCCTGAATTCTTGCGAGCAGGAATCACGTAGGTTTCAAACCTGGCTCCTGTATTCAAGTTGACTATAAGAACTATCTCGTGGGGAAGAATATCTGCCCTAGCCATTATATTTCTGTCAATAGCGATACTTCCTTCATACTGTAAGTTCGTCTCAGTGACGGTTGCCTGCTGAATCTTCGATTTACACATCATTCGCAACATTTCTATTCTCCCTGGCGGGTAACTTTTCGGTACTTCTTTATGCCTTCGTCAAAAAGGTCATTGCCATAGACATCATTAGCCACAATTAACGGAAAATCTTCCACATCCAGACGATAGATGGCTTCAGGACCTAGGTCCTCATAAGCCATTGTCTCTGCCCTTTTGATCTTTTTGGAAATTAACACTGCGGCCCCGCCCACAGCAACAAAATAGATCGCTTTGTACTTCTTCATTGCTTCAATTGTATCCTTACCACGCCTACCCTTTCCAATTGTTCCCTTTAATCCCTTCTCCAATAGAATGGGAGTGTAGGCGTCCATTCGGCAGCTGGTAGTAGGTCCAGCCGGGCCAATTACCATTCCCGGTCTGGGCGGAGCAGGACCAACATAATAGATTACCTGTCCCTTCAGGGGGAAGGGTAAATTAGGCTGGCGATTTTCTCTCCTGGCCCTCTCCAATTCATCAAATAGGCGCTTATGTGCCTGGTCTCTAGCTGTATAGACTATTCCGCTCAATAGAACCCTCTCTCCTATTTTCAGTTTACTTATCGTTTCTTCATTCAATGGCGTTTCAAGTTTGGTAGGGTTGGCCATAGAGCCTCTCTATAAGACTATTGTGCCCTGCCGGACAGCGTGGCACTGCAGATTTATAGCTAAAGGTAGACTGCCTATGTGGCAGGCATAAGTCTCAATGTGAACAGCTAAAGCAGTAGTAGAGCCACCCAGCCCCTGGGGACCGAGGCCCGAATTGTTTATCTCTCTAAGGAGCTCTTCTTCCATTTCAGCATAGAAAGGTTCAGAATTCTTTGAACCTATTGGACGCAAGAGCGCTTTCTTGGCCAGTCTTGCCACACCTTCGAAAGTGCCACCAATTCCAACTCCTACTACAAGCGGCGGACAGGCATTCGCTCCTCTTTCCCTCACCCAATCCAACACAAATTTCTTCACCCCTTGAACTCCTTCAGCTGGAGAGAGTATCTTTACTGTTGACATATTTTCGCTACCGGCTCCTTTGGGCATAACTGAAATCTTAAGTCTATTTCCAACAACAATATCTATATGCACCCAGGCAGGACTATTATCGCCTGTATTATTGCGTCGGAGTGGATCTCCAACTACCGACTTCCTCAAGTATCCCTTCCTATAACCATTTCTTACTCCTCTATTAATTGCTTCGTAGAAATCTCCTCCGGTAATCCTAACCTCTTGACCCATTTCCACAAAAATTACTGTGAAACCCGTATCCTGACACATTGGAAGCTTCTCCCTTTCAGCCATCCGATCGTTCTCCAGAATCTCTTCCAGTACTTCTTTCCCCACGAGAGATTCCTCGTTTTCTAAATTCTCCCTAAGGGCTTTCCAGACATCCTCGCTCAAACCACAATTTGAGGAGATACAGAGACTTTCTACTGCTCTGGTAACCTCTTCTGAAGTGATCTCTCTCATCTTTCTTGCTTTGTTATTTCTCCTGTGGCAAAGGAATAAACCCTTCCTTCATTAACAATTTCGTTTCTTCCCTGGCAATACGGATGGTATCTGAGGCCTTCTTGTATAGTTCTTCTTTACTCAACTTGACCCGTGCTATTCCTTGAACAATAGCTTCCATTCCCACTGCTACTGCCTCACGAGGATAGACCTTCCACTCCTCCATGGTAGGAATCACATACTCCTCATCGAGTCCTCTTTCCTCAGCACATTTTGCCAGTTCTTTCGCTGCAGCAATGCACATTTCATCAGTTATGGTCTCTGCTTGCACATCCAGAGTCCCTCGAAAAATGCCAGGAAAGCCAAGGGAATTGTTTACCTGATTGGGGAAGTCCGAACGTCCAGTGGCAACGACTCTTGCTCCTGTTTCTTTTGCCTCCCAGGGCCAGATTTCAGGAATAGGATTCGCACATGCAAAAACTATGGGGTCCCTAGCCATCCTCGCAACCCACTCCTTCTTAACCACGCCCGGGCCAGGTTTAGATAGTGCAATTAAAACATCCATGCCTTCCATAACCTCAGGAATATAACCAGTCCTTCCCTCAACATTTGTCTTTTCGCAAATTTCCCACTTCTCTCTGTGGGTCTTCTTGAGTTCGCTTCTATTCTTATGGAGTGCTCCTTTACTATCACACATAACAATATTTTCTGGGTTAGCTCCATAAGCAATTATGATCCTGGCAATACTTATATTAGCTGCCCCTGCTCCCACCATTGCAATCTTCACTTCTTCTATTTTCTTGCCCACGATTTTAAGGCTATTAATTAGACCAGCTAGGGTTACAGCAGCTGTTCCCTGCTGATCGTCATGCCAGACAGGAATCTCACATTCCTCTCTAAGGCCGCGCAGTATCTCAAAACATTTTGGCTGAGCAATATCCTCAAGGTTTATACCGCCAAAAGCCGGCTGCAGTAACTTTACAGTGTGAATGAACTCTTCCGGATCCTTGGTATCCAGACAGAGAGGAAAAGCATCTACACCTCCCAAGTACTTAAACAGGAGCGCCTTCCCTTCCATGACAGGCAAAGCTGCTTCCGGGCCGATGTCTCCCAAACCCAAAACCCTAGTTCCATCAGAAATAACGGCCACCGTATTCCATTTGTTGGTGTAGCTGTAGACTAAATTTTTGTCTTCATAAATAGCCTTACAAGGCGCTGCTACACCGGGAGTATACCAGACTCCGAAATCATCAAAATTTCTCACACAGCACTTTGCTACTATCTTAATTTTCCCCCGATAAAAGGGATGCAGTTTCATCGCTTCTTTTGCTGGTTGGCTGGCTTTAGACAAAAGTTCCTTTTCATCTACCATAACAACACTCCACCTCGAAACAAGATATTCACTTCAGGAAGTCCACGACCATTCCCTTATAAAGCAAAACTTCGCCGTGCCTTCACGTTCCCTTTTGAATACGTGGGAATTTGGTGTAGCCAGCGTTAGAATTTTTAGCCAAAAATCGAAGCGACTTGATACGAATTGTCATTGCGAACGAAGTGAAGCAATCTGACACGCAGTGTCATTCCGAGCGAAAGCGAAGGAATCCCATTTTATTGTAGACATTGCCACACCCCTTCAGGGCTCGCAACGACCCTTTGGGTCGATTGTCACGCTCCTTTTGAGTCGCTGGCAATGACAGGCAGTGCTCGAAGAGCAAAAAATTCTCAGCTAGCGAACCAAATCCCGAGCATATCTTCCTTAGAGATGAACACACTATCTTTTAATTCTAATTCTAGAAATTTTTGGCGGTTTAAAACTGTTTCAAAAATCTAAGGTCATTTTCGAAGAACAAGCGCATGTCGTCTATACCATATCTCAACATGGCAATCCTCTCTACACCCATGCCAAAAGCAAAGCCAGTGTACTTCTTGGTATCGTAATTCACAAACTCAAAGACTTTAGGATTGACCATGCCGGCACCCAGAATTTCTAGCCATCCACTCTGTTTGCAAACAGAACAGCCAGTACCGCCACAGATAACGCATTGAATGTCAACCTCCACACTCGGTTCTGTAAAGGGGAAAAAACTGGGTCGAAAGCGAACTTTAGTCTCAGGACTGAACATTCGATGCAAAAAGTGAGTGAGAACTCCCTTCAAGTTGGCAAAGCTGACCTCTTCATCAACAAGAAGTCCCTCCACCTGGTGAAACATTGGCGAATGAGAAGCATCAATTGCATCTCGGCGGTAGCATTTGCCAGGGGCAATGATAGCTAGAGGAGGAGACTGCCTCTCCATGACCCGGATTTGAACCGGAGAAGTATGGGTGCGCAAAAGTACACCTTCCCCTATGTAAAGTGTGCTCCACATATCTCTTGCTGGATGGTCTAAATTCATGTTGAGAGCTTCGAAATTATAATACTCTGTCTCCACTTCTGGACCACCCACAATGCGAAATCCTAAAGAGACAAATATATTTTTAATCTCATCCAGGGTTAAAGTAATCGGATGTTTCCTGCCTAAACTGAATTTTTTACCTGGCAAAGTAACATCAATTACTTTTTTCTCCTCTTCTACCTCTTCTCTCCTTAGTTCTATCTCCTTTTCCTTCTTACTCCATTCAGCAAACGCCTCATTTCTAACTTGGTTGGCAAGTTGCCCGGCTTTCGGTCTCTCTTCAGGCGGCAGGCTTCTGATGACCTCAAAAATCTCCGTAAATAGACCTTTTCTTCCCAAGTACTTAATCCTCAATTTCTCTAATTCTTCTGGAGTATCTATCTTCGCAATCTCTTGCCTAAATAATCTTCCTAACCGTTCTATTCTATCTACCATTTCTATCTCCTACATCACTGGCCCACTATTTTTTCCAAATGTTTGCTGGCTAAGTGATGA
This sequence comes from bacterium, assembly GCA_046759165.1. GTDB lineage: Bacteria > UBA6262 > WVXT01 > WVXT01 > WVXT01 > JBHIBS01. The sequence goes on along the minus strand of JBHIBS010000033.1, from coordinate 7,661 downwards.
CCGGGATTGAGTTCCAGCGCCTTCATATACATCTGGCTGGCTTCCTCGGGCAAGTTCTTGCTTTCGTACACGATACCTAAGTTGTAGTAAATTTCGGCGTTATTTTCGTCAATTTTAGCTGCCGCTTTGAACTTGCTAATTGCTTCATTGTATTTCTCGTTTAGGAAGTAGAACTTGCCCAATTCAATAAGTTTTTCTACTTTTTCTTTTCGGTCTTTTATTTTGGCAATCTTTGCCTCAAGCTTATTAAAATCTCTCTTTTCCTCTTGAAACATCTCAGATTACCCTCCCAAAGTCGCATCCCGACGATTCCAGAAATCTAACTCTTCTTCTATAAATTTCTCAGATTATCTATCTTCTTATTAGGCCCAAGAACCAATAGAATATCACCATCGACAACTTCTTCATCTGCTTCTGGAGTAATCAGAATCTCTTCTTTAAAATCGGACTCCCCTGTCTCGGTCAAATAAGGAAGTTTCCTCTTAATGGCAATTATATTCACTCCATGTTTTGCCCGCACATCGATCTCTCTTAGAGTCCTGCCGATAAAACTTTTTGCAGCATGAACTTCCATGATACTATATTCTGGAGATAATGCTATGTGCTCCAGAATGTCCGGGGTAGCAAGGCTCTTCGCAAGTCTAACTCCCGTATCCCTTTCAGGGAAGACCACGCGAGTTGCGCCAATTTTGCGTAGCACAGTTCCATGAGAAGGGGAGACAGCTTTAGCCACAATAGTTTTGACCCTTAACTCTTTCATCAGCAGAGTTGTCAGAATGCTTGCTTCCATATTTTCACCAGTAGAGATAATCGCTATATCCATTTTGTCCACATCGAGGGAGCGTAAAGTCTTCTCATCGGTTGCATCGGCCTGCACTGCTTGTGTAACGATCTCAGATATCTCTTTAACTTTCTCTTCATCTTCGTCAATCGCCAGAACCTCACAACCTTTCTCAACAAGAGTCTTAGCTACAGAGGCACCGAAAGTTCCCAAACCAACTACAACACATTGTCTCATCTTATTCACCCCCTTCAGCCCACCAGGACCCTTTCCTCTGGATAGCGAAACCTTATATCTTTCAGTTCACGCACCATCGCTACCCCAATGGTGAGGGGTCCCAACCTTCCCACAAACATAGTAACAATTAACAACGCCTTGCCGAGACTGGAGAGTCCGCTGGTAATTCCTGTGGACAGCCCCACTGTGCCAAAAGCGGACATAGTCTCAAAGAAGGCCCGGATGAAGTCATGACCTTCGCTACTGGTAATAAGCGTAGTGATAATAACAATGAAGAATATTGATAAGAACCCAACCACAAAGGACTTATTAATAACCTCCCCTGGAATTCGGTGTTTGAAAAGCATAATGTCCCTTCTCCCTTTCAGAGTAGCCCATACTGTAGCCAACATAACCCCAAAAGTAGTAGTCTTAATCCCTCCGCCAGTGCCTCCAGGTGAAGCACCGATGAACATTAAAATAATAGTAAGAAATAGGGTTCCCTGCATCATCCCCCCGACATCGACCACACTAAACCCCGCCGTGCGCGGTGTCACTGCTTGAAATAGAGAGGCCATAATTTTCTCTTTTCTTGGCAATCCCGCCAGTGTCGAAGGATTTTTGGATTCGAGCAGAAAGAAGGCAACTCCTCCCAAAACAATCAAAGTCAGTGTAATTGATAAGACCATTTTAGTGTGGATTGAAAGTTGGGGAAACTTGCGATACCTCAAATAATAGAGGTCGCTGATTACAACATACCCCAGTCCTCCAACGAAGACCAAAGACAGAACAGTCAGGGAAGTAACCATATCTCCCCGAAATCCTATCAAACTGTCACTAAATAGGGCAAAACCTGCATTGCAAAATGCCGAAACAGCATGAAATATTCCCAGATATATTGCTTTGGGAACAGGATATTCCCCTATCCAGCGTAAACTCAAAATCGTTGCCCCAATAAGCTCCAGGATAAGGGTTACCTTTAGAACATATTTTGCAAACTGAACCACACCTCCCACGCTGAATTTAGGCATCGATTCCTGCATTATTAATCTCTCTTTAACAGTTATTGCCTTGCCAATAAGCAAAAGCAGAAAAGTAGCCATAGTCATATAACCCAGACCCCCTATCTGGATTAACAAGAGAATAATTATCTGCCCAAACAAGGAAAAATAATCGCCTGTATCATGAACTACTAGACCTGTAACGCAGACAGCTGAAGTTGCAGTGAATAGAGCGTCGACAAGTAGTTGCCTCTCTCCGCTAACAGTGGTCTGAGGCAGGGAGAGAAGAGCCGTGCCAATAAGGATAACGCTTAAAAATCCAAGGACAACTACTTGAGGAGGAGAAAGCGACCGCTGTTTAGCCATAGATTCTCCTTCCCATTCCTATTATCACCACGTCCCGAGACGGAGACGCGATAGGGACAGGGCAGCAACCGAGTAATAGGTAACTAAGAACCTTGCGCTCCAGAGACTCCTCTCTCATTCGCCTCAAGGGCAATAGCCACCAACTGAGAAAAGGCATTTGTATCCTTAACCGCCAAATCGGCCAAGATTTTTCGGTTGATCTGAACTTTTGCCTTCCTCAAACCACTTATAAACTGACTATATGACATACCATTAAGGCGAGAAGCAGCATTTATTCTCGTAATCCAGAGAGAACGAAATTCTCTCTTTCTCCTCCGGCGATCCCTGTAGGCATACTGAAGACTCTTGTCCAGTTGCTCTGTTGCGTGGCGATAAAGATGCTTCTTGCCCAGACGATACCCTTTGGTTAATCGAAAGACCTTCTTCTTTCGCCTTCTGGTAGTTACACCACCTTTTATTCTTACCATTATCCTAACCTATTGTAGACACAAATTCAATTTGTGCATAATCATTATATATAAGGTAAAAGTTTCTTTACCAACCTCTTATCTCTGTGAATCGATGTGCCGGACTTTCTCAGTTTTCTCAATCTTTTAGAGCTCTTTTTCGTTAATTTGTGCCGGGCACCTACTCTCTTACGTTTAATCTTGCTCTTAGACGTAAATCTAAACCTCTTTTTAGCACCACTGTGAGTCTTTAGCTTAGGCAAAGTCGCCTCCTTATGTGAATCAGCCTGTGCTCAATAGGGGAAACTCTTCGTTTCCCCTGATTGCGTTCGCTTCGCTCTCTGTCACCCCTTCCGCACAAGGTTATTATCCAAGTGAATCAGCCTGTGCTCAATAGGGGAAACCTCCCATGCCGGGGCGCTCATCGTCTCGCGCCCGTCGCTAACACGTCCCGATTTATTCATCGGGACAGCGACCCCTTCCACAATGGTCCATTATCTTATCCAAAGCAGACAACATCCAACTTCATGGCCTTTCAATTCACAAATTCTACTCTTCCTTTCGCTCAGGCTGCACCTTTTTTCTTGGGAACAAGCAACATCGTCATTCGATGCCCTTCCAAACGAGGTTCCTGCTCACAGCTGGCTATTGAGGAAAAATTTTCCTTGATTGTTTCCAGAACTTTTCTACCTAAATCGGCATGACTTGTTTCCCTTCCTCTGAAATTAACTGTGACTTTTACCTTGCGTCCTGTCTCCAGAAACTCCTGGATGTGCCTCGACTTAACATCCAAATCGTGTTCGCCTATTGTGGAACGCATTCTCACTTCTTTTAACTGACCAATCCTCCTGTGTTTACGCGCCTGTTTATCCTTCTTCTCCTGTTCATAACGGTACTTGCTGTAATTTATAATTTTACAAATAGGAGGCGTCTGCCCTGGAACAATCTCCACTAAATCCAGCTGTTTACTACGCGCGACAAGCAAAGCTTCTCTGGTTTCTACAATCCCTGCCAGTTTACCTTGTTCATTAATAAGTTTAACGTGTTTAGCTCTGATCCCTTCATTTACGCGCAACTTTCCTTTTTTTACTATAACCCATCACCTCCTCGGATATAAAAAAAATCCGCCGTAGACGGACCTCAGAGTTTTCTATTTCAGTAATAACAACCTTTTCGGAAATTTCCTTAAGGTGAGGCATAGCCTACTTGTAAAATTTTATACAAAATATCTTCTCGCTTGTCAAGTTAAAAAAATAGGCCTTGACCCTACATATTTCAATAATTCTTCCAGTCGCCAACCATCAATTTTCGGCTCTCAACTACCGAAGAAAATTGTGCGAAATGTCTCAAAAATTTCTTATTTGCTTTCTTCCAGCTCCTAATTAAATACCTGCTCATAAGAAACCATTTAAATTTACCAATAGTATAGAATTTTTCCCATGCTCTCAAAACCTTATTTTGAAGTTCAAAGGCACTGAGCTTCTTTGGCTCAAATACCACGTGAGTGCCATCATATAGCGACCAGTCTTTAGTAAAAATTCTACCCTGTGAACTCAGCTGTTCAAAAAGCTTTGTTCCCGGAATAGGAAAAAGAATAGAGAACTGAACGGTATCCAATTTCGTGCTCCGGCAGAATCTTACTGTCCTCTCAATTGTATCGATATCATCCGCATCAGACCCCAGCACAAAAAAGCCGTGAACCTTTATATCCTCCTTAGCAAGCCTGCTGATACAATACTTAATATCATCTAGCCCTTGGTGTTTCTTGTACAATTTCAATGTTTCCGGATTAATCGATTCAAAACCAATCATGAGAAGCCGGCAATTGGTTCTCGACATAAGCTTCAGGAGCTCCGTATCCTTTGCTACCTCCACCCGAACTTCTGCCGTCCACCTAAAATTCAATTTGCGTCTCAGGCATTCTTCCAGTAAGACCTTTATCCTCTCTCTATCAGCCGTAAAGTTATCGTCTGAGAAGAAAAACTTTCGGAAACCCTGAGAGATACGCAATTCCAATTCCTCGAGAACATTTTCCGAACTTCGAAAACGGTACTTCTTTCCGAACATCCGAGTAACTGAACAGAAAACGCAGTCGTAAGGACATCCTCTGGAAGTTAAGATGGATATATATTTGAACTTCGCGTTCCCATTACGCAGCAGTCCTAAATCCGGGAAAGGGAGCGTGTCCAGGTCCTCCACAGGAATTCCCTCAACTACACGCGAAGTCTCTTTACCACTATTTACCACATCAGAGATTACTCTTTCTGCCTCTCCCTTTACCACTATGTCGGCGTGTTCCAGTGCTTCCTCAACCATAAAGGTAGCATGGGGACCTCCCATAATTACTCTCACATTCGGTCTGGCTTTCTTGAGGGCATCAGCGATAAGGTAAGCTCTCTGTGCGGTACAGGTCATAGTGGAAAACCCCACCACATCAGAGCATAACAGTTCCTCATCAAGCTTTCCCGTCTTTTCATTATAAACTTCCTTAAATTCTTCTGAGAGGACTGAAACGTCATGTCCTTCTCTTTTTAGAGTCGTGCCCAGATAGAAAGCTCCCAGGAGAGGTACCATGGTTAAACCATAAGCATTAAAATTTGCTCTGGGTTGAACAAAAGTAACTTTACTCATCCTGTCTCCATTGTAGTAGTGTAACCCTTTATGGGCGTGATTTTGTTTATTTGTAGTGTAGCCCTTTATGGGCGTGATTCTTACGGGGACAGGCCCCTACACTACAAATTTCAAATTGCGGACATAAGGCCCTACACTACCAAATTATCGGGCTTATCTTCTGCTTTCTATCTCTTTCAATATGTTTTCAATGAATTGGTCAACTTTAACAGGGCCGAGGTCTTTTCGGTCTCTTCTTCTCACAGCAACCGTTTCTGATTCCACTTCTCTATTTCCAATGACTAACATATACGGAATTTTCTGAAGTTGTGCATTGCGAATTTTTTTATCTATTTTCTCATTATCAAAATTTGCTTCTACTCTTATAGACTTTTCTTTCAAACGATTATAGACCTTCCAACCGTAATCTATCTGTGAGTCTGTAATCGTTAGAACCGTTACCTGCACGGGAGCAAGCCAAACGGGAAAAGCACCTCTATAATGTTCTATCAAAACCCCAAAGAATCTCTCCAGGGAGCCCAAAAGTGCCCTGTGAATCATTATTGGTCGGCGAGGTTGTCCGCTACTGTCTATAAAGGTGATGTCAAACCTTTCTGGAAGGTTAAAATCCACCTGGATAGTGGAACATTGCCATGCTCGACCCAATGAGTCCTTTATTTTTATATCTATTTTTGGTCCATAGAAGACCCCCTCGCCCGGATTAACCGCATAGGCGAGCCTCACTTTCTCCAGTGCCTTCCTTAATGCATCTTCTGCCTTCTCCCAACTATCCAGAGTTCCCACATGTTTTTCTGGTCGTGTACTTAAAGCAACATCATAATCTGAAAAGCCAAATGTCTTTAACATGAAAAGAACAAACTTAATTACCCCCACAATTTCATCTTCTAACTGCTCTGGGCGACAGAAGATGTGAGCATCATCCTGAGTAAAACCACGCACCCGGAGCAGGCCGTGCAGAACTCCTGAACGCTCATAGCGATACACAGTTCCTAGCTCTGCCCAACGAATTGGCAGGTCACGATAGCTTCTCACCTTTGTTTTATAAATCAGTATGTGGCCGGGACAATTCATGGGTTTGATAATATACTCCTGCCCTTCGATGTCCATAGGCGAATACAGATACTGCTGATAGAAATTGATATGACCGGAGGTTTCCCACAAATCTATTCTAGCAATATGGGGAATATTTACCAGCTCATATCCATTCTTCAGATGTTGTTCTTCCCAGAAATCTTCTATTACCTTCCTGATACGTGAGCCCTTAGGATGCCAGTATATAAGCCCAGCTCCCGCTCGCTCGTGCATGCTGAATAGGTCGAGCTCAACCCCCAATTTCCGATGGTCTCTCTTCTTGGCTTCTTCAAGCAAATATAGATATTTGTCCAACTCCTCCTTGGTAAAAAATGCCGTTCCATAGATTCTCTGGAGTCTCTCTCTCTTCTCATCGCCCCGCCAGTAAGCACCAGCAACGCTCAACAACTTAAAATATTTTACCTCAGCTGTCGACTTGACATGGGGACCTCGACAGAAATCAATAAAACCTCCCTGTTGGTAGAGAGTTACCTTCTCATCGTCCATTTCTTGAATCAGCTCAGCTTTATATTTTTCACCTCTATCCCGAAAGAATTTAAGCGCGTCTTCTCTCGATTTTTCAGAACGAATGAAAGGATAATTCTTTTCGATGAACTCCTTCATTTTCTCTGTAATTTTTTCTAAATCTTGTGGAGTGAAAGGCTCCTTTTTATCAAAGTCATAATAGAAACCATCGGCAATGGGTGGTCCGATAGCGAGCTTTACATCGGGAAAGAGTTCAGAAACTGCGTGCGCCATAATATGGGAACAGGAATGGCGCAATGCCTCTAAATTTTCTTTCTTTTTTTCGTTTCTCCTAAACTCTCGCATCCCCTGTTCTCTTCTGACCACAATTAAGAAGCTTAAATTATTGGTGGGCGGTACTGGACTTGAACCAGTGACCTCATGGATGTCAACCATGCACTCTAACCACCTGAGCTAACCGCCCAAAATAAAAAAAGCCTCATCCCTTTTAGTTCTGTAGTCCGCCCGAAAGGGTGGAATATTGTTTCCCTTGCTTTCGCAAGGACTCCAGAATTTTTTGGAGGCGCGGGACGGATTCGAACCGTCGAATAAAGGTTTTGCAGACCTCCCCCTTAGCCACTTGGGTACCGCGCCACTTTTAAAAAGCCCTTATTTTCTCAATGT
>JBHIBS010000032.1:0-15414 GCA_046759165.1 bacterium | reverse complement strand
GGTTCGATAAATCGAACCCCTACAATAATTATAGCTACATTCTTTGCCCTGGTTAAATTTGGATATTGTCGAAAATGGTGGTCGCAGGCCTTACTTTGCTTTGGAAGAATTGATAGGTTGGAATATCCTGTGAGGTGATAAGAAGAGGGGATTTAGAATGATCAGAAATATAGACGAGATCAGAGAAATTCTGAAAGAGTATTTTCAAAAGCATCCTGAGATAGAAGTCGCTTACATTTTTGGTTCCGTAGTTCAAGAGAGAACCAATATCTTTAGTGATATTGATATAGCCGTGATTTTGGATAGTGAACAGGTTAATGAGAAATCATATAGATATGGCTATAAAGCAGAAATCCTCACGGATTTAATTAAAGTATTGAAGACAAACAATGTAGATTTAGTCATTCTTAATGAAGCAAATTCTTTGCTCAGACATAGGGTCTTATACTTTGGTAATCTTGTTTATTCCAAAGATGAAAAAAAGCGTATTCAATTTCAGATAGATACCAAATTTTGGAATGATTGTAGAGGCGACTTAAAGATGAGGAGGAATTGATGAAATACCATATCAAGGATATAAAGCTTGCGCCGGAGGGAAAATTGCGTATCGAATGGGCTGAGAGGGAGATGCCTGTTCTGAGACTGATTAGAGAGAGGTTTAAGAAAGTGAGGCCATTGAAGGGAATGCGCATTTCCTGTTGCCTGCACGTGACAAGCGAAACTGCCAATCTTCTCAATACCTTGAAGACTGGCGGAGCAAATGTAGTTGTATGTGCATCAAATCCTCTCTCAACTCAGGATGGAGTGGCGGCATCACTCGTGAAAGGCTACGGGATTCCAGTCTTTGCCATCTGTGGCGAAGATAAGAAAACATATTACCAACATATTAAAGCAGCCTTAGAACATCGACCCCACATCACAATGGACGACGGAGCCGACCTGGTATCCACTTTACATTCTAAAACTGGGCGTATAGGAACCCTTATAAGGAATGTAATTGGTGGGACTGAAGAGACTACAACAGGAGTTACCCGTTTGAGAAGTATGGAAAGGTCTGGCGTCTTAAGATATCCTATCATTGCAGTGAACGATGCCGAGACCAAGCACTTCTTTGACAATCGCTATGGCACGGGACAATCTACAATTGATGGGATAGTTCGGGCAACCAATGTCTTATTAGCAGGAAAGAATTTTGTTGTCTGTGGCTATGGCTGGTGTGGAAGAGGAGTAGCAATGAGGGCAAAGGGAATGGGTGCCAATGTCTTGGTTACCGAAGTAGACCCATTAAAGGCAATGGAAGCAGTGATGGATGGGTTTCGGGTAGTGCCAGTCCTGGAAGCTGCGAGAATTGGGGATATCTTTGTGACTTTGACTGGCGATATCAATGTAATTGGACCTAAGCATTTCCGCCGGATGAAGGATGGGGCAATAGTCTGCAATTCTGGCCATTTCAATGTGGAAGTGGACGTTGAGGGTTTAAAGAGAATTTCCAAAAAGCGAAGGAGAACTCGTCAGTTCGTAGAGGAATATACTTTACTTAATGGCAGGAGAATAAATCTTCTGGCAGAAGGAAGGTTAGTCAATCTTGCTGCTGCAGAGGGACATCCAGCCAGCGTGATGGATATGAGTTTCGCCAATCAGGCTTTGTGTGCAGAGTATCTGACTCGGCAAGGCACGAATTTGGGAAAGAAGGTCTATCCAGTTCCTAAAATCATAGATAGAAATATTGCCCGGTTGAAACTGAAAACAATGGGAATAAAAATTGATGGCTTAACAGGTGAGCAGAAGAAGTATCTCTCTTCGTGGGAGCTGGGAACTTAAAATCTGTGAAAAAAGTTACTGACAAATTTGCAAGTCTGTGATAATATAATTTTTGGAGTCCTTGCGGGTAGTGTAGCCCTTTATGGGCGTAATTTTTACGGGGACAAGCCCCCACACTACCTTTGACGGGTTCGATGAATCGAACCCCTACAAGAAAATACAAGAGGGGGAAGCGGGATGAGAAAAGCGATTAGTTTGGCAGTAGCAGTCTCAATGGTGGCGTTTTTAGGACAGATTGGCCTGGCAAGTTCATTTAAAATTTTGGGAACAAGACCATTGGGAATGGGAGGAGCATTTGTGGCAGTTGCTGAGGACTCAATTGCCCAGTACTGGAATCCAGCAGGCTTTGCTTTACAGAAAGGGCTGGACATCCAGATTCCTTTGGGAGTTAGCATGGAAACCACGGAAGGCCTAATTAAAGAAGTGGATGACCTGGGAGACATAGCCGATACAGTAGGTGAGATTCAGGAAATGCAGAAGGGAGGTGCCCCATTTGATTCCGAGCTGATACAAGAATTCACTTCGGCAATTAATGAAATGGATGATTTAAACAAATCTGGGCTGGGGTTAATTCTGGATATAAACGCTGGGTTCAACATTCGTTATCGCAACTTAGGGATGGGAGTGATTAACATAACTGAGTTAGGAACAGACCCCGACCTCGACCTCGTCCATATTGGACTGGGAGGGGTCGATACAGCTGCACTCGATGCTTTGTGTGTAGATGTTGACTTGGATGGAACCCCAGGTGATGGAACTGGCGGAACGAACCTTTGGGACCTCACTTCATCACAACAGTCAATTGCTAATAGTATAGGAAATTCTTTGGATGATTTGGGTGTAGCTCCCACGGACCCGTCATGGGATAATCAAAAAATTGCCGAAGAACTGGTAATTGCCGGAGCACTAATGGGTCTTTCTGACGACGAGATTGCCACGGTGGCCAGTACGATTGCCGAAGTGGCCGGAAATGCCGTGCTTGGGACAATTACAGGTAGCGGGTTCAGTGGTAATGAGACAAATATCAGGTTTAATGGGATAATGCTTTTTGAAGCTCCGGTTACCTATGCACGGGAACTACCCTGGTTAAAGAACCTTTATGTGGGAGGCAATATCAAGTTTATGTATGGAATTGTGGGGTTCGCTCAATTTGATGTATTTTCGGAAGAAGACCTCACCGAGAGTCTGTATAAAGATTATAGAGATTATAGTAAAACTTCAACCACAATTGGAGCGGATATAGGTGCGCTTTATGATTTGAGGGAGAGTTGGGGGGCAAGATTTGGAATGGTTGTAAGAAACTTGACCTATCCTTCTTTCAGTCAGCCGAAAGAAGCGAAAGAAGCAGGTTTGGACAAGTACGTTATAGAGCCACAGGTGAGGATTGGGGCAGCCTACTGGCCTTTAAATTTCATAACCCTTTCTGCAGATTTAGACGTGACAAATAATAAGACAGTTCTCCCGGGCTACCATTCCAGAATGTTGAGCCTGGGAGCCGAGGTGAATCTTCTCAACAGGCCCTGGCTTAACCTTGCGCTGCGTGGCGGATTTATGGATAATTTATCTGAAAGTTACGGAAGTATGTTCACTGCTGGACTCGGTTTAAATCTCTTTCATTTCCAGTTAGATTTTGCTGGTGCGGTAAGCACTGAAAGGACAAGTATTGCCGGGGGCCAGAAGTTTCCCACCGCTTTAATCGGCTCACTTGGGCTCTCATTTAATTTCTAGTTCCTTGGGCGACCGCCCTGCTTTGGCGGGGTAAATTATACGTACCCCTACATGCTTGAAGTCCTCCCGAAAGGGAGGTTGAAAAACCAAAACCTTGCTTTCGCAAGGAGTCCAGAATTTGCGGCTACCAAAAGTAAGATGGTAGTCGCTCTGATTTATCGGGACGTTTAAATTTGCAACCAGAAGGGTGCGCGTACCGAACAAGAACATGCTTATGAAAAAGAAAATATTATTTACCTTCCTGATATTCAATATTTTTTTCTTCTCTAATCACCTCTGGGCAAGAGAGATAAAAAAAGCATTTATTATCCACCCTAAGACTAATCGAAAAGTATCGGTAGTAGCTGATGAATTCCTGGTAAAATTTAAGCGAGAGGTTGAAAAAAAGATTATCGATAAAATTAATAAGAAGTTCGGTGTTGAGATAAAGAAAAAACTCAGAATTAAGAATCTTTATCTCCTGAAGGTTCCACCTTCCAAAACTATTAATGAGATGTTGAAAAAATACAGAGAAGACCCTAATGTAGAATTTGCTGTGCCAAACTATATAAGAAAAGCTTTTACCGCTGATCCCCACTTCGGCCAGCAATGGGGAATTACGCAAATTCACGCACCTGAGGCATGGGACACGGAGACCGGTAAAGGGAGTATTGTCATTGCTATTTTAGATACTGGCGTTGATTATGACCACGAGGACCTGGAAGACAATATTTGGATAAACAAGGGAGAAATACCTGGTAATGGTCAGGATGATGATGGCAATAGTTACATAGATGATGATAAAGGATGGAATTTTGTTAATGAGGATGACGATCCTGATGATGACCATAATCAAAGTCACGGCACGCATTGTGCTGGCATCGCAGCAGCGGTTACGAATAACGGTATAGGAATTGCCGGGGTATCATGGAAATCTAAAATTATGGCGGTGAAAGTGCTCGACGCCAATGGAGAGGGAACATTGGACGATGAATTGGAAGGTATAGATTATGCTGTTACCAAGGGTGCGCATATTATAAGCATGAGTTTTGGCACTACTGGGTATCCCCCCACTCCTAATGAGTTGGAAAGGCAAGCCATAGACGACGCCTATAACAAAGGATGCCTTTTAGTAGCTGCCTCTGGGAACGACAATAAACCCTACGTTGCTTACCCAGCAGCATACGATAATGTGATTGCGGTTGGTGCATCTAATCCGAGCGATGAGAGGTGGGGTTCTAGCAATTATGGACCGCAGGTCGACGTGGTGGCACCTGGAGTTAATATTTTGAGTACGGTCCGAATGGGTACAGGGTTGGTGGACAGTAATTATGGTCCTAGTTGGGGTACATCCATGGCTACACCATTTGTTTCTGGACTGGCAGCTTTAATCCTCTCCCATTTAGGAGGATTGGCGCCTTCTGATGTAAGGCGAATAATTGAGAAGACCGCGGATGATATAGGTAGTTCTGGTTGGGACCAGGAGACGGGATGGGGAAGGATAGATGCTTATAGTGCCTTGACTGCTTATTATGTGGCAGGAAATATCGTGCATATGACAATGAACTATCCCAATCCATTTAAACCAAGAGAGGAAAATTATACTACTATCTATTTTACCACTAAGCGAGCTGTAGTGGATAAAAGTATTGGTATTTATAATTTAGCTGGAGAAATGGTTTTAGATGTAGAAGGGAGCAGTATCTATATGGATAAGTGGTATGATGATGGATATGTTTACAAATACAATTGGGATGGGAGAAATGATTATGGGGAGAGGGTAGCTTCGGGGATCTATATATATGTGGTTAATGCTGATGGCAATAGGAAAGCAGGGAAGCTTGCAGTTATAAAATAGGTAGTGTAGGGGCTTGTCCCCGTAAAAACTACGCCCATAAAGGGCTACACTACTTTTATTATTTGTGGATTTTTGAGATTAAGGCCAGTCCTAAAATTCCGAAGATAATATTGGCAAACCAGGCGGCTGGAACAGGCGGCAGGAGGCGGTTCTCTCCAATTGCTTTACCTACAGAGAACATTCCCCAGTAGAGGAAACAGATAAATATGCTCAAAGCAAATCCCATCACTTTCCCGCTTTTTGAAGTCTGCAGGGCAAAGGGAATGCCAACGAGCATAATTATGAGAGAGGAAAAGGGAAAGGATACCTTTGAATAGAGTGCCACTTTTTCTCGAATTGCTGGAATCCCATTTTTGGTCAGCTTTGCGATATAATCTCTCAACTCAAAATAGTTCATTTCATTAGGCTTCTTTTGTTTACGGCAAAAATGGTCTAAGCGTTCTGGCAAATAGAAGACCCTTTCCTTAAATTTCTCTTCTCTGATTGTCCCTGTTTCGTTATGGTCAAACTGGCGGAAAACTCCGTCGTAAAATATCCAGTAGTCACCTTTCCATATGGCTTTTTTGGCGTAGATTTGATTTACCATAGCAAAGTCTTTGTTAAATTGGTCAACCGATACTTCTTCCATTAATTTCTTTTCTCCATCAAGGTACTTGATGGTGTACATCCGTCCTTCCTCCCCTGCTATCACAAGGTTATCCTGTTTTTGATAATCCCTGATTTTTCGATGCTTCACTTTCACATTGTAGATGTAATCTACCCTTTGATTGGCATAAGGCACAACCACCTCACTGAATAGGAGAGACCCGAGAACGAGGAACAAGCAAAGAAGTAATAGAGGAAGTAGAATTCTGTATAAGCTTAATCCAGAGGCTTTCATAGCTGTAAGTTCGTTATGGCGAGCAAACCCCCCCAGTGAGAAAAGAGTGGCTAGTAGAACTGCCACGGGAGATATCTGGACCAGCCATTCAGGTGTTCGCCAGAGGAGATATTCTGCACAGACCAGAAGGGGAGTCTTGAGGTCGATCCATCTGTCGAGCTGGACGAATAATTCAGAAATTATGAGTAGGGAGGCAAAAGCAACTATCCCCAAGAGAAATGGTTTCAAGAATTCATTTAATATGTAACGAGTTAAAATACGCATTTGAACATTCCTGTTCTTGCACGGTTGAAACCATGACTACAAATGTTGCATTCAATCACTTTGTGGTTCTGTAAATCATCCAGGCCCCAGTTATTCCTATGGCCAAATTTGGTATCCACACACCCAGCTGTGGAGGAGTGATTCCTCTCTCTCCCAGCCTAATCCCTTCCATCAGGAGAAACCAGTATAACAGAAACAGGAGCAAGCTCAAGCCAAATCCAATCGATTTTCCCTTCTGGCGTGCTCTTATTCCCAGGGGAATTCCGATTAAGCAGAAAACAAATGCAGCGAAAGCGAGTGACCTGCGCTGATGGTATTCTATTTCTAATGAATAAGTAGGGACATTATCTCGCTTCAGTCTTTTTATCTCCTGTAAAAGTTCAGATTTTTCCATCTGTCTGATTCGTTTAGCCTTCGGGGGTGGGGTTTGGGTAAGGTCGAGTGAAATATCGTAATTCTTAAAATAGGTTATGCTGTACTTGTTCGGGTCATCTTCATCCTTCTGTTGAATGGTTCCATCAAATAACTTGAAAACCACTTGTTGCTCATTGCTTATCATGTTTCCCCGCTGGGCTGTGATTAGTGTGGGAAAGCCTTCCTTTTTCATTTCATACATAATTATGCCCGAAAGTTTCCCCTTTTTATGCTTAATCTTTTCTACATAAAGCCTGTAATCCCTTATGTCAAGGAAAGTGCGCTCTTCAAGTTTAAGTACGGGATTCTTGTGGATTATCTGGTAATATAATCTACGAAATTGATTATACGCCCTGGGTGCTATCTGCTGGTTGAAGGAGACAAGAGATATACTGACAATGAGACTCACAATAATGACAGGAAGAAAGATAGTGTAGAGGCTTAGACCCGAGGCCTGGATTGCAGTTATCTCATTGTCGGAAGAGAGTCTCCCAAAACAGATAAGGGTGCCCGCCAGGATTGCCAAGGGAATGGTGTAAACCAGAATGGGAGGTAATGCATATCCGAGAAGCTGAATGACTGTAGAAAAGCTCACACCCTTGCTAATCAGGAGGTTTATTGAGTCGAATATCCTTTCCATAGTTAAGATAAAGCTAAATACGAAAAGAGCGAGAAGGGTGGGAGGTATGAATTCAGTAATAATATAGCGATGTAGGACTTTCATTTTAAAGGCAAGCCAAAAAATAATTCTGAGTAAGCCTTTATGTTTCAAAATGATTATACATAATTTCATCGATTATGGCAATTATAAAATTCTGTAGCCCTCCAAAAGCGATTGACAATAAGGGAAATCTGTGATATAATCATTTTGGAAATTACATAATTTATAAGGTCAACTTGTCTTCTGCGAAAAGGCAAACTCCGAGAAATCGGAGGACGCAAAGCTACAGCTCCGCACTGCGGAGGGCTGGGTTACCGAAGGAAGACGCGCGGAGAACTATTTAACCGCAAACCAGTGATTTGGACGCTGGCGTTACTTTTTTGGAGAAGACTGGGGAGCGGTTTTTTTATTGTAAAGTGGGATTAAATTGGTTAGAATTATGCTAAAATTCTCGTGGCGGAAGGTGCGTTTATCAGACCTGCGGGTTCGATGAATCGAACCCCTACAATAAGGATGGGGTTCTTCTCCAAAAGTTGCGAGTAGTGTAGCCCTTTATGGGCGGAATTTTTACGGGGACAAGCCCCTGCACTCCCTACATTGACGCAGAGTTTGGGCGACCGCAAGGGTCGCCCCTAGGTGGTTGCTCTGCCCATATAATGAATATTTAAAAGGAAGAGATGTTACTTTCGAGAAAGATTTTTCTATTAGCTTCGATTGCATCCATTGGGCTTGCTTCAGTGAGTTCTATGGACGTTAGGGGTGGTGCAATCGAAGATTTTGATACCCTTGTAAAGGAGAAGGAATCTATCTCCTATAGTCAAGAAGAATGGAATAGAATGAGGAGAGAGAAGGAGAAGGGAATATTCATAGTTGAAGAAGAGCTTTTAGCTCCGGGCGAAGTTGAGAAGGTGGAAGAAGTAAAACCAGAAGAGGCGAAACCCGTCCCCCCTCCTCCCAAAGGGATTGGTGTAATTCTTCCGTTTGAGTCGAGGTTGAGCATATCCGGAAGGAAAATGATTTCGATGAAGTATGGTGCTGTATTCTATAAGGATGAGGAGAAGAGGACAACTACTGGCACTCCTCCTGGAGTGACTGAGGGGTTTGATATGAACCAGGAGCTCCAGGTGAAGATTAAGGGACAGGTGGGTAGAAAGATTACAGTTAATGTGGATTATGATGATACTGTGGAGGATAAGAGGGATATTACGGTGGTTTATAAAGGGGACCCTGGTGAAATTGTTCAGGAAGCAGCATTCGGGGATATTACCTTGGAACTTCCTGCAACTGAATTCGTTGCGTATAAGAAGAGCGTATTTGGAGGGAAAGTCAATGCGCAGTATAAGAAATTCAAATTCATGGCTATTGGCTCCCAGACCAAGGGAATACCTGAAGAGAAGAAATTCAAAGGAAAGAGCACATTTGAGAAGAGGGATATTAACGATACCTCGTACCGACGGCGAAAATACTATGAGTTATGGGATAACAACATTCAGAGCGGAAGTGAACTGGTCTATGTTGATGACAGGGATGGGACAAATAATCAGAATGGCGACTGGATGGTGGTAAGAAGTACCGAGCCCCTACTCCCCAGCGCTACATATTACGGATACTTTAATCTTCAAGTTCCGGGACAGGATTATACAATAGACTATATTAAAGGGATTATTACTTTCAGGAAGACTATTTATGAAAATTATGTTATCGCTGTAGATTATCAGAAGTCTGATGGTACTTGGCTGCGGACCGGGAATGCTAACTTGCCCAAGATACTGAAAGACGAAGACGAACTCTTGAACCAGGAAATGATGAATTATTACAACTTGGGCAGAAAGAAAATCATCCAGGGAGTTGAGGGCAGGGACTTTATTGTGAAGATTTTAGATTTGAACCGTAACGAAGTAACTACTTTTGGGAATGTCTACGATCTGATTGAGATGGATTATGATGAGGGGATATTGAAATTTAAGGACAGCACGCCTTTCGACCCGCCATATTCTGACATTTACGACAAGACAAATCCCCAGCACCATTACATCATGTATGTGGAGTATAAGTATCGGCAGAAGACATATTTCCTGCGTCCGAACATCGTGGAGGGAAGTGAGAAGATTACATTGAATGGGCGCTTACTCAAAAAGGATGAAGACTATTTCATTGACTACGACTCTGGCTTTATTACATTCTTTCGAGAAGAAGAGATCGATGAAGAGACAGAAATTAAGATTAACTATGAATATATGCCCTTTGCAGGGCTCTTTCAGGAGACTCTATTGGGCGCAAGGGGAGAATGGGCGCCCACTGACAGGTTCTTTTTAGGTTCCACAATCCTTTATAGCGGTGCAGCTAAACCGGCAACCGTTCCCGGCGTGAGGGCGACTCCGGGGAGTAAACTCATTCTGGATGCAAATTCAGAATTCTCTTTTGAGCCCCAGCCATTTTTCCCTTTCAAGACAAAGATTTCTGGTGAATTAGGCAGAAGTCTCAATAATCCCAATACCCGGGGAAAGGCAATAATTGATAGCATGGAAGGAGTAAAGTTAATTGATGGGATGCCGACCGATAAAGACCTTTGGCAGATAGCCAGTAACCCGGGAGCAGTTCCCACTTTAGAAGGAGCTATCAGCTGGGATAATGAGGATGTTAGGATTAAGGATTTCAAGCCAAATGCCGATGTGGGTGAAGATGAAGAACAGGAAGCCCTGAAGATTAATTACAATTTGATTGGAAATGCTACAGCATCTATTGTCTATCCCATTTCCACTCGAGGAGTCGACTACTCACAGAAGGAGAGTTTAGAACTATATGTTTATGGCGATGGGAAGGGAGAAATTCTGGAGATTACATTGGGAAGCATTGCGGAGGATGCTGATGGGGATACGGTGCTGGACACAGAGGATGTTAATGGCGATGGGACTCTAAATGTCGGCGAGGACGTCGGTTGGGATTTTTCTGGATGGATCGGTGATGATGAGGAAATTTACCTTAGGGATGGAAAGATCGGCTATAAGAATGGAAAAATTGACACTGAGGATTTGGATGGGGACCGCGTAGGTCCAGAAGCGGCAGGCTTTTCTTATTCGACATCTACCACTGTAAACTGGTCTGGCTGGAGGAAAGTGAGTTGGGACCTTGGTATCACTACAGCCACTGCCTCAAACTGGACGGCTATAAAGCACATAAGGATAACATTGAAGGGAACAGGTATTTCAGGAAGTATAAAGATTACTTCAATTGGCGTGGTGGGGAATAAATGGGAGAGGGGAGTTGTCCAGAGTGCAGGTCCCAATGATTATTTTTCGGTCGGTGCTGTGAATACTGAGGAGGATATTGATTATGGTCGCGGCTTACTCGATAACGAAGATTATGAAGACCTTTATGGTGAGAAAGCTGTCGAGGAACGGGAAGTGGAACAGGCACTTTCGCTGAAGTACACACTAATTAATGGTGCAACAGGATACACGAAATGGACATTTACTAGGGCTGAGGACTACTCAAAATATAAGAGAATCAGGTTCTTCATTAAGAATCCCGATTATCCGACAAAGAATCCTACCTTCACAATGAGATTAGGAACTCCCAGCGATTATTATCAGTTTGAAAGAACGGTAAACTGGCAGGGCTGGAAGCTTTTGACCATCAACTTAGAAGATATTGACGGAAAGTACGGAGCAGACACAATGGAAACTTCAGATGGAACCATAAGGAGGGTGGGGAATCCCGTTCTCACCAACATTGCAGAGATAAGACTAATGATTGTAAATGGCACAGGAAGTAATATTTCTGATGGGGAAATCTGGGTTAATGAGATTCATCTGACCGGTGCGAGGAAAAAGGAGGGTTGGGCAGGTAGGTTGGGATTAGATTGTGAACTTCCCGGCTGGTTCACTTTTGGCGGAAAGTACTGGTATATGGATAGGAACTTTGAGACGATTACTGTTCCCAGTAAGAATCAGGATAGAGAGGTAATCTCAGCTTATACGAATTTTAATAGGCTTAGTTACCTGCCAGTCTCAATGAACTGGAGCAGGACCACCACAGTTACTCCTTCGGTGGTGAGGGTTGCGGATTTGAGCGTCCAGGATGAAGGTCGTGTGGTAAGCCAGCAAGGGAGTGCCAGTACGGAACTCAGGTTGCCAAAATTGCCCAGGCTGGGGACAAGGTATACTAAAAGCATTGTTGAGCGTAGTCAACCTGAGGGGAGGAGGGAAGATTCGGATACATATTCAGCTACTCTATACCAGTATGAACTCCCTATTCGCTTCTTTCTTCTTCCGCACGATATAGGCGGTTCGTATAAAAAGATTGATAAATTTACAAAATTCACAAGCACTGCTCCTACGGAGAAAAATTTCTGGGAATTCACAAATGATTGGTCGGGTAGAGCAACCTTCAGGCCACTATCTAAGTTATCGATTGAACCATCCTATTCCTTGAGAAAAGTGAGGGAAAGAGCGCATGCGGATGGAAAGATTGGACGTCCCAGGTCGGGCACACAGACAGCGGGATTTAATTCAACTCTCCAATTTTTCGAATGGCTCAAACCTTCCATAGATTACAAAATAACCAATACTGAAAATTTCATAATCGTTACCAGTACCTCAATTCCTGAAGAGAAGAACTTTACTAGGTCAAGCTCAGCAAAACTCAGACTACCTATTGTTCCCAAATCACTCTTTCCCAAATTTAAACCTGTAGCTTCCTTGAATATCACTTCCTCTTATGAATTGAACGATGGTGATACCTATGAGAAGATAAGGGAGGACTATCCTATCTATGGGAAGTTGTGGCTAAGGGGTAAGGGTATGGGGTATAAAAGACTGAAAGGAATTGAGGATGAATTGAAATCTTTTTCCATTCTCGATACCTTCAGGATGGAAAGTAATTGGAAGCCCTTGGAATTTCTCGATTTGAAAGGATATCTATATCCTTTCAAGACTATAACCACCGACATAGACTATACACGCACACAGACTCATCGGGGTCCAACTCGTCTCGATAGCCAGAAACGCATCTGGCCCTATCTGGATATAAGAATGAAGGAGCTCGAAAAATTCCCTCTACTTGGCTTGGCAATGCAGGAAGTAGAAATGATGACAAAGTACATCCTGACCAAGGAGGATACCAAAGATGTCTCGTTGGGCAGAACGGGAAACTTCAGTGAGGATTTGAGATTTAAACTATTCAAAGATTACTATTTTTGGTTAACCTACAATGGTTACCGGAAAAGAGTAAAAAGTGCCCCTTCCTGGCAGATTAGCTTAGAAGAATTTAGTAGAGCGTATTCTGCTCAAATTACTTTCACCTGGTGGAAGGATTGGAGATTTAATTTCAAGTATGGTTATAAGAAAGAGGAGGGAGAGACCGGTGGGGAAAAGACGAAAGAAAGTCGGATCCACACATCCAGTATTGATGTGGAAGCACGTTTAAGTTTGCCCGAAATGTGGAAGATTCCAATAATCGGAAAGCGAGTCAGAACAGCAGGTGAAATGAAAGTCAAGGGTCGTTTAAGTGCTGAAATTAAGAGAAGCGAGCTCAATTGGGAGAAGGACAACACTGATACATATTCTACCTTACTGTCGAGTGATTTTAACGTGGGCACAAATTTGATGTTAACTGTGGGAAGTGGGATGACCTTTTTTGTTAATCGAGCTTTACCCCAGAATAACTATTTTGCCGTTGACGTCAACACAACACTCACCATAAAGTTCTAAAAAAGTAAAAAAGGGGTCAGAGTGATTTTTTTCAGTTCCGCCCTTTCTCAAAATAGCTTCACTGCCGTACAACCTTAGATAGGCAGGCAGAAAAAATGACTCTGACCCCTTTTTCTCTTTTTGACCTGTGCATAATCCCTTCCGAACGATTCCAACCTTTTGCAAGAATTTTGCAAAAAAAGCTTGACAAGTCAATTATTGATTGGTAAGATATAGAAAAATTCTAATATTCAAATTTCACTATATGGAGGAATGATGGAAGATTTGATGTTTTTGGGTTTATTGCAAGGGGGTCCGAAACATGGTTATGAAATAAAAAAAGAGATCGATAATGTGGTAAGCCAATTTACGGGTATAAGTGTCAAATCGGTCTACTATCCTTTGAAGAGGTTAGAAGAGAAAGGTATGGTCTCGAAGAAAGTGGGAAGGGCGGGGAGGCGTCCTGAGAAGTATGTCTACAGGGTTACTCAAAAAGGGAAAGAAGAGTTTACTAAATTGTTAAATAAGAACTTTCTTATTCTCCAGAGACCCTACCTAAATATAGACCTCTCACTCTACTTTCTCCAATATGTGAGTCCTAAAATAGTTAAAAGGCGACTTGAAAACAGATTGAATGGGTTGAGAAAAATCAAAGCCTGGGCGGAGAATAGAGAAAAGACTCTTCAGAGAGAGAAAGCCCTATACCATATGATTGCCATTACGGAGCATACTCTGGAGATTATGAAATCCGAAATCAGATTCACAGAGAGATTGATAAAACAATTTGCTTAATAAGTGTGGGAAGGGAACGGTTGAGCAATTTTTCAACGTTGTTTGCGAGATTTGTCATTCGGCACAGGGTAGTATTTATTCTTATTTCCCTGGCTTTGACTATTTTATTTGTGTATGAACTAAGACATTTAACCTTTCAGACCAATTTAGGTGATTTTGCCCCCCAGAAACATCCCTACCTTGCAGTTCAGAGACAACTGACCCATATCTTCGGTGGATTGAATCAAATCTCTATAGCCGTTGAGGTAAAAGAAGGAGATATATTTAATCATTCGACTCTCAATAAGGTATATAGCATTACAAAGAAATTGTACCTTCTCGACGGAATAAACGCTGGTAGAGTTGTTTCCCTTTCAGCAAGGAAAATCAAGAATGTGAAAGCGACCGCGGAGGGATTTGGAGCAGAAAGGCTTATGAGGTATCCGCCGAAGTCGACTGAAGAGATGGAAAAACTGAGGATGGCTATTGTCAGGAATCCTATGATCTACGGACCCATTGTATCGAAAGATTTCAAAAGCACGCTAATTCAGGCTGATTTCGAATCGGATGTAGCCTCGAGAAGAATCTTTGGCCAAGTTCGAGAAATTATAGAGGAAGAGAAGGATTCCAATAATCACATATATATTGGTGGGAGACCGATATTGGAAGGATGGCTTGATTTTTACATTCCCAAAATGGGAAAAATTTTTCTGGGAACACTAATTGTGATGATTTTAATTCTATACAGTGCTTTCAGGTCCAAGAGAGGAGTTCTCCTTCCGCTTGCTTCCAGTCTCATGGCTACTGTTTGGGGATTAGGAATCCTTACTCTCACAGGATATAGGCTTGGTCCAACCACCATACTTACGCCCTTTCTGGTACTGGCTTTAGGGATAAGCCACTCTGTTCAATTCATAAAAAGATATTATGAAGAGGCATTGAGACATCTTTCAAGCAAAGAAGCCTCTCAGGAAACACTTCGGTCTCTCTTCGTTCCCGCCTGCACTTCCCTGCTTACCGATGGACTGGGCTTTCTTTCTCTTCTTATAGTTCCTCTGGCAATGATTAGAAGTATGGCTCTGGCTACAGGAGCCGGGGTGTTAAGTATCTTCTTCACTACTGTAGCCTTTATACCTTCGGTCCTTTCTTTTGTTTCCCCTCCTAAAAGAAAGGAGGTTGAGCGAGAGGAAAGATTCAATTTGCTGAACAGGATTCTGGGAAAAATATCCTCTTTGAGTGTAAACCGCCTTTCCAGATGGGGGGTTGTAAGTATTTTCCTCATTCTGGCTGTGGTGGGAACGATGGGTGCCTCCAGAATTGTAGTCGGGGATAATGAACCTGGTTCGGC
>JBHIBS010000031.1:0-15675 GCA_046759165.1 bacterium | reverse complement strand
TCCCTTCAGAAGAGGTACCGATAGAAATGAGAGTAAATGGAAAAGAACTCACTGAGGTTGGCGAATGAGGACCCTCACCCCTTTCCTCCTCCCTAAAGGGAGAGGGTTATAGTTACGCGTGAGGAAGATAGATAGGGGGAGAAATAAAATGTTCAAAAAGATAAGTAAATTTTCATTAATCGTTGCGATTCTTCTTCTCATTCCCTTGTCGATAGCAGGAGCAAAGAGAAGGGAGATGGACGCCATCTCTGAATATAATTTCGCCTGCTCCGTTTATAGAGAAGGTAGTGTAGGAGAGGCAATGAACAGATTCATACAATTTCTGAAGGAATTCCCGAGGGATTCCCAGGCAGCCAGTGCCCAGTTTATGATTGGGCAGTGTCTTTTCGATAAAGGGATATATAAGGAGGCAGCCAAGGCATTCCGTAAGGCTGCCAAGAAGTCTGGTAGAGATTATGGCCTGTTTATTAATTCAATCTATCGGCTTGGTGAATGTGAGTTTAATTTGGCCAGATACCATTATGCAATTGACCATTTCACAGAGGTAAAAAAAGGAAAGAACAAGAATTTGAGGTCTGAGGCCTTATACGGAATTGCCCTCTCTTACTTGGCAATAGGAGAAACAGAAAAAGCAAGAGATTCCTTGGAAGAAATACTTCTCTTTTATCCAGGCTATAATAATGAACCGGCCGTCCTTATTCCCTTAGGGTTAATCCTTCTGGAGAAGGGAGATACGAAAGCTGCTCTGGAAAATTTTCGTAAGGTCAAAGATGACTTAGGTTGCATCTACTATTCGGGTGTAGCTTTCAGGAAATTGAACAAAGTGATAATGGCCACGGCGCTGTTTACAGAGATATTGAGAAAAGACCCGCAAGGCTCGTGGGCTGATAAAGCTCAATACCAGATAGGCGAGTCATTTTTCCAGTCCAAGCAGTATCCTTTGGCATCAGAGGCATTCGACAACTTGCTCTCCCAATACCCGGAAAGCGATTTGAGAGAAGCAGCATTGTATCGTCTTGCCTGCTCAGTTTTTCAACAGGGGAAATATGGTGAAGCAGAAATAAAGTTGCAAAATTTGCTTGAGGAATTTCCCCAAAGTCCTTTGAGTCTTTACTCAAATTATCTAATTGGCGAGATTTCCCTCGAGCAGAACGATTTTGCTAAAGCACTGGCTAACTATTCCCTCTCATTAAAGGTGGAAGAGTTATCAATGTATTCTCAATTTAAGATAATTTGGTCTCACGCTCAACAGAGCCAGTATGAAGAAGCGATAGTAGGGGCAAAAGATTTCCTCAACTCCTACCAGTGGGGCGAACTGGCAGCAAATGTCTTACTTATTGAGGGCATCTCTTATCAAAAGACGGAAAGGTACGGAGAAGCTGTGAGGTGCTATCAAGAGATTATCGATCGATTTCCCGAGACTCCATTTTTTGAAAAAGCACTCTATCTTATGGCTACCGCATACTACCAGTCAGAAGAATACTCTCGACTGGTAACAAACGTTTATCAAATTTTGAAGAATGCACCTTTGAGCTCTAACGTTTGGCGGGCAGAAACTTACTTTATGATCGGAGAGGCATACTATGCTCTTGGTAAATATAGTGAGGCAACAGAAGTATATAAATTGATCACCAAAGTTTTCCCAGCCTCTCCACTTGTGGCCAGAGCATTTCAGGCTATCTCTTCCTGCTATGCTGAGAGAGGAGATTACGAAGAGGCCGCTGAGGCACAGGAGAAGGCCTTAGCTAAAGCTCAAGAAGAAGGCGGAGAGGCCAGCGACTTAATTCTTCTTGAGATGGCCAATGTGCTGTTTAATAAGAAGCAGTATGAAAAGGCAATTTCCTACTATGAGGAGTTTGTGAAGCGCTCTCCAGAAAATCCCAAAGTAAGTCAGGCTCTATATCAGGAAGGTCTATCGCTTTATCGTTTGGAATACTTCTCAGAGGCAATAAAGAAATGGGAGAAGCTGGCAAGAAGATATAAGGAGGATAAACTCGCTGCCCAGGGTCTGCTACAGGCAGGGAAGACATATTTTGGTTTGGGCAAATACGACCAAGCATTAAGTATCTATCGCTGGTTGCTGAAGGAGTATCCCAGTTCCGAGATGGTAAAAGAAGCGGTACTGCAAATAGGGCAATGTTATTACAACCAGGGCAATATTCAGGGTGCAATAGCTCAGTACGAGGAATTCATCAGGGATTATCCAGAACATGAAAATGTTGGGGCTGTTCTGGAGCAGTTGCAGATGAGTTATTACCGGCAGGGCAAGTCGATCGAAGAACTGGAAAAACTGACTGCACATTTCCCCAAATCGAGGTTCGCTGCAGATACTTACTGGAAATTGGGTGCAGAGGCCTTTAATCGTAAGAACTATCCATTAGCACGGAAATATTTCGAGAAGATTATTCTCGACTTTCCAGAAAGTACCTCAGCAGCTCAAGCATTCTATTATCAGGCAGAATGCTACTACCTTCAGGAGAAATATCCTGAGGCGGTAAATGCCTATGAGAATTTCATCCTCAATTTTCCCGAAGATAAATTGGGCTCTCAAGCCATGTTCCGTAAGGCAGTCAGCTACTTTAATATGGAGGAATTTGAAAAAAGTATACTTGCCTTCCAAGATTTTACTCTCTCATATCCTGAAGATCTCTTAGTTAAAGATGCGACCTTGAATATTGCGCTATGCTACAAGAAAGCCCAGAAGCTGAGGGAATCTATTGAAGCTTATGAGAATTTCGTGTCCGGCTATCCAGATGACGAAAAGACGGGTTTTGCCTTCCTGCAGATTGGTTCATTATACGAGGTCCTGGACGACTATGAGAAGGCGGTAGAAGCCTATGAGAGAATGCCAGAAGGGAAATCAGAGAAAAGTGAGGCGGAGTTCTACGCTGCCAGGTGCTATGATAAGCTGAAGATGCCAGAAAAAAGGAAGGAAGCTTATGAGGCTTTAGTTAATTTTGTGCCCAAGAGTGATGAGTATAGACTGGCAGGACTGATGCAATTAGCGGAAATCTACAAGGCCGAAGGCGAGCGGGAGAAGGGTTTGGTTATTTACGGAGATATTGTCAGGAATAGCAAGAATCCGGAGTGGATTGCTGTAGCTAAAGAGAGGATGAAAATATTGAAGCAAAAAGGCACAGATTGAGTCTGTGCCTACAATGGTAGCATTTTATATATACGGTTTAACCGTGGGGAAAGGAGGGAACGATGCACAACTTAACCTTTGTTGAGTTGATGAAGCTCAGCGCTGTTATGCCGATTCTCCTGGTGGCTTCTCTTTTGGTGGTTGCTTATGCGCTGGAAAGGTTCTGGTACTACTATCGAGCAGGGAGAATAGATAGTAGGTTCTTAGTGGAAGTGAAGAGATTGGTTAAGGATGGAAAAGTTCAGGAGGCTATCGATTGCTGTGATAAGAACAAGGGTCTGGTTCCTGAAATCGTGAAAGCCGGATTGAACGCTTCCCATCTTTCCAGAATCGATGCTGAGGACACCATGGAAAGCTACAAGCAGAGGAGCCAGAACTTGTTGAGGGCGCGGTTAGGAGTGTTTGGCACGCTAAGTTTCATCTCACCACTCCTTGGACTTATGGGAACAGTTCTGGGCATAATGAGGTCTTTCCACGATCTCGCCTTGTCTGGCTCAGGGGGACCAACGATAGTTGCCGCTGGAATCTCCGAGGCCTTGGTAACTACTGTTACAGGTATTGCTGTAGCTGTCCCTGCAGTTATTATCTACAACTATTTCACCTCCAGACTTCGCAACTTGATGGTAAGAATCGATACCTTCACTTCAGAGTTGACTATTCTCTTATATGGTGAGCGGACTGTAGAGAGAAGACACGGATGAAATAGAGATAAGCGACAAGGAATAAGAATTGAGATTGGAGGATAGAGATGAGGAAAGATTCGGTTGAAAAGGGAGGTCGGAAGGAACTCGTAGAGGTAAATATTACCCCCTTGGGTGACGTTTCTCTGACTCTCATCATTATCTTAATGGTAATATCACCAATGATTATGCAGTCAATGATCAAAGTCCATTCGTCCAAGGCGGTAAAAACTACCCAGGTAGAAAAAGCGAAAGAGAAGCCGCTCTTCGTTCGCATTACCGATGAGGCGATATATTTAAATACTGAGAAGATAGAATCGGAAGAGGAATTCTCAATAAGGCTAGCTAAAGAATTGGAGAATAAGAAGCAGAAATCGGTTATGATTACTGCTAACAGGGAAGTCCTGCACGGAAGAGTGGTACATATTCTAGACCTTTCCAGGCAGAGCGGAGCGGTAAAATTGTCCCTGTTGAAAGGGTCTAAAAGAAAGACAAGCAAGAAGACACCTGAATAAGGAGTTTAGAATGAGAAGAACAAAACAGATTGAAGAGAATTCTATAGTTGGCGTCAATATTGCGCCTGTCATTAATGTGGCATTGGTTTTGGTAATCATCCTTATAATAACAGCTCCCATTCTCAGTTTACCCAATATTCCTGTTAATCTCCCAAAGGCAGTAACTATCGAGGCAAAGGAGCGAAACATTACACTCAGTTATGGAAAGAATGGGAAATTGGCCATAAACACGGAGTTGGTCTCTTGGAAAGACCTGGTTCCTAAACTTAAATACAGACTAAGAGAAGACAAGAAAGCACTAGTCATAATTCGTGCTGATAAAGATATTCCGTATGGAGAGGTGGAGAAAATTCTCGATTTAGTTGTCAAAAAAGCAGGGGCTAAAAGGATAGCAGTAGCCACACAACAGAGGAGACAGTACAGGGAGGTTTCAAAATAGGGAGATAAATGATGCTTGTTCACACACAGATGAAACACGATATTATTTGCTGGATGATTGCAATAGGTTTGCACGTTTTGCTTTTGTTGGTAAACTTCAATCTATATAGAACTGATGAAGCGGTGAAGCTCATCCCGATAGTCGAAGTCGAGTATGTTACTCCAGAAGAGATAATAAGAGCAAGACGAGTTAGAGTTCCCGGCAAGCCACCCCAATCTCTCAAAGAAAGATTGAAACACTTCTTTACAATTAAGAAAGTAGAACGCCCCAAGAAACAAGAGATACTGGCTGGTAAAGGTCCTTCCAAACTGGAGGTCGATAAAATTCGAGGCCTTTCTCAGAAGAAGACTTTAATCGATAAGAAAGCATCTCTTTCCAAAAAATTTGATTTATCCCTCAAACCTAATTCCAAAGAGAAGTTGCTCCATAAGGAAGAGAGTGTTCTCGTTGCCTCGAAGGAACCAAAACTCAAGGAGTTAAAATTAGAAAAGCTTAAAGATAAGGAGTATAAAGTTGCTAAAAAAGACCTCCCCTTCCAGGTGGCTAACAGGGAGGAAATAAGAGGTACTGATATAGATACTGTGGCTATAAATTTGGGTAAAGAGACATCAAAAGGCATACTTACACAAAGGCCCACTTTAAAAGATATTAAGGGAAAGGCAGACTTCGGTGAAGGATTTTTCCGTGTGGTCAAACAGGAAGCTGAGGGAAGAATTTCAGGGACAGAGGTGCTGGCAAACTTGTTAGATATGGCTAAGAAGGAGGAGGAGAGAAGGTTGGCAGAGTACGGAGATGGATTGGGTTCTGGCGGAATTCTCACAGGTAAAGGAGAATATAAAGGAAGTGTAGAAGGAGAGTCACTCCGGTCAGTCTCCGGCTCTGGCAGAGGAGAGGTTGGATTGGCTCAAGGAGGAAGAAGCGGGGACGAGCACATCGGAGCTGGAGTCGGAGCAGTGGGAGAATCCTCAACAGGAATTACTTCAAAGGAAGGTTCTTTCCAGGGAACCGGATCCAAAGAGAAAGAAAAAGAGAGGACATTCAGGAAAGGTGTGGTCTTCTCCCGAGCCTATCGAAAGGAGAGTGGAATTGCTGGTACTGGAATTGAAGAGTCGAGTTCTCCTTCGGGGGCAAAGAAGGAAGTTGCAAAGAAAAAGCCCTGGGGAAGGGTTATCTATGAGATCGTAGGTCCACTCTCTCGGAGAAAGGTTCTCCGTAAAGTTATCCCCTCTTATCCCGAATGGGCAGAAAAGGAGGGAATTGAAGCGGGGACGAGCGTACATTTTGTAGTCCTTTCTAACGGAAAGGTTAAGGATAATATTTATGTGGTGAAAACTTCTGGCTATCCGGTTTTAGATAAGTTAGTAATGGAGGCGTTGAAACAGTGGCAGTTCGCTTCTTTAGAAGGAGATATCTATGGGAAAGAAGAGTGGGGAGTATTAACCTTCTATTTCTCATTAGAAGGAGGAGCCTGATGATTAAGAAAATATGTTTTATTTTAGTCACTCTCTCGCTAATATTTCTAAACTACGGAAATGCTTTAACTGAAGAAGTCTTGGATACTTCACCGAAAGAAGAAACCAGCGAAGAACTTTCAGAAATTATAATAAAGGGTAAGGCTAAAGATACTGTCAAAGTGGAGAAACCTCCTCACAAGATTGAAATTGATTTGGGAGATATTGTTAGTCCATCTATAGAGAAAACGGAAACTCTTATGAAGGGTGGTTTACAAATTCTAAGGCAGAAGCATTTCGAGCAATTTACCTCCTTAAATAGCAGGCAGGTGGTTAGACCCTGGCTGCCTTCCCTTCCAGAGCCTCCCCTGATAACTTTCCATCCAAAACCCTCCGATCTTGGAATTAAGAAATGGAAACTGGCAATTACGGATGAGAAAGGAAATATCATAAGAACTCTCCTGGGTAAAGGAAGTCCTCCAGACACTATTGAATGGGATGGTCAGGATGAAAGAGGAAGAATAATAAGAGTAGGAGCTCTATATTCCTATAATTTCGTGGCTATAGACCAAGATGATAAACCTCATACTACTGCCGGAAAGCCATTTCAGTTGTGGGCATTGAAATATCATCAGAAAAAGAGCGTAAACATTGAGATAGCCAATAGAGTCCTTTATACTCCAGAGAGGGATAAATTTTCAGAAGATGGCAAACTAATCATGGAAAAGGCTTTAGACGTTTTACGCCAATATTCGAGATATCCTTTTCGCGTAGAGATTTGTACCGATCACCCAGACCTTTCGCTCTGGGAAAGAGCTAAAGTCTTACTTTCGGACCATATTTCCGGCAGCCTGATTCTCTTGCCAGAAGACTTGAGCATAGAAGTGGTAAAGGGAGGCAGTCGAGGGTTGACCACATGTCTTATCATTCAGACTAGGTAAGAATACTATTTAGTTAGAGTCACCCGAGGTTCTCCCCAACCTCGAGTGGCCGATTTTATGAATAATCGCTCTGCAGGAAGTGCAGAGCGATTTATTTTATAAGCTTTAGTTTTGGTGGTAGTGTTGACAAGCCACATAAAAAGTGTTAAAATTCAGCATTAGTTCTCGCAAGGGTTTATAGCGAAAAGGCTCGCCATTGATGCTGGTGAATATGCCGAAGAGAACATTGCTAATCTGGTCAAAGATATTCTTGAAGGCGAAGGTTTCAAGGTGACACTCGTTTATGACAGGGGTAGGGGCATTGGAAAAGATTCATCAAGCCCTACCGGAGCTGGCAATTTTAGACCTGAGGCTTCCTGGTATGAGTGGCTATCAGTTTGCCAGAAGATCAGGGAAGATGTTTCTTTGGCCCATATTGTCATAATCATGCTAACTGCCAAGGACAGTATATCCACAAAGTCATTGGATTGAGCTTTGCTCCTGATGACTATGTTACCCAACTTCCCAAGAGGAACTTGGGGGAGGCAGAAAGTAGAAGAAATTTTGAGGTATGGGGATATCCATTTGAATTTGGATAAACATACTGTGTTTATAAAAAATAAAGAGATTGTTTTAACACCTATGGAGTTTGATTTACTTTACATTCTGATAAAAAAGAAGGGGCATGTGCTTAACAGGAGTTTGTTGTTGGAAACGGTATGGGGCTACGAATACTTTGGCACTACCGTATTGTTGATGTTCATATCGGGCGAGTCCGAGAAAAGTTGGCCCCCTGGACGAAAAGATGGAACCTGTAGAAGGGATAAGGTAAAGGTTAATCGATGAGGGGAAAGACTGACATCAAATTTTTTACTTTATGGTTGACAGATTTCTTACATTTTTGTTATAAAGAACAATCTAGGAATTGAGTGGGTTAAAATTATGTTTAAAAAGCCAATTCAGTTTTTGAGAGAAGTTATAGAAGAGCTGCGAAAGGTTTCCTGGTCGGATAGGAAACAGACAATCGGGTCTACAATGGTTGTGATTCTTTTAGTTATTGCGGTGGCTATTTTTGTAGGTCTGGTAGACTTTGGGTTGTCCATAATTCTTGGTATATTAATAAAGTAGTCAATGACTGAGAGGTAAAAGTTGATGGAGAAGAAATGGTATATTGTTCATACTTATACAGGGCATGAGGATAAGGTTAGAGCATACTTGGAGAAGCTGATAAGCTCCGCGCAAATGGAAGACAAAATATCAGATATATTAATTCCCACAGAAGAAATTGTGGAGATTCGAAAGAATAAGAAAAGAATTAGTAAACGGAAATTTTTTCCGGGTTACGTTTTAATTGAAATGGTAATCGATAATGAAACCTACTGGGCTGTACGCAATATTCCTGGAGTAACTGGTTTCCTCGGTGGGGTGAAACCGGTGCCTGTTCTACCAGAAGAATTGGAGGGTATCGTGGCACTTACACAACAAGGAGCACAGGCAAAACCAAAGCCAGCAGTTATGTTTGAAAAAGATGAGAGTGTTAGAGTTATAGAGGGCCCATTCGAAAATTTTGTTGGCGTGGTAGAAGACGTCAATGAGGAGAAAGGCAAACTGAGGGTAATGGTGACAATCTTTGGACGAGCTACTCCTGTCGAGCTCGATTTTTTACAGGTGGAGAAGATATAGGAAGGAAGATTTTATGCCAAAAAGAGTAAAAGGCATAATAAAATTACAGATACCCGCAGGCGGAGCCAATCCCGCTCCTCCAGTCGGCCCTGCATTAGGACAACATGGAGTAAATATTATGGAGTTCTGTAAGGCATTCAATGAGAGAACGGCTACTCAGGAGCCTGGAATGCTTGTTCCGGTTGTAATTACTGTATATAAAGACAGAAGCTTCACCTTTGTGACCAAGGTTCCTCCAGTAGCTGCATTGTTGAAGAGAGCTGCGGGGATAGCGAAAGCGTCGGGAGACCCCAATAAGACGAAAGTAGCCAAGGTGAGTAAGCAGCAAGTGCGTGAAATTGCAGAAAAGAAAATGGCCGATCTAAATGCGACCAATATAGAAGGTGCGGTTAGGATGGTAGAGGGAACGGCGAGGAGCATGGGGATAGAAATAGAAATAGAATAGTTGGAAAGTTAGTGGGAGATTATGGGAAGAGGTAAGCGTTACCGCGAATTATCTAAATTTATTGAGAAGGACAAAGTTTACAATGTAGAAGAGGCAGTAAAGTTAGTTAAGAAGACTGCCAGGGCCAAGTTTGATGAGAGTATCGAATTGTGCCTGCGGTTGGGAATTGATCCGAAGCGGCAAGACCAGATAGTAAGAGGAACTATCTTATTGCCACACGGGACAGGAAAGAGTAAGATGGTGGCCGTTGTAGTTAAGGGAGAGAAAACAAAAGAAGCAGAAAAAGCAGGAGCGGATTTTGTGGGAGCAGAAGATTTAATTGAAAAGATAGCCAAGGAGGCAATTAAGTTTGATGCATTAATAGCTACTCCCGATTGTATGCGTGACTTAAGTAAGCTGGGAAGGATACTTGGACCCAAGGGATTGATGCCCAGTCCCAAAACAGGTACTGTCACATTTGACATCGCTGATGCGATAAAAAGGATTAAGGCTGGTCAAGTTGAATTTCGAACCGATGGTTACGGAATTATCCATTTAAGTGTGGGTAAAGCTTCTTTTGATGAGATGAAACTGGTGGAGAACATAAATACTGTAATAGGAGAAGTACAGCGAGTTAGACCACCTGCTGCTAAAGGTCAATATCTGAGGAACATAAGCGTCTCCTCAACAATGGGTCCAGGAATAAAGGTGAATTTGCCCAAAACATAGGGTATCAGGAAGAAAGTTGTATTTTGAGAAGATTTTTCCACGAAGGCAATTGCCTTCGCTTTTTTATCATATCGGAATTTGATTAAATCAAATTCCGATAGCCCCGCCTTCTAAGCAGTGGTGAGCAAATAAGTACAGGGATCTACTTTCTAAATATATGAACATTTTAATTTCCGTTGACCCTCGCCGCATAAAGCCTGGAAGGATGAACCAGATAGGCAAAAAACCTCACACGACCCAGCCCTTTTGGAAAAAGGGCTACCCGATTGGAGATAGTGCACCAGCTTAAGTGAGTGCCTGTCTGGTTTCCTAAGATTGGAAAAAAAGGTGAATACAAGAAATAAATAAAAGAGAGTTCATGATAGAATTTCGAAGTTTATCCTACTTAACGACATTAGATGGAAGTAGAAGAAACAAGTTGCAACTAAAAAAATTTTAAACTTTTTACTTGACAATTTTTGTCAATATATTATAATTAAAATAAAGCCTCAATTTTTAACGGTAAAATATATCTCTAGAAATTTCTAAAAAGGTGAATCTGATGAAAGATATAATGAGTACGAAAGAGTTGTCTCAATATATAGGATTCAGTAAATCGAAAATTTATCAATTAATCCGCCAGAAAAAAATTCCGGCTTCTAAGATTGGTAGACAGTATAAGTTTTCTAAAGAGATGATTGATGCTTGGCTAAAAGAGAAAATTATTACTTTACCCAGGGAGTCCAAGGCAAAACTTCCGCCGGAAAAGAACAAAAAGCACGCGGGGACTTGAAGAAACTGGCAAGATTGAGTAGGCCTATAGTTACTAAGCCTTTGGAACAGAGGAGGTGAGAAAGAGATGGGAGAAAAGGTAGCAAGGGTCGGTGTAAGGAGGGAGGAAGGTTATCTCTATTTCATCGACAAGCAAGGGGATGTCTCTCGGGCTAAGATGGCCCGCGGTGGCAAGAAAGGCGGGAGTCCCATAAAAGTTGCTAGAGTTGGTGTCAGAAAAGCCCCTACTTATCTCTACTACCTGGATAAACAGGGAGATATCTCTCGGGCTAGGATGGCCCGCGGCGGTAAAAAAAGGAGAAAAAAAGCCGCCAAAAAGAAGATTGCCAAAAAAAGGGGGAAAAAGATGGCGAAGAAGAGGAAAGCAAAGAAAACAAAGAAGAAAAAGAAAGCAAAAAGGAAAAGGAGATAATTAATAGGCTCAAAATTTCACCCTCCAAGGTGACCCCTTGTTGAGAGACAATTGCTGGTGTTCTGTGTTCCAGAGAAATGGTTATTATAACTCTCGGGTTTGGTGGAGAAAATAAATAATTCTGTTCAAGAGACCCAAAAGTTTCCAGCAATTTGCCTTTATCGACAAGGGGTCTTTTTTTCTTTCTCGAAGGATTTTGGGAAAATACTTACCTTTTTCCTTGACACTATAGAGAATGTGCATTATAATAAATTTTAGTTGAAGTCTTTTTGGATTTCTCGGGTTGGGTCCATTTTTTGCTTGTTTCGTGTTGATGGATTTGCTAAATTATAATTTCAGAAGAGAAAAATTGAGGAAGCCGATTATCGCTGCTAACTGGAAGATGAATAAGTTAACCTCAGAAGCAATGGAGTTAGCCCGTGAAGTAAGAAACAAGGTGGGGACTATTGCAGATAGGGAAATAGTTCTCTGTCCTCCCTTCACTGTTCTTTCTTCAGTAAAAGGGGTAATCGAAGGTTCCTCCATAAAATTGGGTGCCCAGAATATGCACTGGGAAATTCGCGGAGCATATACTGGGGAAGTATCGTCAGTGATGTTGAAGGATATCGGCTGTAATTATGTCATTTTAGGGCATTCAGAGCGACGCCGATATTTTGGCGAAACAAGTGAGACGGTAAATAAGAAAGTGAGGATAGCTTTTTCTACGGGTCTTATTCCCATTGTTTGTGTAGGGGAAACGCTTCAGGAGAGAGAAAAAGGAGAAACTTTAAGAATAATAGAGGAACAGGTTAAAATAGGACTATCCGGATTGACAAGGGAACAAGGTAAAGGATTGGTAGTGGCCTATGAGCCTGTCTGGGCTATCGGGACTGGAAAGACAGCTATGCCTGACCAGGCTGAAGAAGTGCAGCGATTTATCCGGAAATTATTAGGTCGAATGTTTGGAGAGGAGAATGCTCAGGCGATCAGAATTCTATACGGAGGAAGCATCAATCCTGATAATATTTCGGCTCTAATGTCCTGTGAAAATGTGGATGGGGGTTTAGTGGGCGGAGCAAGTCTAAATGTAGAATCTTTTGTGAAGATTGTACACTATTAGTGTGGCTTTTGGTGTTCCTCCAATCGGAAAGATGCAAAGATGAAAATTGCTGTTGGCTCTGACCATGAAGGATTCAAATTAAAAGTGGGGTTGAAAGAGAAACTTAAAAAATTAAATCATGAAGTGAATGATTTTGGCTGTTTCTCGGAAGAATCTTGCGATTACCCGGATTATGCAGTGCAGGTTGCTGAAGCTGTTGCCAGTGGAGATTATAATAAGGGGATTCTTATATGTAAGACCGGGATAGGAATGAGCATTACCGCCAACAAAGTTCCTGGAGTTCTAGCAGCTTTAGTTTGTGATGAAGAAATGGCAAAGTTGGCATCTGAACATAACAATGCAAACATTGTCTGCCTGAGCTGTAATCTTGATCAAAATAGAATGATGAATATAGTTACCATTTGGCTTAACACCCCTTTTGCATGGGAGAGGCATCTTCGCAGGTTAAATAAGATTAAGGAGATTGAGAAGAAATATTTAGAGCAGAAGTGAAAAACGATGGTTCAATAGGTGGGCCCAGCTGGAATTTAAACGAATGTTTACCCAGATGATGCCCCAAAACCAAGGTAAAATTTTATAAAACCCGATAATTTTTGACTATTCGCCGGAATAATTTTTTGATGAATTTGGCAAAAGTTCAATACTGTGGCCGTCGAGTTAGGAAAAAAATATAGTATTTTCGCGTATTATTTGAGTTTATGTTGCTTAGGTGATTAACATGATTGAACGT
Source organism: bacterium (assembly GCA_046759165.1). Lineage (GTDB taxonomy): Bacteria > UBA6262 > WVXT01 > WVXT01 > WVXT01 > JBHIBS01. Next base: position 2,677 of record JBHIBS010000031.1, on the reverse strand, counting down.
TGGAGCATGAGTTCTTCTCCAACTCCGAGAGAAGAAAAGAGGTACGAGGTAAGACTCTGGGGAGATAAGAGGGACGTCAGCGACTTAATGGACAAGATTGGAAATATCTGCAGTCGTCTTTTTGTTCCTCAGGACAAGGAATACAACTGGGGCTTTTATGTTTATAATGTTGAGCCCAGGATGAAGGAAAGGATAACCAAGATACTGGATGAATTTACGGAAGCTCACAAAGCTTCCATTTCCAAGGTAGAAGCTTCGGAGGAAATTCGGGAGAAAAAGGTAAGCGAAGAACCACAAAAGGAAAAGGTTAAAGGGTTCAGCAAAGTAGTCGGAGAGCTCAAGTTGAATCCTGCATATACTTTTAAGAATTTCGTGGTCGGTCCCTCTAACAGATTCACCCACGCAGCTATTCAGGCTGCGGCAAAAAGTCCAGGAGAAATTTATAATCCTATATTTATCTACGGTGGGGTCGGATTGGGGAAAACTCATTTACTTCATGCGATTGGACATTACGTGCACAATAAAAGACCCGAGGCAATGATACTCTATGTTACTACTGAAAGGTTCATGAGTGAAGTTATCGAAGCCATTGGCAAAGGAACGCTAGAGGAGTTCAGAGAGCGCTATCGGCAAGCAGACCTCTTGTTAATTGACGACATTCAATTTTTGGCTGAGGCAGAGTCAACCCAGGAAGAATTCTTTCATACCTTCAATGTGCTTCAGGATGCCCATAAGCAGATTGTAATTACTTCAGATAAACCTCCCAAACAGCTGACTACTTTAGAGGAGAGATTGAAGTCGAGATTCGAATGGGGTTTGATTGCTGATATTAAGCCCCCCAATTTAGAAACAAGAGTTGCCATTCTTAGGAAGAAAGAGGAGATTGAACACTTAGAGCTTAGTGATAACATACTTATGTATATTGCTGGCAAATTGAAATCTAACATTCGCGAACTGGAAGGCTTCCTGAAGCGGATTAATGCTTATGGCCAATTGACCAAACAGGAGGTAACCATAGATTTAGTTCGAGAATTGATGAGCGATCTTCTGCCTGAGAGAGAAAGAGAAGAGTTCGTAGAAGTAAAGCCACCAGAGACAAAAGAGCCTAAATTAGAAGAAGAGCAGAGACCAGCTCCCCAGCCATTAGAAATTGAAGAGGAGAGAAAGTGCTTGACTTGTGGACACAAGCTTACCTATGTTGAAACATACAGCCGGTGGTATTGTCATAATTGCAAAAAATATGTAGGTCAAGAAATTCCTGAAATGGCAGCTCCTGAAGTTCCTCCACGAAAGGAAGAAGTGACTGAAGAGGAAATCGAGGAAATTAAGAGGGAAAGAATTTCGACACCGACTGAGGAAAGAAAAGTGGAAGTCTCACCCTCACCAGTAGAGCCAGCGCCAGCTGACAAATCATTACGAAAAGTAGAAGTAGCCTACTTTTATCCAAAAGGCTGCAGTAAGGAGTTTGAGGAACTTAAGGCCCAGTTTGATGAGGTATTAAATAAACATAAATTGAAATTCCGGTTGGTGGCAGTTTTTGAAGAAGAATATGTAGGCAAAAAGAGAATAAATTATGGGATGTTTGCTGGACTTTGTAAAACAGGTAAAGTGAGAATTGCTGTAGTGTTAGGACCTCCACCGGTGACTGGTTTATCAACGGCTGAGTTTTCGAGAATCCTGGGAGCAATCCTGGATGACGCAAATATTTCTCTTCATCTCATTCCTTACGATGATGTAAAAAAGAGGTACAAATATCTTAATATGCTTCTTGATATTGCCATGGTAGGGCACAAGGAAGGTTTCCCGAAATAGTAAGCGTAGCTGGAGATTTAGCTCGCTCGTGGCGTTAGAAGTTGTTCTAACGGTATTCCCCACACCAAATTCCCTTGCATGGTGAATGTAGTGGTTCGATTCATCGAACCCCTGCATGAAGGTAACCGTCCCGATGAATCGGGGTTAAAGGGAAGCAAAGCTTTGTTGCTATAGCAAGGGATAATTGAAAGGAAAAAGAAAATGGCCAGAATATTGATAGTAGAAGATGATCTTACTACTGTCCAATTGATTGAGTTTCTTTTAAAGAAGAATAACTTCGAAGTTCTTGTAGCTTATAACGGAGTAGAAGCTTTGCAGATAAGCAAAGAAGAGAAACCAGATTTGATATTGATGGATGTTATGATGCCGAAGATGGACGGAATCGAGGCTATTAAGAAATTGCAAGAAGATAAGAATACTCAAGATATCCCGATTGTAATTCTTTCAGCTTTGGGGCAAGAGATGGATGTGATGAGAGGGTTACAGGCGGGAGCTTCGGGCTATATCGTTAAACCTTTTAGTTCCAAGGAGTTACTTGACGGAATAAAAGGGGAATTGGGAAAGAAGTAATTCTGGATTTGGTATTTCGGTAATTAAAAGATAGTTTGTTTAGCGCTGAGGAATTTCTTGATGCTGAGAAGCTTTGGATTCTGCGAGGTACAAAAATAAACTTGCCCGCAGAGCAAGGTCAAACGAGTTTTTACTCAGAAGGGAATGAGTCGTCCTCGTTTGTTGGCTAAAATTCCCAATGCTCGTCACGAACTATCTTGTAAATGTATAAGGTAGTGAAGCAAGACTTTCCCCAACAGTGAGGACTGGCCCAGAAGAGAGTTGTTAGAAAGCGGGAGGAAAAATGTCGAAAGGA
>JBHIBS010000030.1:0-16547 GCA_046759165.1 bacterium | reverse complement strand
CAAACCTTGTGTATGGAACACAATCTCATGAAAAAGAACTATTCTCAAACAGAAGCAGGCAAAAAGTATTTTATAAAGATATATCACCAGGCTGTTGTTAATAATGATGAGAAAATGATTAATTTTTGCAAGTGTGTTTTTGAATGCTATGATAAACACGAAATTAACAGTCATATACTAAGACCTAACAAGAAATACAACAGGGGATAAAGATGAAGCAATATAAATGCAAAAATTGTGGTTATATGGGGTGTGATTTAATCTTTCAGTTTAGTACTTATGCCTATTGTGTTGCCACAAATACCGAAGAGCCTGAATACTTAAGCGAACCACCAGATTGGGTAAGAGATAAAGCCATTGGAGATGCAGAAATTGGAGAACCAGTTGGGTGTCCAAAATGTCATAGTTGGGACACATCGAATTTCAAAAGGATATAGTAGTCGGTCCTATGTGTGAAAATGGAACGACCTCAGGAGTTTCAAATGTCTTTTTATTATGAAAAAGACTGAAGAGCAGCGATAAAATTATGAAAGACGAATATTATGGGCTTATTTTGGAAAAATATCAAGACAAGGAAAGGGATTTTGGTGGATTGTTTCAAACCATTTTATCAATTGCTAATGAGATAGGTTTAGAGAAAGCTTTGGAGTATTTGGAGAGATGTGTGATTGAGAAAAGATTGGCGTGGTTACATGATAGTCTGGATAAGATAAAGAGAACGGGGGATGCTGTTGAGGATGGTTATAGGATTTTTTATGAGAAGTATTTGGGGATTTCGGTTCCGAAAGATGGGGAAATTGTGGAGAAGACGGATAAAAAGTTCGTAATGAGGTGGTGGAATCATTGTCCTATTTTAGAAGTCTGCAGAAAACTTGGTTTAGATACAAGAATAGTTTGTAAAAAATCGTATCATAGACCTGTACAGATTTTTCTTTCGAGGATTAATCCGAAATTGAAATTTGATAGGAATTATGATTGTATAAGACCTTATTCTCCTTACTGCGAAGAGACTATAACTTTAGAAGAGTAGTTTTTCATGTGGGGTTAGAAAAAATGATTGAATGGAATTATTTTAGGATGCTTGGCTTATTCTTGATTATTTTGGGAGTATTACTTTTATTAAGAAATTTAGGAGTAATTACTGCGAATTTCTGGGCTATGCTTTGGCCATTAGTTATAGTATTTTTTGGTATTTCGATGCTTTTCACTCGGAAGGGCCGTCATCGAGATTAGATAAATCGTAAATGAGTCAATAGTAAGAGAAGGATTTTATGAAAAAAAGAATATTTAGTGTCTTATTTATTTCGGTATTCGCTGCAATGCTCGGCTTGGGAATTATTGCTCCACTTATGCCGGTTTACGCAAGAAGCTTAGGGGCAACTGGTATATGGTTAGGGATAATATTTTCGGGTTATTCGCTTTCCCGTGCAGTTTTTATGCCAATAATTGGAAAACTCTCTGACAAAAAAGGAAGAAAGGGATTTATAACATTCGGATTGTTATTGTATTCTGGAATTTCCTTAGTATACATCGTGGCTGGTAATGTTTACTATCTAACAAGTGTTAGGTTTATCCATGGACTTGCGTCAGCGATGGTCATTCCTGTTGCCATGGCATATGTCGGGGAGATTGCAGAAAAGGGAAGAGAGGGTAGGTACATGGGGACATTCAATATGGCGCTTCTTTTGGGGATGGGTGCTGGTCCCTTTCTGGGCGGCCTTCTGAACGAATCATTTGGAATTGCATCAGTATTTTACGCGATGGCAGGTTTAACTGCAATTGCATTTTTGATAACCTTAGTGTTCTTGCCGGATATGAGGTATTCGGGAATAACGAAAATGGATGATCCAATCCCATTTAAAGAAATCATCAAAAATAATGTTATGAAAGGACTCCTTCTTTATAGAATTATTACTGCGATGGGAAGAGGTGGAATAATGGCGTTTCTACCAATTTTTGCTTCCAGGATAGATATAACCTCATCTCAGGTGGGAATAATAATTTCTTTTCATATATTTCTTATTGCCTTATTACAGAATCCATTTGGGAGGTTAGCAGATAGGTATAATAAGTTATTTTTGGTATTGATAGGTTCGAGTGTGGGAGCGCTGGCATTGTTGATTACACCAATTGCTCGTAATTTTTGGCAGCTATTTTTTATAAGTTCCATAATGGGGCTTGGTGGGGCAACATCGATGCCTTCTGCATCAGCTATAACGGTAGAAGTGGGTCAAAGATTAGGGATGGGCGTTTCCATGGGGCTATTCAATACAGCAATGAGTGCTGGTATGATAGCAGCCCCTTTGATAGCAGGTGTAGTTATGGATATTTTAGGGGTGAAATCTGTGTTCTTTGTGGCTGGAGTGATAAGCCTTTTGGGTACATTTGTCTTTTACCATTATATTAGACGGGGCTGAAAAGCCTAGAGGCAAGGCCTCCCTTTCGGGAGGACCCCAGAGTGGTTTTTAGGAGAGTTAAAAATGATTGTTGCTGTTATTGGTGGGAATTATTGCAGTAAAGAAATAGCCCGGATTGCTTATGAGGTGGGAAAGAAGATTGCCCAGAGAAAGCATATCCTCCTATGCGGAGGATTGGGTGGGGTGATGGAGGCAGCCTGCCGAGGAGCGAAGGATGGAGGCGGTTTGACAATAGGCATTCTTCCGGGCAAGGAAAAAACTGAGGCCAATCCTTTTGTGGATATACCCATTGTCACTTCAATGAGCTATGCTCGAAATGCCATTATCGTTCGCACTGCTGATGTTGTGATTGCTGTGGACGGAAAGTATGGCACTCTGTCCGAGATTGGACTGGCTCTTGGCACAGGCAAAAGGGTGGTGGGAATCAATACCTGGAATATTGAGGGTATAATTTCTGTGGGAAATATCGATGAGGCAATGGAGGAGATAGAAAAAGGATAATTTATTGGAGAGAGAATTGAGAGCAATTGTTCAGAGAGTATCTGAAGCGAGCGTAAGTGTTAAGAACGAAGTGGAATCATTGAGAGAGATAAATAAAATTAAAAGAGGATTAGTAGTTCTCTTGGGGGTAGGAAGACAGGATAGTGAGGAGGATGCCGAATATCTTGCCGAAAAGATTTCAAATCTGCGTATCTTTCCTGACGAAAACGATAGGATGAACCTTTCAGTTCTCGACGTGAAAGGGGAAGTTCTGGTTATTTCTCAGTTTACCCTTTATGGCGATTGTAGAAAGGGGAGGAGGCCCGATTTCACTTCTGCTGCCCCACCAGAGATGGCAGAGGATCTATATGAAAAATTTATTGAAAAGGTGAAGGCAAAGGGAGTAGAAGTCAAATCTGGAGAGTTTCAGGCCCGTATGCTTGTGGACATCCATAATGACGGACCTGTAACCATTCTTCTGGAAACTAAATCTTAGGTACGAATTGTAAACAGTACGAAAAAGGTCCCTTTTCCTATTATTTTCAATTGTGATTTTTCTGGCATTCTTCATTGCCCACCGCTGGTCGCAACCAGCTATCTATCTTGAAACAGAGAAGACCATCTCCATTACGGTTTCGTTGAAATCTACGCTCGAATAAGGAATAGACACTTTAAAGTGGAGTTTAGAGACAGAATTGCTAAAGCCCTGGTGTACAGGGGGACATATCCTGTTCCCACAGTTGGTAAGCGATGCTTCGCAAAACTGAAGAATAATGGAAGAGATGGTCGCTGGGAGGGAAGGTGGGCAGTGCCTGGAATGAAGATGGGGAAATGGATGTCAGGGATAATTCTAATATTTTTATTCTTAATTTTCCTTGCCGGGTGTTTGCCACAAGAGGAGAAAGGGAGATTAAAAGGAGCAGAAATGAAGATTTATATTATAGAAGTTGGACATGTTGATAAAGAGACTCTTTTGAAATTGTCCTGGGCTTTGCGAGAGAAGTTTGATGCAGTCTTTGAGATAGGGGAACCATTGCCACTTTCTGAGGATGCTTACAGGGCTGAGCGGAGACAATATTTTGCCACTCCTATACTGGAAGAATTAAAGCAAAATATCCCGAAAGATGCAGGCAAAGTTTTAGGTGTTCTCGATGTGGACATCTTCGTTCCCGCATTAAACTTCATCTTTGGCCAGGCAGACCTGGGTGGAACGGCGGCTTTGATCTCTTTAACTCGATTGCGGGAAGAGTTTTACGGAAATAGCAGGAATGATAAGCTTTTTCTTGAAAGGGCAATTAAGGAAGCGGTTCACGAGTTGGGACATGCTTTCGGTTTAAAGCACTGTGGCAATGCGAAATGTGTGATGCACTTTTCCAATAGTCTTCGGGATACTGATATAAAAGAAGCAGATTTTTGCGAAGAATGCAGTAAAAAACTGGAGAGTAGGTTGAGATGAAAAGAAAAGTTGTTCTCTTTTTGATTGTAGCCTTTTTGATAATCTTCAACTGTTGCCTGGGAAGAAGGGGCGAAAATGGAGCGGACTTCAAAAAGAAAAGAAGGGCGATGGTTGTTGAGCAGATTGAGGGGAGAGGAATAAGAGATAGACGGGTTCTGGAGGCAATGGAGACTGTTCCCAGACACAAGTTTGTCCCCAAAAAATACAGATCATTTGCCTATAGCGATTATCCTCTTCCTATAGGAGAGGGACAGACTATTTCTCAGCCCTATATTGTCGCCCTGATGACAGAATGTTTGAATTTAGAAGGCGATGAGAAAGTATTGGAGGTGGGCACGGGCTCGGGTTATCAGGCAGCGATCCTTTCTGAACTGGCTCGGGAAGTCTATACAATAGAGATACTGGGACCTTTAGCTAAGAGGGCAGAAGAGCTTCTCCAGAAATTGGGTTATGGAAATATAAAGGTAAAATGCGGTGATGGGTATTTAGGCTGGGAAGAGTATGCGCCTTTCGATGGAATCATAGTGACCTGTGCACCTGACCATATTCCCCAGCCTCTAATTGATCAACTTGCCGAAGGTGGCAGGATGGTGATACCTGTGGGAGAAACCCATTTTCCCCAGGTGCTCAAGATCGTAGAAAGGAAAAAGGGAAAATTGACCGTCCAGGACGTAATTCCTGTCCGGTTTGTTCCCATGACTGGTGATGAAGCGGAAAAATGGAAAAGGTGAAATAACATAATGGAATATCAGGGTTTCATTACGAAAGATTCTGTTCCTTTCGATCCGCTTAATTTAGCGAGGGAGACCGAAAAGTTATGCTTAAGGGATTCTTCCCGCAAATACACAAATTTCTACTGTACAGGGGTATATGGTGGAATTTCTACTGGATATCTTGTGGGCTGCTGTTTGAGGTGTGTGTTTTGCTGGGTTTCATTCTCCCGGGATTTCCCTAACAAATATGGAGAATTCTTTACTCCTGAGGAGGTTTTTGAGAGACTCGTTTCCAATGCCAGAAAGGCAAAAGTTAAGAAATTACGCGTATCTGGCGGAGAACCGACTCTGGGGAAGGTGCATCTACTTAGAGTTCTGGACTTGGTTGACGATACTAACTTCTTCTTTGTTCTGGAGACAAATGGGATTCTTTTCGGTAAACAGCCAGAATATGTCAGGGCTCTAAAGAAATATAAAAATCTCTATGTTAGAATCTCCATAAAGGCTGGCACTCCCGAAAGTTTTGAGAAGAGGACGGGTGGAAGGGGTGAGTTTTATGAACTGCCCTACCTAGCTGTGAAGACCTTGAATAGGGAAGGCATATACTTTCGGGTTGCCTCAATGAGTGATTCTCGCCTAATGTCCAAAGAGGAAAGAAGAAAGATGGTAAGAAAATTGAGGGAGGTGGGGTATAAAGACCATCTGGAGGAAGAAATTTGCGATCCCTATGATACTTCCGTAAAAAGGATGAGAAAGGCCGGCTTTTTCATATTCTAGCTCCACCTTGGAATCCTGCCGAAAGCGAGGGAAATACCTTGCTTTCGCAAGGACTCCAGAATTTCTTGGAATCCTCCCGAAAGGGAGGGATGTCTTGAAAGAAGCAACTCTTTACCAGGTTCTGAAAGATGGCAGGGTGAGATGTGGCATCTGTCAGAGAAGGTGCATAATTGGAGAAGGAGAGACCGGGTGGTGCCGGACGAGGAAAAAGGTGGGAGAGAAACTCTACACTCTTATCTATGGAAGAGTTTCCACTTGGGCTATATCCCCAATAGAGAAGAAACCCCTCTTCCACTTCTACCCAGGATCGAGATGGCTCTCCTTAGGTACTCTCGGCTGCAATTTTCGCTGTCCTGGTTGCCAGAATTACGACATCTCCCATGTTGATTATGAAGGAGAGGCCCAATACTTTTCTCCAGAAGATGCTGTGAAACTGGCAGAGAAAGGGCACTGTCGGGGAATCTCCTGGACTTACAATGAACCAACAATCTGGTTTGAATATACTTTAGATTCTGCTAAACTGGCAAAGAAGAAAGGGTTACTTACAAATTATGTTACCAATGGCTACATTACACCCGAGGCGCTGGATAGAATTGGTCCCTATCTCGACTCTTTCAGAGTGGATATTAAAGGGTTCAGAAAGGAGGGTTATCGGAAGATTGGGAACATTCCCGATTTTACTGGAATTCTGGAGGTTACCGCGAGGGCAAAGAAGAGATGGAGAATGTGGGTAGAGGTTGTAACCAATATTATCCCAGGATATAATGATGATAGGGAAGATTTAGAAGGAATTGCTTCCTGGATACTCAAAGAGCTTGGCGAGGATACGCCCTGGCATGTGACTCAATTCGTTCCTCATTTGAAGTTATCCCATCTCCCCTTTACACCCGTAGAAACCTTGGAAGAGGCCAGAAGGATTGGACTTGAGAGGGGTCTCCACTATGTTTACATTGGCAATGTTCCAGGACACATGGGTGAAAACACCTATTGCTACCACTGTGGAAAACTAATCATTAAAAGAGACGGTTTCTCTATACTGGAGATGAAAATTGAAGAGGGCAATTGCCCATATTGTGGAAAGCCGCTTCCAATAACAACGTGAAATCGGAACTGGAGTCCTCCCGAAAGGGAGGAAAGACCTTGCTTTCGCAAGGACTCCAGAAAGCTGTAATGAGGGGTATTATATGGTTAAGGTTGGGTGTTGTGGATTTTCCGTGGCTAGGGCGAGCTATTATAAGAATTTTGAAGTCTTGGAGATACAGAAAGTATTCTACCAGTTCCCCAGGTTGGAAACCGTCCTTAAATGGAGGGAAGAGGCTCCTAAGGGATTCGAATTTACTCTAAAGGCTTCCCAGTTGATTACCCATTTGCCATCCAGCCCAACTTACAGGAAACTTGGCTATCCAATTCCAGAAAAGGAGAAGGCAAATTATGGTTCCTTCAAGCCAACCGATATGGTCTTTGAAGCGTGGAAGAAGACTCAGAAAATTGCCCAACTTCTTGAAGCGAAAATAGTTATTTTTCAGATGCCACCCAGCTTCCATCCCACAGTTGAAAATAAGAGGAATATGAGAAAATTCTTCAAGAAAATTAAAAGACAAGGTCTCCTTTTACTCTGGGAGCCTAGGGGAAAATGGGATGGGAAGGAAATAAGGGGTATCTGTTCTGAATTGGGACTGGTTCACTGCGTTGACCCTTTTAAAGCTGAGGCTCTTTTTGGACAGTTTAACTATTTTCGACTACATGGAATGGGTGGATACAGATATCGTTACGCTGATAGGGATCTCAGAAAACTTAAAGCAAAATGTGAAGAAAAGAGCGAGATATATTGTATGTTCAACAATATCTATATGTTTGAAGATGCCTCAAGGTTCAAAAAGATGGTCGGAAGATAGTGGGAGGACTATGGAGTGTCTTAATTGCAAAAAGGAGTCTCCGTTAATTGGAAAAATTCTGGGCGTTTGTGTTGAATGTATAAGGCGAGACTTCGAGAAAGTTTCACCTTTAATAGAGAAAGCCCATAAAGTCTCAAGAAGTAGTTTTCGCCTTCCAGAAGAGGTCCCGAAAGATAACAGAGGACTGAAATGTAATATTTGTGCCAATGAATGCCGAATTGCAGAGGGAAGCTTTGGCTACTGTGGCCTGAGAACTAACCATCTGGGAAAGTTGGTCCATCTGATAAGTAGAGAAAGAGGAAGCCTCAGCTGGTACCACGACCCACTACCAACCAATTGTGTGGCTGAATGGGTTTGTGGCGAGAGAGAAAGCTATGGATACAAAAATTTAGCGGTCTTCTACCACGGCTGTTCTTTCGATTGCCTGTTCTGCCAGAACTGGCACTACAGGGAGGAGGTTGAACGCATGATGAAACGGGCGACTCCAGCCGTTCTGGGGAATCCCGAAAGCCTGAAAGATGGAAATTTCGTAACTTCAGAGGAGTTGTCTAACTGTGTGGATGGGAAAACAAATTGCATCTGCTATTTTGGCGGCGACCCTGTTCCCCAGATATACCATGCCTTGGAGACTTCACGGCTCGCTTTGGAGAAGAAAAGAGTGCGCATCTGCTGGGAAACGAATGGCTGTATGAATCCTAAATTCTTAAAGGAGATAGCTGAACTTTCCATAGATTCAGGTGGCTGTATAAAATTTGACCTGAAAGCTTTCAGTGAACAGGTAAACATAGCCTTGTGCGGAGTTTCGAACAGGAGGACACAGGAGAACTTCTCTCTTCTGGCTGATTATACTAAGAAGAGGAGGAAACCACCTTTTCTTGTGGCTTCAACGCTTCTCGTGCCCGGATATGTTGACAGTTTTGAGGTCTCAAAGCTTGCTAAGTTCATAGCCTCCTTAGACCCTGAGATTCCATATTCCATCCTGGCTTTCCATCCCCATTTCTATATGTCGGATCTTCCAACCACTTCCCGAAGGCACGCTGAGGAATGCCTGGCAGGGGCAAGGAGGGCTGGTTTAAAAAGGGTTAAGATAGGCAACATTCACCTTTTGAGCGATGCCTATTAGGGTGAATGTCAAAGGAGTTCACAATCTCTATTAGGAGAATTTTTCTCTCTTTTATTTTTCTCTTTTTCTGTATTTCGCCTCAGGGGGCAGCAGAGGCCTATGAGTCCATGGTTCGTCGAGCTCGCTGGGGTGGTCAGTTCTATCCAGGCTCGCCTCGGGTCTTGAAGGATATGATCGGGGGTTTTCTTAAAAAGGTCGACCAGGAGAAACTGCCCGGAACCCTGGTAGCGTTGATTTTACCCCATGCAGGCTACACATATTCTGGTCAGGTCGCAGCACATGGTTATCGTCAGCTGGAGGGGGAGAATTTTGACACTGTAATTCTTCTGGGACCGAGCCACTATGTCCCTGTTGATGGGGCTTCTGTTTATGCTGAAGGGTGGTGGGAAACTCCCCTGGGAAAAGTTAAAGTAGATTCTGAAATTTCTAAAGAAATTATACGAAAACATCAATCGTTCTATTTTGATGAGAAAGCCCACAAGAATGAACATTCTCTCGAAGTGCAACTTCCGTTTCTCCAGTCAACATTAAAAGATTTCAAGATAGTTCCCATAGTTTTTAATAACAATTCCGAGGAGTTCTGTCAGCTTTTAGCCGATGCTATTGTGCGTTCAAAGGGGAAGAAGAGAATACTCATTGTTGCCTCTACGGATATGTCCCATTACCACACCTATGGGAGAGCATGTCTGATAGACGGAGTAGCAATCCGCGACTTAGAGAATTTTGATCTCGATGGCTTAAGGGAACACATCACCAGTGGAAAAGCGGAGCTCTGTGGTGGTGCAGCTGTATTTACTGCAATTCTGGCCGCAAAAGCATGCGGGGCAAACAGAATAAAGCTATTGAAATATGCAAATTCTGGAGATGTGACTGGAGATAAGAGAAGAGTGGTGGGTTATGGTGCCTTTGCCATAATACACCTGAAAAAGGAAGAGATGACTCCCGAACTGAAGAAAGAGAAAGGAGGCAGGAAAATGTTAGATGAAAAACAACAGAAGGTTCTCCTGGATATCGCACGGAAGACAATTGAAGAATATATCCGGTCTCGGAAGGTACCAGAGTTTAATGTAGAAGACCCTCTGTTGAAAGAGAAGAGAGGAGTCTTCGTAACTTTACATAGAAGGGGACTGCTTCGCGGCTGCATCGGGTATATTATGCCTCTCGAGGAACTCTACAAGGCTGTCTCCAAAATGGCGATTGAATCATCCACTGGTGATCCTCGTTTTCCCCCAGTAAGGCCCGAAGAGTTAGATGAGATTGAAATTGAGCTTTCTGTTTTGACAGTGCCAGAAAAAATCAAGAGCGTAGATGAGATAGAGTTGGGGAAACACGGTGTGATTGTAAAGAAAGGCTACCGCCAGGGAGTCTTTTTGCCCCAGGTGGCGACTGAAACTGGCTGGTCAAAAGAGGAGTTTCTGAATAGGCTCTGTTACGATAAGGCCAATTTGGCTGAGGATGCGTGGAAGGATAAGGATACAGAAATATATACTTTTTCAGCACAGGTCTTTAAAGAGGAGAAGTAAAAAGGAGAAAATTGGATATGCTCGTTGTGGGTTTGACAGGAGGAATATCTTCAGGGAAAAGCACAGTGGTCAAGATATTCAAGAATTTTGGTTGCAGAACTATCGATACCGATGAAATTGCTCACCAGTTGACCAGGGCTGGCACAAAAGTTTTCGAAGAGATAGTTAAGAAATTCGGCCAGGAAGTATTAAATAGAAACGGTAGATTGAACCGAAAAAGGCTGGCTCACATAATATTTGGAAATAGACAAAAGAGGAAATGCCTAAACGCAATTATGCATCCCAAAATCGTTGCTGAAATAAAGAGAAAGATAAGGGAATTTCAGAAACTCACAAGACTGTCTAAGCTGGGAGCAAGTGGAAGGAAGGGGAATGTTCTGCTGGTGGATATACCTCTTCTATTTGAGGCTAAACTTGAGTATCTAGTCGATAAGATAGTTCTCGTTTATGTGCCTCAGAAAATACAAATTGAGAGATTACGGGAGGACGATAATCTTACTGTTAAGGAGGCCAGAGCCAGGATAGGTGCGCAAATTCCTCTCTATAAGAAGAAGAAACACGCAGATTACGTTATTAATGGTGATTCGGATTCTACCAGTTTGCGAAAGCAGGTGGAATTGATCTGGAAAGAATTGCTCAGTTTATGTCAGTAGCGGCAGAGCGACAGTTTCGTAAACAAAAAGCAGGAAATAGTAGACCTAAGAAAGACCCACAAAAATCTCAACTCTCCTTGAGTTTGCAAGTAGCTTTGGGATTTTTTATTTTATGGAAACTTACTGGATCTTACGGCATTTTTGGGCATTTGTGTTAAAAAATGGTAACAAATTATCCCCACTTCTTTCAAGATATTCATGCGGGGCAAGAAGAAATCCCGAAATTTGTAGTTGAAAGAAATGAATTTGAAGTAGGAATTGGGTATTGATTTATCCATAGTAGTTTCCTTCTATTTTTCTTTTTAGAAGGCGATTTCGCAACGTGCTCGCCGTAACCGAAGCCGTCGAAGTGCAGCGGAGGCGGTTTTGGGCGGAACGAAGTAAAGTCGCTTACGGCGTGTTATGCGACGCTGCCCAGCTTTATGTCATTGCTCAGTTATTGAGAGCGGGACGTCATGTTTCTTAGCCCGGCCTGGTCACGCAGTCAAAGACCTGCTCGATGGATGGGCCAATTCGGATGCTAACCGATGATCTCGACCTCGGCCTCAATCTCGACTGGGATGCCGAACGGCAACTCTGCCATACCCACGGCCGAGCGTGCGTGAAGTCCCCTTTCGGGTCCGTGCAGTTCAAGGATCGGGTCGGAGAAGCCATTGATCACCAGTGGTTGCTGATTGAAGCCCTGTGCCGAGCTGACCATACCAAGGACCCTCAGCCAGGCCACTACCTGGTCCAGGTCGCCCAGTTCACGCTTGAGGCTCCCCAGGATAGACAGTGCGGTTAACCGTGCTGCCTGGTAGGCTTCATTTAGTGACAAGTCCCCGCCCACTTTGCCTAGCGGATGTGCGATTGAGCCATCAGGGTTCTGAGGACCATGTCCCGAGATGTAGGCCCGATTGCCCCGCACCCTCACCCACGGGAAGGGTAACTTCATCCCCGGTGGGGTTTTTAATGGTTCTGGGAGGATGAGGCCAAGTTTCTGTAGCTTGGTTTCAACCTTTAGGATCTTGTTTTCTTCTGCTGACATAGGATACACTCCTTGTGTGACTTGTGGCCGATTTCGCATAACGTTCCGCGGATACCCGAAGTTGTCGAGCCAATGGCGAGGCGATTTGAGCGAAGCACGAAGTGTGGAGCCGGGTATCCGCTGTTAGATGCAGTTTTCGGCTGAATTTGTTTCAGACTTCATCCATGTTATTTGCTATTAATCTTCCATGAATTCCTCGGGATACTTGACAGTTCCAGCCTTACATTCTAACGCTTTTTTAGTTAATTCAATTGCCATAAAAACTTCGTCAGGAACCTCAAAAGGACATTTTATACTCCATTTTGACGCTCTTTGAAATCCAAATTTTGGATAATATTCTTTATGCCCTAGCACAATTATGGAATCAAAACCCAGCCTTTTCGCTTTTTCAAGCCCTTTTTTAATTAATTTACCTCCGATACCTTGTTTCTGAAACTTAGGGATAACTGCCATGGGAGCCAGAGCAAGAGACTCAAAGACAGAATTCCCAATGATTTTTATTTTTGAAAAAAGAATATGTCCGACAATTTCGTTGCCAATCTCAGCTACAAGTGAGAGTTCAGGAACAAAGTTTTCACCTTTTCTGATTTTCTCAATCAGTTTACTTTCATTTTCTTGTTGAAAAGCCAACCGGTTTACTTCATAAACCTTTTTATAGTCCTTTTCTTCCTCTTTTCTTATTTTTATATCCATGTTGTGCTTTCCTTTATCAGTTTAAGCCGAAAATTGCATCTAACTTAGAATAAGCGAAATACTTCATCTATGCTCCCAAATTGGTATATTTTGCGAAGTACTTCGTTTATGCAATCTGTAACAAAGCTCTTCTTGTTAAAGCTAGATTGAAAAGCGAAGGAAACCAAGGGTATATTGACAACCTCGGTCGACCCTTGGTTTTACGCCAAAAAATTATATAAATAAAAACTGCCTAATGCAAGAAAAAATCAACGGTTCTTGTCCTTTAATGCCTAGATTCAAGGACTGGTAAATTCAGAAAATTGACCTTTATAAAATCGAGCTGATAGTAACGATTTTTTTAGGGATTAAAAGACAAATAGGAACTATTTATTGTAGGGATTAGCAAGATGACATTGAAACAACTACGGGAAAAGATAGCCAGGGAATGTCCTTACTGTCGAGGGGGAGCAAACCACCGTTGCAATGAACGTCTTGTGGGTGTTTGTTTCCTTTTTGAAGATGATGGATTACCCGAATATTGGTGGCATTTCGAAAAGATTGCAGATATCTCTGTAGCCGAATTAGACCGAATTTGGAAGAGGTCCAAAAGGAGAAAAGGAAAAAAAGGAACTTGTGAAAATAGTAATCATTAATCATCTTTTAGGAAATGAAAAGATTACCCAAAAACATATGGTCAGACAAAACCTTATCTCTGAAAGAAATCTAAAGTATCATTGGCCGAAACTGATGGAAGAACTCGGTCTTAATCCGGCTTAAATGGAAAGGGGGTAAGGAAGAAAATTACAGATATAAAATTTATACGGCTACTCATGGGAAAAAGCGGGAATTAAGGAGGATATTACGAGAGGTTAATAGGACAAATGCAAATATGAGAAAATGCTCTGGTAACACTAAATAATATTGAACTACTTGAAAATCCAATTTTTGTGCATTCTCATTGAAAAGATAGACAATAAAAAAAGGCTCAAATGCGAAAGAAAAGGCCACCAGAAACAAAAGAACTATCCCAAGATTCTTAGCTTAAAAGTTTTATCTTTTCCTATAGCAAATCCCAATAAATTCCTACCACACAATACATCTCTAAAATCACATACACTTCAAACCCTTTTGTGGTCATTTCCCCCTTTTGTTAATCGTTTCATTTAATGCCCTCATTTGCAAATAACATCACATCCTTTAAATTTTAAAAGTTTTCTTAGATCTCTTCCTGTAATTAATGGATTTATTTAGGTATTCCCCTAAAGATAGGATTATTTCTTTAATTGAAGGAGGAATCCCCAAAAGATTGGTTATCTTGATTATTCTTGTTCTGGTTACCCTTAAGGATTTGGCTAATTCAGACCTGCTGGTAATTTAGAATTTTTTGTGTAATTTGATTTGACAAGGCAATAAAAGGGGTATTCTTCTTTTGGCAAGGAGTGTTTCCCAGATCAGCAAGAGATTGGATAGTTTAGTGAGGAGGTTTCATAATCGAGCTATTAAAGATGAGTATGTATGTTTGATATTAGATAGGATATTTTTAAATGCCAAAAGCCCGGCGATGAAGAAGAGAAGGTGCATACTGGCAGCATATGGGATTGAAAGAAGTGGGAGATTCTTATTTAGTAGGCGAAGGAGAGTCACAAAATGCCTGGGAGCATTTTCTCAATAAGCTGTATTATCGGGGATTAGAGGGAAAGCATTTGAGACTGGGGAGGATAGATGGGAACAAAGGGTTAAGGAATGCGATAAAATTGGTTTATCCGGGAGTAGATAAAGAAAGATTGTGGGCTCATAAGTTAAGGAATGTGGCTAATAAGATACCAAAGAAATTGCAAAAGCTTTGTATCAATGGTGCAAGAAATATATATGGAGCTGAATCTTATAAAGAAGCGGTATGGAATTTCAAGAAATCGGCGAGGATATGGCGTCCTGTGGTACCTAAAGCGGTAGAATTTCTGAAGGAGGAGATAAAAGAGTTGGTAACCTGCTTCGCATGTCCTGTGGAAGATTGGAAGAGACTACGGTCCCCAAGACTATTGAACGGCTCTTCAGGGAAGTGAGGAAGAGGACTCGGCCGATGAGTTGTTCTCAGAATAGAGAGAGTGAGGAAAGAATTATTCTTTCTAGTTCTATTGCTTAAATTGCAAATGGAGAATAGACCTCTTTTTAAAATTAAACAAAATTCTGGATAATACCCCTGGTAAATTAGTAATTTTAGTGTCGACAAACAAAAAAAACCAATTGCCAAATGGCAAAAATCGATATAATATCATAATGAAGGATAGAATAGGAACACAGAAGGAAAAACGGGTCCAAAAAGGAAAGGAATTATAAATCATACATCATATTCCATAAGTAAAAAATTATGATGTATGAAGTAAGATAACTGCAACTGCCATTTCTACCGCAGTACTCATAAGGCAAAAAGCTGCCTGGAACTCGGGAATGGAGACGCTCAAAGAAGATGGTATGGATAAGGTCAAACAAGGTATAATAACAATAGAAGAAATAGTAAGAGCTACGCAAGATTAAACATCTTATCCTAACATAGTTAAATTAGCCAGGCTGAAGTGACTTAAGGACACTCCCGAGTGGAGTTGAGGGTTAATTGTCAGCCTTTTTCTTGCGGGCCTTTTTACCTCGGGAAGTAATTATGGGCGTGATACCTCAGATAATGGAGATTATTTTGTAATATATTCTGTAAGGCCTTAAGGCAACGATAGCGTTTCTGTAAACGATAGCGGCACTGTCAGCGGCTATTCTGGCTCTAACTGAAGCATTGGAGGACGAAAATGATAAAAATTAGTTGGGTAAACGAGAGAGGAATTGGACTAATGTTGGCACTTGTAGCCATGGTTGTTTTATCCATTATTGGAGTTGGCCTCGTTGCTATAGGTATACATGAAACCAGATTTGCAGTGCAAGAAAGATTGTCAGATGCTACTTTCTATATTGCGGATGGTGGAGTGGAGTTTGCAATAAGTCAATTGAAAGGGAATCCCAATTACAGAGGACCTACTACCAATAGTCTTGGAGATGGCACTTATACGGTTACTGTTTCTACAGCTGGTCAACCACTTAATCGATACCTAATCACTTCGGTTGCCCATATTCCTGACGCCGCGAACCCAAAGGCGACAAGAAGAGTAGAAACAGTCGTTCAGCGAACACCACAACAAGCTGCACAAGCCATTCGGGTGGCTGGAGGTGTTTGGATTTTTGACCCAACCACAATCAAGGGGAATATTCACAGTAATGGTTATCTGTGGTTTAATGAGAACACCACAGTGATTCCTGATGATAATAATAATGGTTCCGTTTACACAAGTGCCCAGGAAGGATGGTGGGGATTGGATGAAATGATTCTCATTCAAGCTGGTAAGACGCTTACTGTGGATTCTTCTCAAGAAGTGAAGAGTAACAGCTGGATTATACAAGAAGATAGAATCGTGGGCGATCCTTATATTGAAGAATGGTCAGATGTTCCTGAATTA
Source organism: bacterium (assembly GCA_046759165.1). Lineage (GTDB taxonomy): Bacteria > UBA6262 > WVXT01 > WVXT01 > WVXT01 > JBHIBS01. The sequence continues at coordinate 311 of JBHIBS010000030.1, read as the reverse complement.
GCTTTCCCCTCGGTTGATGAAGGGGAGCTTCTTGCTGGGGCTGTGGACATGGGGACTGGGGACCCGCCTGACCCCTTTATTATGGAAGATGGGAAGGTGTATAATTTTAGAAAAGATTGGGGCTCGCTTGATTTTGGAGTAGTTGGAGGTGAAGGTACTATTGTCGCTTCTAATGGAGTGAGAGTTAAATTTCAGGACCCAGTTGGAGATGCTAGTAATTATTTGAAAATGAATGTTATCCTTGTAGATGCGGGCATCTTCGACAAAGTTGAATTTAAGAAAGATACTTACATTGAAGGTTTCATTTCATC
>JBHIBS010000029.1:0-17201 GCA_046759165.1 bacterium | reverse complement strand
CCCACGACGTCAAGCTTGGGAAGCTTGCATTCTACCACTGAATTACGCCCGCTTCAATTCCCCGGGCGCTCACCATCTCGCGCCCGTGCCTTTCCCTCGTTTCACTCAGTCGTCGCTCCTTATTCGTCGCGACCGGCACCCTTAATCAAAAAATTTATTCCAAAAACAACCTTTTGTCAAGTAGACCATCAAACTTTCAATATTTCTCTCGTCCTATCAGTGGAACCATCACCGACTATAATAATTTGCTTATCAATACTTACTCTTTTTACCATTTGGATGATTTTTTCTATCGTACTCTCCTCATTAAAACTGGCATGATAACAGATAATTTCATGATTTCTCCTCTTCCAGTATCTCCTTCAAGAATTGGAGAGCTTCCTCTCTATTCTTCAATTTGCCTCCAGCCTGGGCTTCCCCTAACCTTCTCAATAACTTACCAATCAGAGGTCCTTGAGGAAGATTGAAACTTTCCATAATCTCATCTCCCCGAACAAGGGATTTAGGCAAAATTCTCTCTTTATGGTAGTAGTACCTTCTTAACATTTTTCTAACAGTCTTCTCATGTTTGTTTATGGACTTTTGACTTATCTCCGAGACCAGCTCTATGTCTCGGTCAGGGAGAATCTTTCGATAAGAATAGCGATCCGCCAGAGAGAGAAGAAGAGTAGCCACTCCCTCCTGGGAGAGATCTCTAAAAAACCGATGAATTGCTCTGTCGGTCAAATGAGGAGCTTCACTCAAGTTACCGGGACGCATATGGTGCACAACCATTCTCTCTACAATTTTGATTGCCTTGTTGCTGAATTTAAGCCCCTCCATAATTTCGATAACCAGAGAAGTCCCAGCCTCCTCGTGACCAAAAAACCGAACCCTTCCATGCTCTCTTCTTACTGTCTTTGGCTTTCCGATATCGTGGAAAATTGCTGCCCACTTTAAAAGAGTTTTTCTTTCTACCTCACCAAATATTTTCTCATCAAGATTAGCTATTATTTTGCGAGATATTCCTGGAAAGAGCTTGACCAAGTTAGAAAGAATCTCCTCCAGAGATTTGAGAGTTTCCAGAGAATGTCCCCATAGCCCTTCTCGGTGGTAATAATTTTCAGGTTTGTCCTTCATCGTTTCTATCTCAGGAATGATTCTGCTCAAAAGCCCCACTGTGTGCAATCTTCGAAAATATAGATAACTGCGAGGGGTAGATAGGATCTTAAACAATTCGTCCCTCACCCTCTCTTTGGCTACGTTTCTAATTAAATCCACTTTCTTTCTAATCTCATTCTCTGTTTCTCTCTCTATAGCGAATTCCAAAGTGGCTGCCAGACGATATCCGCGGAGTAATCTCAAGGGGTCATCGTCAAAGATTTTGGGAGAAATTTTCCTTATCACCTCCTTTTTCAAGTCTGCCAGCCCGCCAGAAGGGTCTACTACCTTTGGGAGGAGTTTCACCCGTCTGAAGATCTCGAGGTTCCCTTCTATCCAATCTAACCTCACAGCCATTGCATCGATAGTGAAATCTCTTAGCAAAAGATCCTTCTCTATTTTTCTCCCTCGCATTTGAGAGAAGTCTAAATTGAATATCTGTTTACCTTTCCTTTCAGATATTTTCTGTTTTACTACCCGATAAATCCTGTTCTTTTCATCCAGAAGAACAAAACTTCCTCCCACTTCAGTAGCGAAACTCCTAGCGAACTTCTCAGCATCTCCTTCGGGAACAAGGTCAAAATCCTTGGTTTTCTTTCCCAGTAGTAAATCCCTCAAAAAACCACCCACCAGAAAAACATTTCTTTTGGATTTAGTTGCAAAATTCAATATCTGTTTGAGCAATTCTTCCATGTCAGTGGCTTACGGTTTTAAACCAGTTTTCAATGTCAATAAGAAGTGAGTCTTCCCGATTATGACAATGGTAGGTCTTTACAGGCAGGGAGTCTAAAAAGGTTTTCCCGTAATTTCGTATTATAATCCTTTTGTCGAGGAGAATTATTATTCCCTTATCAGTTTTAGTTCTAATTAAACGACCAATCCCCTGGCGAAGCCTGATTACTGCGCCGGGCAGAGAATATTCCCGAAAGGCGTCGAGACCTCTCTTCTGAATCAACTCTATCCTGGCCTCTTCAATAGGTTCAGTGGGAACAGCAAAAGGGAGCCTGGCCAAAATTAGACACTCCAGAGTCCTGCCAGGCAGATCGACCCCTTCCCAGAAACTGTGAGTGCCCAAAAGAATTGAGCTGAAGTCTTCTCTAAACCTATCCGTAATAATCGTTCTCGATCCATCAATTCCCTGGGCTAAGATTTGAAATTTCCTCTGGAGATAAGGCTTAATCTCCTGGTAAACTTCGTTTAGCATCTTGTGAGAAGTAAAGAGAATAAGACTTTTCCCCTTAGCAGTTTCTAAGACCTTGGTGAGTGTCTTACCCATCCGGATAGTATATTCCTCCTCTTCTTGGGGGGAGGGTAGAAAGCTTGCGATGCTCACCAGAACCTGTCTCTCATAGTCGAACGGTGAACCGAGAAGGAAGGAACAGAGTTTCTCTGTGGGCAGGAGGTCGAGTCCCAATCTCTTCTTCAAAAAGTCAAAACTTCCCTTTACAGTCAAGGTGGCAGAAGAGAAGATGAGCGAGGGAATCTGGCTATATAATAGATTATTCAAATATGGCCCTACCTCTAAGGGTGCAGCGCAGAGCCTTATCCTTTCCCTCTCCCTTTCCAGCCAGTAGACGAAGTTTGGGTCGCTTACCTCTGCCACGAAATTGAGGCTCATCGCTATCTGTAGGCCATCTTTCACTTTCCCTTCTACATCTTTTGCAAGAATAGAATTTTCTATTTCTTCGGCCAGTTCTCCAAGTAGATGGAAGAATCGATTCCAGATGTTTAGAAGCTTTAAAACTTGTTCTCTGAGAAAATGGTGGGTAGGACTACTTGCTCTTAACCTTACTTTATTGGTTATTTCATCGAAGCGGAACAGGTCAGAACTTTCCTTCAAAATTTCAAAAAAGTCTTTAGAAGCCTTCTTTACTCCGCGCATTGCCTTAAATACGGGATCAAGGCGTTTAGCTAATCCTTTTTCTCTATTTGCTACTTTCACCAGAATGCCCCTTTCCACCTTTCCTTCTTTTCTATAAATTTTGTTAAGCAGTCTTGACAGCGTCCAATAGGATACCTCCACGCCTAGATGTGTGGTGGCAACTCTTTCCAGGTTATGTGCTTCGTCAAAGACAATGTGACTGTACGAAGGAAGGAAGTGCTTCTCAGCTACCAGGTCAGTGAAAAGGAGAGAATGGTTGACCACAATAATTTCTGCTTCCATTGCCTTCTGCCGGGCCTTGGTAACAAAGCATCTTCTATAATATGGACACTCACTTCCCAGGCAGGAAGTGTGCTCGGAGGAAACCTCATCCCAGAGATTCCAGAAAGAGGAATCTTGCCGGAAGTAGATGCTCTCTTCCACATCTCCAGATTCTGTTTTACCAAGCCAGATGAGAAGATAGACGAGAAAGATTCTTTCTTCAAAACTCAATAACGAAGAAGGAATCTCCTCTACCTCTTCGAGAAAAGAAGCCAATTTCCTCAAGCAAAGATAGTTGGCTCGTCCTTTCAGTATAGCGCTTGAAAAATTTATTCCCAAACACATCTTCAAAAAGGGAATGTCTTTTTGGATCAACTGCTCCTGAAGGTTTTTGGTATTGGTGGAAATTATGAAATGTTGATTATTCTTCTTTGCCCAAAATATGGCAGGAATGAGATAAGCCCAGGACTTTCCGACACCAGTGCCAGCTTCCACAATCAGATACCTCTCCTGATTGAGAGCGTGGGCAACTGCTTTGGCCATCTCCTCCTGTTCTCTGCGGTATTCGTAAGACTCCAGGCCCCTTCTCAATTTGCCTGAAGGTCTAAATATGCGGGCGATCCCTGAGACCTTCAGAAGAACTCTCTCTTCTTTCTCTTTGAGCTTGTCACCTAATAATTTTATCTGTGGAAGATAACCAAATGTATCTACGCCTTCGATTTTGGTGGAAGGAGTGGACTTAATCGACTCTTCTTTTAGCTTCTTCAAAAATTCTTTATGTTCCCAGGGAATGGGTTCTAATAGGCGGTCGATTCTTATCAAGAGCTGCGCTGGTAAGGACTTTAGATCTTCTTTCTTTATGGAGACCATTTCAAAAAATCCTAAATTCAGAACTTGCACGATTTGAAATCGCGCCTACAGCTTGCTTTTCTGTAAACTTTCCTTGATCTCTCTTAAGGTACGTCGTCTCTCCACCGGTGGTTTTACGTGCCGAATAATCCTTATAGTCTCCTCCCTGTCGTATAGCCTGTAACCACCCTTGGTATAGCTCGTTACCCTTAATAAGCCGATGTCCGTATAGTACCTTATAAGAGAAGTAGCTACTCCTGCCAGCTTAGCTATCTCCCCGATCTTAAGTAACCCTCTTCCCAATCTCTCCTTGCGGGACAATTCCTCAATCTTCTTCTTTCTATCGCTTGCTTTTGGTGCCATTTCCTATCTTGCCTCCTTATTCTATCGGCATAGGTTCCGGAGTGGGTATTGCTTCAAGCAATCTCTTTGTGTATGAATGTTGGGGCCCCTGGTATACCTTTTTGACAGAACCCCTCTCCACAATCTTTCCCTGGTACATCACTGCTACCCTGTCAGAGAGAAACCGCACAACGTTCAAGTCATGAGCAATAAGAAGATAAGATAATCCCAGAGAATCTCTCAAATCGAGTAGAAGATTTAGAATCTGAGCCTGAACAGAAATATCCAAAGAAGATACTGGCTCATCTGCAACAATCAATTCTGGTTGCATGGCCAGTGCCCTGGCAATTCCGATTCTCTGTCTTTGACCTCCACTGAACTGATGGGGATATTCATTTAAAATATTAACTGGCAACCCTACTCGATTTAAAAGTCTTTTTGTTTCCTTCCTTATTTCCTTACTCTTTACCTTTTCACCAGCAAATTCTAATCTATACTTAACTGCTTCTCCAACAATAGTGCCTATTGTGAGCCTGGGATTGAGACTGGCAAAGGGGTCCTGGAAAATTATCTGTATTTTTCGAGCCAGCTCTCTTCTTCCCAGTAAATAAATATCCTTGCCATAGAAAAAAATTCCCCCATCTGTGGGCTCAAGTAGCCCCACAATCAGCTTTGCTGTGGTGGTCTTGCCACAACCTGATTCCCCCACCAGAGCAAAGACTTCCCGTTTTCTGATTTCAAATGAGATGCCGTCAACAGCCCGTACATAATCGACAATCCTCCTGAATACTCCCCGCTCTACGGGGAAATACTTCTTCAGATTCTCAACGTTTAACATAACTTCCTCAGCCGGCACGAATACACCTCACCCAATGGTTTTTAGTTAGCTCCATGAGGCTTGGCTCTTCCACTTTGCAATCCTCAGAACCTATAGGACATCTGGGATGAAATTTGCACCCTGAAGGTAAATTGCTGGGGTCTGGGACTTGTCCGGGAATAGCTTTAAGTCTTCTCTTCTCACCTTGGGGGGAACTTGGTGGTTCTTTTCTTGAGGGAAGAGACTCGAGGAGGCCCTGGGTGTAGGGATGGAGAGGATTGTAAAAAATTTCAGAAGTCGATGCTTCCTCAACTATGCTTCCCGCATACATAACCGAGACCCTTTGACAGGTCCCAGCGACTATCCCGAAATCGTGAGTAATCAAGACTACTGAAAGTCCCAGCTTCTTTTGGAGTTCAGCCAGAAGGTCTAGTATCTCCTTCTGAATAGTGACATCCAGTGCTGTGGTTGGTTCATCGGCAATCAAAATTTCAGGATTGGGGGAGAGAGCTATGGCAATCATCACTCTCTGTTGCATTCCTCCACTCAGCTGATGAGGATAGGACCACATCGTATCTTTTGGCTTCGGCATCTTGACCAGTTCGAGGACCTTGATTATCTCTTTCTCCATCTGGTGAGTAGACAAGTTTTCTTTCCTGTGGAGAGTGACAGATTCAACAATCTGATTGCCTATCCTGAATACGGGATTTAGAGAAGTAAAGGGGTCTTGAAAAATGATCGAGATTCTATTTCCTCTTATCTGGAGCAATTTCTCATCAGATAACCTCAGGAGGTCTTCTCCTTTAAAAAGGACCTCGCCCGATACAATGTTCCCCTCTCTTTCTGGGATTAATTTCAGTATGGACAGAGCAAGTGTGCTCTTTCCGCAGCCAGATTCACCAACTATACCTAAGACTTCGTTACTTTTCAGAGTGAGCGAAACATCTCTAAGAGCCTGTATAACTTTCCCTCCTTTATAGAACTCAACTGAGAGATTTCTCACTTCCAATACATTTTCCATTACCATTCTACTTATTCTAACATCATCCTGGGATCCAGCACATCGCGCAGCCCCTCACCCAGGAGGTTATAAGCCAGAACTGTAATAAGAATTGCCAGGCCAGGGTATAAAGAAAGCCACCAGGCCATAGTGATATAATCTTTGCCTGCACTTAAAATATTACCCCAGCTGGGAGTTGGCGGCTGGACACCCAGACCGAGGAAGGATAGAGCTGATTCAGTCAAAATTGCTCCACCAATACCCAGTGTGGCTGTAACCAGAATGGGAGCCATTATATTGGGCAATAGATGGACGAACATCACCCTTCTATTTGAAAGACCCAATGCCTTGGCTGCCTGGAGGAACTCCCTTTCCCTTACTGAAAGACATTCACCTCTGACGAGTCTTGTCAAGCCAGGCCAGCTTGTCAGCCCGATAACTGCCATTATATTCCAGATATTGGGCTCAAGGAAGGCAATTACCATTAAGATTAAGAAGAATGTGGGAAAGCAGAGCATTATGTCTACAAATCTCATAATTAGAGCGTCGAGCCACCCTCCAAAGTATCCAGAGAGAAGCCCGAGGAAACTTCCTATTATGATGGCAATCCCCACTGCCACAAATCCCACAAGGAGCGAAACTCGAGTCCCGTATATTATCCTGGAGAGAAGGTCCCTTCCCAGGTCATCGGTTCCCAAAGGATGCTTAACAGAAGGTGGTTCCAACCTGTGGAGAATATCCTGCTGGTTGGGATTGAAAGGAGCGATGAGAGGAGCAATAACTGCCACCAGTGCTAAGGACAGGATGATGAGAGCTCCAAACAGAGCCAACTTGTTTCTTCTAAATCTTCTCCAGATAATCTTCCACATCTATTTTCCCATTCCTATCTATATCTAATGCGGGGGTCGACAAACGCATAAGTTATATCGGCAATTAGATTACCTAATAGAGTGAGAAGAGCAGCAATAACTCCCACACCCATAATTACTGGATAGTCCCTGGACATAATCGCTTGATAACCGAGGCGTCCCATTCCAGGCCAGGCGAAAATGGTTTCAAAAATAAATCCGCCTCCGATTAAAGCGGGAAGTGATAGTCCCAAAAGAGTAACAATGGGAATTAGAGCATTCCGCAGGGCATGTTTATATATCACCTTCTGCTCAGGCACTCCCTTGGCGCGGGCGGTGCGGATATAATCCTGACGGAGTACCTCCAGCATGCTCGCTCTCGAATATCTGGACAGGTATGCCAGCCCGCCAAAAGCAGAGACAAAAACAGGTAAGATTAAATGTTTAATAATGTCCCAGAGCTTTCCCCAGAAAGAAAAATAGAGGAAATTGACGGAATGCATACCTGAAATGGGAAGCCAACCCAGGACTACACCAAAAAGCAGCATTAGAAGCAAGGCGAGCCAGAAAGCGGGCACGGAGAAACCCAGAAAAACAAATACTGTCATCCCTTTATCGAAAAAGGAATCTTGTCTAACCGCAGAGGTAATCCCAATCGGCAGGGCAATAAAAAAGATGAGAAGCAGGGAGAGGACATTTAATAATAAAGTTGCTGGAAGCCTTTCCAAGACTTTTGTAATCACCAGGCGCCCGTCTTTAAAGGACTCTCCAAAATCGAACCGCACTATCCGACTTAGCCAGTGCCAATACTGGACGTGAATCGGTCTATCCAGCCCGTAGAGGGAGTGGAGGCGGGCTTTAGCCTCAGCACCCACTTTTGGGCTGAGTCCAGTGAGCATATCGGCAGGTCCTCCAGGAGAGAGATGAATGACCACAAAAGTGATGATTGTAATTCCCAGAAGGAGCGGAATGATGAACAATAGCCTGCGAACAACGTACTCAAGCACAGTTTCCTTCCCTTATAAAACCTTGGTCACTATCAGGACGACCATTATGATAGTGATAAACACTTTTACTGAAACCGCTGCCACTCTCCCCAGAAAAGCACCTATTCCGGCAGTAATAGCTTTTTTTGGCCCTTCCTTCCCGAGCAGTTCAAAAAGGAAAGCCCCGGCAAATGCACCAATCAATCCACCCAACAATGGACCAAGAAAGGGGAGCAGAGAATTCCCCACAAAAATACCTCCAATGCCTCCTAAAAAGGCGCCTATCAAACCCAATCTCGTAGCACCGTAATGCTTTGCCCCAAAGATGTTGGAAAAGAATTCGAAAATTTCACCCGCAACTGCCATTCCTAAGAGGAGAAGTAAGAACCAGATTGTTATTTTTTGAAAACGGTTAATTAACCCATAAATCAAGGCGTCAGCGACAATAATGAAGGTTCCCGGTAATCCAAAAAAGGGAGAGATAACCCCTACAAGGAGAACAACCATAAAGATGACCATTCCAACAATTTCCATTTGATACCTCCAAAATAGGATTAAGTCTCAACAGTTGCATCAAGTGGTGCTTTTCTGTATATAAATTTTACTACCCTTATTTAAATTCAAACGTCGGAAGGCATTATCCCGGTAGAACGAAATTTCTAAATTATGGAAACTGCCAAATACGGCAATGGGCAGACCCTGTTTACCTTCCTCATAAGAGGAACTGATTTTCGATATCTTCGCTTTCCCTATAACTATTTGAAATTTCTTGCCCTCAATGTATCGGAGAAAAGTATCCTGGTTAATATTGGTAATCAAGTTTCCAAAATGGTCTACATATATGACTTCGCCCACCAGGCGCTTTTTTTTGACTTGAGGCTCAGGAAATTCTAGTCTACCTATCTCTCTCACCTGCGGGCCGAATTTCTCTACATTTTCTCCTTTGGAAAGGTGGGCTGCTACCGGAGCAAAGATATCTCGACCATGAAAGGTGCGAGACACTGGCTTCAGAAAATATTCTTCATTGGTGATCTGGATAATCCTTTTTACATCTCTTTTCATAAGAAAGGATAGAACCCCATTATCGGGCGCTACAAAGAGATACCTTTCTGTTTCGACTATTACAGATTTCCGCATAGTCCCCACTCCAGGGTCTACTACTACCAGGAAGACTGTGCCTTCAGGGAAATATGGGTAGGAGCTTTTCAAAAGTAAAGCTGCCTCGCTGATATTGTGGGACTCTACCTGGTGACAGAGGTCAACAATTCTTACCCCGGGATTAATACGATATATTATTCCCTTCATAACTCCCACAAAATTGTCATTCAGTCCAAAGTCTGTTAATAAAGCAATAACGCCCATCTTCCGTATCTTAATTTCGCACGCTGAAGCTTTCGGTAACCATTTTTTGACTTAGAGGATTTTCTTTTTCAACTCCTTTGGCAATCTATTTCGATTTTCCAAAGTTACCTCAATAATTTCCACATCTTCTCTTTCTCTAATGGCATCAATAAACTTATTATGCCTCTCCTGGAGCGTACCGATTACTCTTTTGGGGCTACCAAGTGCTTTAATTACTGCCTGCTGGAATTTGGGAGAGTAGAGTTCCATTCTTCCAATCTCGTCGATGAGGACAATCTTCTTCTTATCATCATTTAGAGCAAGAAGAATACTCTTCCCGGCAATATTCTCCAAATCTTCAATATTAACTCCATATTTTCCCACTCGATAAGGGCTTTTTAAATCCTTGTGGGCCAAGATTCCCTTTTTCCCCCTGAGAGTGACAATTCTGAATCCTTTCCTCTCCCCTTTCTGGCGGATCTCCTCGGTATAGAATCCACCCACTCCTTCCAACCCACTAATCAAATTCATAATAACTCTGGTCTTTCCCACGCCGGGTCTACCAGTAAAGAGAATATTCTTCCTCATTGTGTCTTTGCCTCTAGCAAGAGGTTCGCCTGCCTCTATATTCTCCTTCCACAAAATTGTTGACAATTGGGGATATTTCCTATATTATATCGAGGTGATGCAAAATGGCAAAAATAGTATTTTTGGGCACTGCTGCGGCAGTGGGCTCAGCCAAAAGAGATAATACTTCCTTACTCTTTGTCGATGATTCCGGAGAGAAATTTCTCATAGACTGTCCCGGAAGCCCTGTAGCAAAACTTGCTAAACTGGGTTTCGACTACCGCGAAATTTCTAACCTCGTGTTAACCCATACTCATGTTGACCATGTCTATGGAGTGCCTTCCCTCTTACACTCCCAGTACAGGTTAGCAAATAGAGTAAATATCTTTGCCACCCAAGAGTGCCTCCTTCTTATCAGAGGACTTATCTCTTTCCACAGGCTTGAAGACCCTAAAAAGTTTCCTGAAGTTTGTTTCCAGACAATACCAGCCGATAAGAAGAATTTCCCCTTTTTCGAAAGCGAAAAGACCGTCATCTCATCTTTTCCAGTAAAACACGCTTCCGATTCTATAGGACTCAAAATCTACCTTAAAGATCCCCCTTTAACCTGTGTCTACTCAGGAGACACGGCATTTAGTCGGACAGTTATTGAGGAAGCAAGAGATACTGACTACCTCATCCACGACTGCGCCTGTCCGTCACGGTTTGCCAAAAGTCTTGAAGAAGTGCACACCTCAGCTCTTACTTTAGGAGAAATTGCCCAGGAGGCTCAGGTTAAGATCCTCATCCCCGTCCATTTCCTCACGGAAATCGATTTTAAGCTGGAAGAAATAGAAAGCGAGATAAGAAAGAATTTTTCAGGAAATCTCATAATTCCTTCTGACTTCGATTCTTTAGAATTAAAGCCTCAGCTCTCTTGATATCCTCCAGGGAATTCACATTGATCCGCCAAGTATCAATCTTTCGGTAACGGACTTCAAATTTCCTATTTATCAAGTACTGTAGGGCATCTCCAATGTGGTACTCTCCCTCTGCTGATAGTTGAATGTGAGGAATCGCCTGAAAAATATCGGGCTCAATAATTAACAGCCCACTTATTCCATAATCAGAAATCTTATCCTTCGGCTTCTCCACTATCCTTTTGACTAAATTTCCTTCCCAAACTACTTGACCAGTGGTCTCAGGATTCTCTTCTTTATTAATAAGCAGAGTCGCCAGAGGATGAAAATTTAGATGGGACTCGATGAGGCCTCTGAAGTCATAAAAGGAGACATGGTCACAATAAGCGAGCAGGAAATTATCTCTGGCGACAAATTCTTGAGCCCTTGCCACTGCATCTGCCGTACCTAATGGTCTCTCCTGTTCTATATAGGTGAAATTCATATTCCACTGGTGTCCATCACCCAATCTTTCAGAAATAGTCCGATAATCCTTAGGAGAGACAACAATAGCCACTTGATCAATTTTTGCCTTCTGGAAGCCCCTAAGGCTGTACTCAATCATCGGTCTCCCTGCCACAGGGATTAGAGATTTAGGGAGGGAATTGGTCAGTGGCCGAGCTCTCTTACCAATACCAGCAGCCAGAATTAATCCTTTCATGCCTTCTCGTTCATATACAAACCTCCCTTTCGGGAGGACTCCGAAAAAATGGCTCTGACCCCTTTTTTGCTACAGTGACGCGGAGAAGCTTCCAAACATTCTTCTTAGAAGACCTAAAGGTCTCTTCATCTTCTTGGCGTAATCCACAATCTTGTATGCTTCAATTCCCGTCTTCTTCTTAATGAGTTCTATTGCTTTATCTTTACCCCCGAGAAAATCTATCAGACCCAACTTCTTTGCCTCTTCTCCTAAGTAAATCTTCCCAGTAGATATTTCCTGGACTCCTTCTTCCTTTAGCTTCCTATTCTTAGTGACCTCTTCTATGAAGTTCTTGTAAATAGTGTCGAGTTCTTCTTTTAGCAGTTCTTTCTCTTCTGGGGTCGATTTCTTATAAGGTATGCCAAATGTCTTATAGATACCGGATGCCATTGTCTCCACATCTATCCCGAACTTTTTCATCAGCTGAGAGAAGTCGGGCCGAATACTTGCCACCCCAATACTTCCCAGACTACTTAAGGGGTCAGCTACAATACTATCGCAGGAGGAGGCAATCCAGTAGCCACCAGAGGTGGCATATTCCCTTATCCAGGCTACCGTGGGCTTTCCGAGACTTTTAATACTTTCTGCAATCTCTTTACAGGGGAAAGGTCTTCCCCCGGGAGAATTTATTTCCAGAATTAAGCCTTTGATTCGGCGATTCTTCTTTACACTTTCGATTAACGGGATTGTTTCGGCTGAGGATACTACTCTCGCCAAAGCCAAGAGAGGAAAAGCCGAATGAGAAGCTTCCTCAGAAATAACCATTCCCTTGATTGGAATAATTGCAATCTTTCCTTTTTTAGCCATCTTATTCTCCTTGCTACAAATAGTTCCTCACCTTCGCCTCCCCTCCCCAAAGGGGAGAGGGTTGGGGTGAGGGGATACAAGACTTTCTATTTTCGACATATTCCTGATATCGTCTTCTTCGCTCTTATGGGGTGTCTCCATAATTCCGGGTAAGTGTAGTAACTTTGGGTGGTTCACGATGTTTCTAAACCCTTCATTACCTATGTAACCCTCGCCGATATGCCAGTGCCTGTCTACCCGGGAGCCAAGAGGAGTCTTGGAATCGTTGAGATGAAGAAGCTTCAATTTATCGAGTCCAATGAGTCTTTCGAATTCTTCTAAGGCCTTCTCCAGACCATCTCTCCTTGAAAGGTCATATCCCGATTCAAAAGCATGTGCTGTATCCAGGCAGACTCCAATTCTTTCTCGATTTTCTATTGCATCAATAACAGTCTTAATTTGCGAAAATTTATATCCAATCTGCCTTCCCTGTCCCGCAGTATTCTCAACAACTACAGTTACGCTGTTTTGGCGTTTATTGAGAGAGTAGTTTATCGCCTTAATCAGTCTTTCTATGGACTCTGCTTCACTTGCTTCCCCGCAGCTTCCCATGTGGGTAATTAGAAATGGGGCACCAAGTATTTCTGCTCTCTCTAACTCTATACTCAATGCATCAATTGATTTAAGATAAAAACCCTCCTCGGAAGAGGTCAGATTGGGAAGATAGGGCATATGGAGAAATAGGGGTTTAACGTCCAGTGCTTCTACTCCTTCTCTAAATTTCTTGACCTCTTCTTGCCTGAGAGGAGGGAGTCCCCATCCCCTGGGGTTGTGAGAAAAGAATTGGATTGTCCTGGCTCTCCTCTTTCGTGCCAGTTCAGGCACCTTAGAGAATCCCTCACCGATCCAGATGTGAAATCCAAAACGCATATTATCCGGCTCCAGTATCCTCAAACTCTCTCAATCCTTCTAAAAGAACAAATCTTCCCAAGGGTTCAACCTTGCAATCGAAACTTTTGATAAATAGACTGTTGTTACACAACCCTCCACTTAAATAGAAGAATTCGGGTTCGTCTATGAATCTGTGGACGTTCTCTGCTATCCCTTTGACAAAGCTTGCCAGAACATTACTTATCTCACACCCATCTGAAATCTTATCGAAAATTTTTGCCATACCTAAAACTCCACAAGTCACCCCCAGGGACTCGGAAGCTTTCTCTAGTTCTGATGTGTTTAGATTAAAATGGTTCTCCAGAAGTTCAATTGAGAATCCTAAAGTCGCTCCACAGAGAGCGTTCCAATCCATCTCCTCATATTTACTACCTTTCATTCTTACATATTTAATATCTCTACTTCCCACATCCACCACCAGGAAATTCCCATTTCCAATCAATCTCCTGCTACCCTTTTCCAGAGCAACTAATTCATTAACTACTTTATCCGCCTTCAATTTCGCATTATGCCCACAGGCCATATCGAATCTTATGTCACTCTTAAGCAGGTCGAGAGTCCTAATAACTCTATACTCCCCTTTTTCTATATCTAATATCTTAGTATAACTGGTTCCCACATCCCCTAAGAGCATATCGCCTCAGTCCATTCTTTTTCTAGTTTTTCTATTCAGGTAGAGGTAAGCTTCGATCTTACTTTTAACCGAATTGTCGAGGACGTCGTCAACTTCAACGTAAAGTCCATTGTGCTTTTTTGCCAGATATTTCGCTAAGGAGTTCTTGCTGCAGAAAGCCTGCGCATAGAAGACTGTGGGCAGGTCCTCTGTTACCATCATTTCCAATTCCAGATCTGCTGGAACTTTTGCTTCCATACACCTTGCCCAGCCGAAAACATGGGTCTCTTTAAGGAATAGGTCGAGTAGGCTAAAGTCATTGGGGGGGACTCCCCAAAAACCATACTTTGGCTGCACATACTTTAACTTTGACTTATCAACATCCTTAACCACACTATCCACTATCAAATCGAACTTCTTTCTCAATTCGAGGTCGCTTTCACATATTGTCTGGGGATGTCTACGAGTAGCATTATTTTGAGTGGTAATTATAGGTACATTAAGCTCGCGCCTGAGAATCTCACTAACGAACCTACCATTGTCACACTTGCTATAGCCATTATCGAAAATGATGAGGTCCAATTTTATAGTTAAAGCGTTAGCTATAATGCTCTTGATTGTAGCACAATATATCTTTGGTAAATAGACTTCAGCTTTGCTGTTATCGGTAAAATCGAAAAGAGTATCCAAGTCTATAAAAACATTTCCTCTATATTTATCTAAAATTTCCTGCGGTGGAACTCCTACTATACCTATTTTCATTTCTTCCTCTCCCTTTTATTAACCAAACCCCACAATATACAACCGGCGTATCCAATATAGCAATTAGCAGTTTGATGATATATTGCCCTTTAATTAACGTAAAAACTGGCATTGAACCGTAGAAAGCAATGGTAATAAAGATAGATGTATCGATGAACTGTGAGACAAATGTTGAAGCATTATTTCTCAGCCAGAGATACTTTCCTTTGGTAACCTTGCGCCAGAAATGGAATGCCCAGATATCGTGGTACTGGCTTACTAAATAGGCAATAAAACTGGCGATAATAATCCGTGAGGTGCTACCCAGAATCCTGGCGAAAGCCTCCTCTTGAGTCCAGAAAGGAGCTCTGGGCCAGAGGAGAGCAAGCCTAATCAGTCCCAGGACGACCAGTAGAGTCATGAACCCACTAAAAACCACATATTTTCCTCTCTTTCGACCCCAAACTTCACAAATTATATCGGTAATTGGAAAAGTTATGGAGTAGGCCAAAACTCCTGCAGGGACTGTAAGACCAGCCACATTGACAATCTTGCTTGCCAGAACCCCTGCAATTACCAGGCCACCAACAAAAATGGCTATCAAAAGAATATAAGCCTTCTCTTCTCGCTGAATAGCCCTTTCGGTTTTTTCCATTTGCTTTTTCTGTCGTCGGTATAAAATAGAATAGCAAAAGAACTAAAATTTGTCAATTAAAACCCTTCTGTAGCTCGAGAGCGACCGCGTAGGATGACCTTCCACGGTCGCCCACTCTGTCAAGAAGCGGGCCAATAAATTGAGCCCCTACATAACATCAATAACAAAAAAACCGCCAACGTCGTGCTATCCGTTAGCGGCTATTGTGTAAAAAACTTATTGACTCTCTATTATCCTAAAATCTGGCACTGAAGGATATTCTATGCGTTTCTCCCAGGTCGCCAAAGGGAACAAAAGAATAATCGACTTCATACCCAAAAAGCCTCAGCCCCAAACCTGCCCCCAAGCCAAGAAGATCACCAATCTTCTCATCCCTCTTCTCAACTACTGAGCTAAGCAATCTACCAACATAACCAGCTCTCAGAGCTAACAGTTTAATTGGCCAGTATTCAGTCCCGAAGCTCAAAGTAGTTCTCTTTTCAATAAACTGATTTCTCACATCGAGAGCCAAGGTCAGCCCCGGAACAAATCTATATCCTACTCCCATAGTCAAGGTCAAAGGAAGGGAATAGGCTTCTTTAATGAATTTCATTTTAGGGCCAAGGTTCTGCAAAGTAAGACCAAGGCTCAATCCTTTCACCCACACCTTGCAGATGGCGCCCAGGTCGAAAGCTATGCCGTAGCCATCTTCCTTCTCTATCTTTTGTTGGATGAACTTTAGATTTACCCCTAAGTTCAGCACCTGACTTAATGCTTTACTATAGGATAGCGCTACAGCCAGATCGTAGGCGGTAAATCCCCCGCCTAACTTCTCTCTATTCTCCCCTCTCCTCTCTAACTCTCCCATACTGAGATAGCTAAAACTTCCGGCAAGCACTCCCACTCTACCCACAGGATGAACATACCCAAGAAAATCATAGCGAATATCTGTTATCCATTCTGTATGCATTGCTGAAATTTCTCTCTTTTCGAGCCCGGCCAGCCCTGCTGGATTCCAATAGATAGCATTGGCATTTTGTTACCACATTTCCGCCAAAACCTCACAAAATCCCATAAATCGCCATAAAATAAGAAATCCCAAATCGCTTTGATTTTTCAAGTAGATGCAGGATTTTCGTCTATCTTTTCGGGTTCGTCTTTTTCTGCATTCCGGTTTAGGAAACCGCTGCTCTATCCAACTGGAGAGCATTCGAATAAAATAGCGGGAGAAACCCAATGCATTATGAATAAGTGGCGTTTTACCCTAAACGAACGCCTTTTTTGCTCCTTATGTTCTTAATTTCTTGTAATAATCCTTCTTCTGTAATTATGCCCTTTTTAACCAAAAGTTTGATGAGAGCCTCTTGGGTATACATAATCGTAAGCAGGGCATCTTTAAAATCTATTACTTGCGTTTTAACGGCCATCTTTATCCCTCTCTTCAATTAAAAATTCAGGTTAGCAATTAACTCTTCTTGCTCACACGGCATTTTTACATCCACTAACTCCTTGAAATCAATAAAGTTCGCTTTCAGTAACAACGTGGTTATTCCATTTACTTTTTCCAGAATAAGGAAAATATACTGTTTTCTTAATGTTGGATAATTTTCTAACTGGAATTAACAAACGAATCAGGGCCTTGTCATAATTGCAATCAAAACCTATCAGATAGTAATAATCTATGTTTTTCCTCTTCCACAAGTTAAAGTTCCAATATTTCCGGAGATACTTTTTCCGACCTTTCTTCTTATAATCCTGGAGCAAACTGCTACTAGATACTTCTACCCAACCTAAATGTTTGTCTA
>JBHIBS010000028.1:0-18347 GCA_046759165.1 bacterium | reverse complement strand
TTGACTGTTGAGGAAACCGCTTTGACAGAGCTCTTTGTGGTTACTGCTATTTTAGATCGGGCTAAGATGTATTCCCAAGTTGATGCCAGGGGATTCGGTTTTGGGGATACGGTGATTATTCAGGGGCTTGGTGCCGTAGGTATGATGATGGTTGCAAAAGCCTGTTTGCTAGGGGCAGGTAAAATTATTGGTCTTGATACAATAAATTACAGATTAGAGTTAGCTAAAGAGTTTGGGACCGATCTGGCGATAAATGTTTCCAAGATGTCAGGTGATGAACTAGTGCAATATATCCGGGATGAAACAGAAGGAAGGGGAGCAGATATGGTTGTAGAGGCAGTTGGGCGTCCGGAAGTTTTGAATGTAGGCCTTCGCATGCTTCGTCGGGGAGGAACTTACTGTGAGACAGGAAATTTTGTAGATACTGGTAATGTAGCACTGAATGTACACCGTCATATTGCAGCGAAAAATGTTCTTCTTATTGGAAATACTAATCATCCTCATGATGGATATTACACAGCAATGGAAATGATGATACAGAATAGGAAAACTTTTCCATGGAGCAAATTAATCACTCATTGTTTCCATCTAAAACAGGCTAAAGAAGCCATGAAAAAGGCTTATGGACCAGATGCGCTTAAGGTTGTGTTCGTGCCTTAAATTGAAATGATAAGAATGTTATTGAAGATTCTGGACCGGCGTAGAAGATGGGGTGGGAATCCGTGATGTTCTTCCAGAGGGATTGGAAATGGTGAAGGAATTTGAACAAGCGAGTTTGTAAATACAGAATAAAGTAATAATAAGTCTATAGGTACCTGGCAGCAAAAAATGTCCTTATTATAGGTAATTCTAATCATCCCCATACTGTTATTATCAGGCAATGCATGTGATGTTGAGATATAAAGAGTAATTTCCTTTTGAGAAATTGATCACCACATATTTTCGTTGAACGATGCCAAAGAAGCTATGAAGAAGTCCTTCGAACCTGACTGTTCAAAGGCAGAATCTAAGCCGTAGGAAGGGATAAAAGAATGATAATTGATTTCCACACGCTGATGGGGAAGTACAAAATACCTACTTATTGCAAAAAGTAAAGGTCAGTCGCTTGATTTGAAAACTCTAAATATTTGAAGGTAATGAAGAAGAAGGACGTATCTATTCCTGAAAAGTTAACAGCTTCAATGCGAAGAGAAGTCGGTAGTTTTTTGCATCGCATATTGGGCTTATTAAAGAGGCTCGGAGCTTTGATAGGCCTAGTAGGGCTCTGGATTTTTCTTTCATTAACCCAATCACGTTTTCTCACTCCGATCAATATAGAACACATTGCCCTACAAAGTTCGACACTCGTAATACTTGCTAGCGGGATGACTTTTGTAATAATCAGTGGTGAGATAGACTTATCGGTGGGAGCAATAATGGCATGGAGTGGCTGTGTTACAGCCTATATGATTATTTTGGCTAAAGTCAACTGGATCTTAGGAATCTTAATCGGACTGGGAGCAGGAACCTTGGGAGGAGTGATAAGTGGATTCTTTGTTGCAAGATTCGGAATTCCGGCTTTTATCACCTCTCTTGTAATAGCCAATGTTTATCGTGGCTTTGCGCTCATCATAACTGAGGGCCAAGCAATATGGGGATTTCCTAAACCCGTGGTGTTTATTGGGCAGGGTAAAATAGGCCTCTTACCTACACCTGTAATTATCGCTATTGTAGTAGTATTGGTGTCTCAATTCGTCCTAAGTAGAAGGAGATTTGGGCTTTACTGTTATGCAACGGGAGGCAGCAAAGAAGCTGCGAGAGCCTGTGGCATTAACCCCTCGGCTATAAAGTGGGCAGCGTTAGTGACGTGTAGTTTTCTGGCCAGCATTGCTGGGATGATTACTGCTGGCAGAATGGATGCAGCGCATGGAATGATAGGTGGAGAAGATGATTTAATGAACACTATTGCCGCAGTAGTAATCGGAGGAACTTCTTTGATGGGAGGGGTAGGAACTTTATTGGGTAGCGTAATTGGGGCTCTTATTATTGGAACTATGAGGAACGGGCTAAATCTTCTGGGGATTTCCACTTATTGGCAGTTCGTGTCCATTGGGATAATAATTTTATTGGCTGTGTTGGCTAAATATTGGAAGGTTATCGGGGCAAGGTAGAATGAGAAAAGAAAAATATGAAGAGGAATCTTTACAACCGGTTTGGAAAGAGAGAGCCAAGTTGAGTTATTCAACAGTAGAGAAATATGGTGCCAGGCAAAGAATTACAGAGGAAGATGTAGCTCAGGTTATGAAAGGTGCTATTGATATTCATGTTCATGGATATCCAGAAGCTTTAGTGGATACAGGATGGGATTTTGCAGAAATTGCAAAGCGAGCATATGATGCTGGCATGAGAGCAATTGTTTGTAAAAGTATGTATTCTGATACGGCTCCCATGGCTTATTTTGTTCAACAGGTAATAGATGACTACGCCGAAAATCATACTACCACTTCTCCTCATGCTTTTAATGTATTTGGGGGGATAGTCCTTAATTACTCGGTGGGCGGGCTAAATCCTATAGCCGTAAAGACTTCCGCTAAACTTGGTGCTAAGATTGTGTGGCTTCCAAGTCATGATTCTGCGCATCACAAAAAAGTTTTGGGTGAGCAAGGAGGAATAGAGGTTCTAACGGGCAATGATGAGATCCGTCCAGAACTCAAGGAGATATTCAAGATTATTGTGGATTACGACATTATTTTAGACCTCTGTCATACCTCCACGAAGGAGAGAATGATCATTACCGAAGAGGCGAAAAAATTTGGAGTAAAAAAAATTCTGATAACTCACCCCCAGTGGAGTGTTAATAGAGCCTCACCAGGCCAGCAAGTCGAAATGGCTAAATTGGGAGCATACATAGGCTTGTATCTGTATAGTGCTATTCCTCACTTTAATAATCCTACCTGTGATAGAACAGAGTTCTTAGAGATTATCGAAAAAGTAGGGGTAGACAAGACAGTTCTGGCGACAGATTTTGGTTCCATGTTAAACCCTCATCCAGTGGAAGGAATGAAACTCTACATCAGATTGCTAATAGCTTCAGGAATTGGTAAAGAATCGCTTGATATTATGCTAAAGAGAAATCCTGCTTGGCTACTGGGGATAAAATACAAATAGGCAATAGACAGACAGGTTAATATAATTAGGAGAGGAGGTGCATGGCCTGTCCAGAAATTAAGTAACGGAGGAAAGTAATGAAAAAAAGGGTAATAGTGTTGATGTTGATCTTGACTTTGACGCTAGGGGTAGTAATGAGCGGTGTAGTTTCAGGAAGTGCCGGCGCAGCAGAGAAGAAGGTTGTTTTGGGATTGACCCTCGAGCATCTAGGCAATCCGTTCTATGCTACTCTGAGGAAAGCGGCTGAAGAACAAGCCAAGAAGACGGGAGTGGAGATAATTACTTTAGGGGTAAGGTATAGCACCGATATCGAGAGTCAGGTCAGACTTCTTGAGGACTTCATTGCAAGAGGGGTAGACGTGGTAGGGTATGCTGCTGTGGATTCGGACGCTATAATCCCGGCTTTGAAAAAAGTTAAAGCAGCAGGAGTTCCCATCATTTCTGTAGACACCAAAGCGAACTGGGATGGGGACGAGACTTATATTTCCACTGACAACTATCTTGGTGGATACTACGGTGGTATGTGGTTGGCTGAAGCAATAGGTAAGAAAGGCAAGATCGGAATGGTAGAGGGAACCCCTTCTTATGTAAATATATTGAGGAAAAAGGGGTTCGTTGAGGCCTTGAAGCTATATCCCGATGTAGAAATTCGCGTGATTCTTGCGGCTAATTGGAGGAGAGACTTGGGTCTGAAAGTTACCGAGGACATGATAACAGGATTTCCGGATTTGCAAGGAATTTTCTTCCTCAACGACGAAATGGCTATGGGAGGAATTCAGGCTCTTCGTACTGGCGATCGAGATGATGTTATTACCCTTGGATACAACGGATCACCCGATGCAATCGAAGCAGTTTACCAAGGAAAATTGGGCGCTGACGTTGTTCAATATCCGGAACGAATGGGACGACTTTTTGTCATCAAAGCTTTGGAAGTACTGGAAGGGAAGAAACTACCGGAGTATATTAACTCGGGTGTAGGTGTGGTAGATACCGATGAGCTACAAAAAAGCTACGCGGTGATCACCGGAGAGTTTATGAAGTAACAAAGCCTAAAGCAGGCCATGCATCCTCTCCTTGTTTTAGGGAATTCTCCCAGGGACGCAACAAAAAAATCCGGCTCAGAAAGATACTCCTAGAGCAAAAGTTGAGTCTTAAAGGAAGCAAGCCTTAGGACTACGCAGTCATACAAGCACGGAGTAGTAGATGGGAAATTTTTTACTAGAGATGAGGGATATATCTAAAAGATTTGGCTCAGTACAAGCATTGAGTAATGTGGATCTTGACCTAGACTCTCCAGAAGTGTTGGGCCTGGTTGGAGATAACGCTGCAGGGAAATCAACGTTGATGAAAATCTTAAGCGGGGTGTATTCTCCTGATGAGGGAAAAATCATTGTCAAAGGGCAGGAAGTGAAAATTCATTCTCCAAAAGATGCAAGAAACCTAGGAATCTGGATGGTCTTCCAGGATCTAGCCTTAGTTGAAGATCTTACTGTTACCGAGAATATGTTCCTGGGGAGGGAACTTGAGACCTCAGTTTTGGGAATAAAGTTTCGAGATATTCGTAAGATGCGAAGACGAACCCGCGGGATCCTAAAATCTTTAAGTATAGCTATTGATGAACGAAGAAAAGTTAGGCTTCTCTCCGGAGGACAACGTGCTGAAGTAGCAATAGGGAGAACGCTTATAGAGAGTCCAGGAGTCATCATTATGGACGAGCCTACCGCTCCTTTAGGCGTAGAAGCCGTTAAGAGACTACTGTTGGTCATTAAAGACTTAAAAGCAAAGGGACACTCTATCATACTCATAAGTCACAGGCTGGAAGATGTCTTTACAGTATCGGATCGGATTATGGTCTTAAGAACTGGCCGAAAGGTAGCTTGCAAGAAGAAAGATGAGGTAACCCGCGAAGAAATCGTGGATCATATGATGGGAGTAGGAAGAAATAAGAACAGCTAGGATCGTATGCCAGAGAATTCTAAGAAATGTAAGAAAGGAGCGACTGGAAGGAAAGTAATTACCTGATTTTGGAGGCAGACAAAATGAAAATTGGATGCAATACAGTAGATTTCCGGAAGTATCCGCTGGAGGCCGCACTAGAAAGAATTGCAAATGCGGGATATGAGTATGTGGAGGTTGAGGGGAACCTCTCCTGGTGTCCTCACGCAGACCCTTATAAGGATGACCCAATAAGATTTAAAGAGAAGATTAACAACTTTGGTTTCAAGGGAGTCTCTGCAATAGGGACACACCGGGAACTAATTACGGATAAGCGCGCAGTAAAAGATATTCATCAGGCTATTGTTTGGGCAAAAGCTGCAGAAATACCTGTAGTTCTCACAGGTGAAGGGAGGCTGCCGGAAGGAATGACAGAAGAGGAGGGTTTGGAGGTTTTGCAACCTCGATTGGAGAAATTAATAGAAAAGGCAGAAGTTGAAAATATCTACCTGGCTATAGAAACCCACGGGAGTATCTCCCTGAGTCCAGGGGGATTACCAAAGATACTTTCATTGGTTTCTTCAAAGTGGATGGGAGTTAACTTTGACACAGCCAATCCACACAGAGGTGACTACGTAGGCACAACTCGTGAAGGTTATGCCTGGAAGTTAGATGGTGCAAAAAAAGGAGATGAAGTGGCAACCTTGATTCCGGTTGCCCATTATGTGAAGCATGTACATATCAAAGATGTGGTTGGGAGAAGAGCGGTAACACTGGGACAAGGTGAGGTGAATTTAAAAGAATGTCTTCGAATCCTTAAGCAAAATAACTATGAGGGAGTACTTTCGTACGAGACAGAGGGACAAGATCCACTTGAAGTAAGTCAGAGAATGATAGAAAATAGTCGAAGATATTTAATACAACTTTTAGAAGAATCATAATCAATTATTAACGAGAGCTTTTTGAAATATTTCACTTACAAAAATTATGATAATAGATATTCACGCTCATGTGGAATATAAGAACGCGAATGAGAGATATTCACCAGAAGAATTTATAGTTGGAATGGATAAAGGAGGTATAGATAAATCCATAATTCTGGGGTGTGATCACGGTACTTTTGCTTTAACAAATTTTGAAGATGATGAAGTAGCCTCTTTCTGCCAAAAGTATGCGGATCGACTGGTTGGTTTCGCCTCGGTTCATCCTCATAGATCTAATCCTCATTTGAAAGTTGAACGAGCAGTGAAAAAAGTGGGATTAAGAGGCGCGAAATTATATCCTCATGCTGGCTTCTACCCTAATGATTCGCGTTTGGATCTTGTTTACGAAAAATGTATGGAATTGAATATTCCTGTAATGATTCACACAGGTGTTAAAGCTCTTCAGAGACAGTACTTAAAATATAATAGTCCTATTTATATAGATGATGTTGTAACACGATTTCCCAAGCTCAAGGTCATTATGTGCCATGGAGGTTTTCCCTGGTGTGACAAATTTTTGGCAGTTGCTTATTCAGCTCCTAATGTGTGGGTGGATATAACTTTCTTGGATTATATAGAAAATGCTTTTAAAAAGAGAGGATTGTGTGGAAGAATTATGAAAAATTTAGTGGAAGTTATAGGTCCCCAAAGGTTACTTTGGGGCTCCGAAGGGCCCTTTATGAACCTTCCTCTTTTTGGTCACCATACACCCGATTATTATATCAAATCTCAGAATTTTTTAGTTAAGCGATTTGATTTTCTTGGCGAAGAAGACAAAACGGATATTCTGGGAAATAATGCAGCCAGACTGCTGAACATTCAATTGTAAGAAGAATGTAGCTTAAGGGCGTGAGGACCGAGATGAAAAGAAAGGGCCCTGTAAGGTTGGAGGAGAGGAAATAAATAATGCTTTTGCCTTAAGTGTTGCTTTATCACCGGAAAAGACTGGTTGTGGGCCTCTTCTTTTTGCCGGTAATATTGAAGAAGGAATAAAAAATGCTGCTCAGTTAGGATTCAGTACTGTAGGGCTGAGTTTAAGAGATAGTGATTCTGATACATCATAGCAAATTCTAAGGGAACTAATATGGCCAAGCAGCCTTTTGTAAGAATGGAGAATATTAGAAAGAGTTACGGTCATGTTGAAGCCTTAAAAGGTGTTGATTTTGATGTTATGCATAATGAGATAGTTGGTCTTGTGGGGGACAATGCAGCTGGTAAATCAACTTTAATTAAAGTATTAAGTGGAGCAATTAAAGCAGATTCAGGTAAAATTTTTTTAAATGGAGATGAGCAAAAAATAACTAATCCTGCAGATTCACGAAATTTAGGAATAGAGACAGTTTATCAAACATTTGCATTAGTTGATAATTTACCTATTTATAGCAACATTTTTTTAGGACGTCTATTAACTAAAAAAATTTTAGGTTTTCTTCCATTATTAAACAAAAATAGTATGATCAAGAATACTTGGGAAGTCTTAAAGTTAACGGAAATCAATTTTGATTCAGTCAAGAGAAGAGTTTCCGATTTATCTGGGGGACAACGTCAAGCTGTTGCTATAGCACGTTCAATGTTTTTTAATCCAAGGTTACTCATTCTTGATGAACCTACTGCTGGATTAGCTGTTAAAGAATTAAAAATTATCGAAGATACTATATTAAATCTTAAAAGCAAAGGTATTTCAATAATTTTCATCTCGCATAGGTTAGAAAGCATTTTTAGAACTGCTACTAGAATAGTAGTTCTTAGGTCTGGTAAAAAGGTAATGGATAAAGAAAGCAAGAATCTGACAATGAAAGAAGTAGTGGAGAAAATGTTTGGGCTTGAATAAGTTTAATAATTGTCCGTAGCTATATTATGTTGGAATATAATGTTAGGATATAATGATGAAAGTAATTGTGTATAAAAAGTATAAAAACATATTATTATATAATATTCCAGGTACTATATATATTTTTATAATATTAATTATTATATTTTCAACTACGACTAAGAATTTTCTCAGTTTAAATAATTTTAAAAATATTCTTCTGCAAGGTAGTTCACTATCAATAATCGCTTTAGGGATGTCAATAGTGATGCTAACTAATGGTATTGATCTTTCAGTAGGTTCAATTATTTCTTTAGTGAGTATAGTAATAGCTATTTTTTTGGCAAATGGTTTTAGTATTATTTTTTCAATCTTTATTGGAATTTTAATTGGTTGTGGGATTGGGTTTTTAAATGGCATTTTTGCCTCAACATTAAAACTACCACCATTTATTGTTACTCTAGGCACAATGGGAATAGCAAGTAGTCTGGCACTTGTATTTTCTGGTGGCCTGACTCTTTATTGGGATAAGAATTGGTTTAATGCTATTGCGAAAGAGGAATTTATCGGGCTACCTGTACCCTTTTGGATAATTCTAATTCTATTGTGTTTCATAATATGGTTATTTAATTTTCAATCTTTTGGAACTTATATATGGGGTGTAGGAAATAATGAAGAATCTCTTCGTTTAGCGGGGGTTAGGATTAATTTTTTTAAAATAATGGCATATATCATATGCGCTGCTTTTGCTGGAGTTGCGAGTATTATTACTACATCAAGAATTGCTAGTGGAAATCCTACTATTGGTTTTGGCCGTGAGTTTGAAGCTATAGCAGCAGCTGCTATAGCTGGCATTAGTTTTTTTGGTGGAAAAGGTCATCCTGGTTTTGCAGTTTTTTCGGGTTTTACAATAACTATATTGATAAATGGGCTTAGCCTTCTAGGTTTAAGCACTGCTTGGCAATATGTTGGAATTGGGTTTCTTCTAATCATTGGTATGTCTTTAAATATGTTCAGGTTAATAAAAAGAACTTAAAATTTGATTGGATATGAATTTTGAAAAAATTTGATATTATCATCCGTTTTGGTTTATTAGTGTTTATATCTTTTTTAATTTTTATTTTAAATAATAATTTTGCAAGACTTACTAACTTAATAAATATATTACGTCAAACATCTCTTTTGTTTGTACTTGGTATTGGCATGACTCTTGTTATCTTAACAGGAGGAATTGATCTTTCAAACGGAGCTGTACTTGCTCTTTCTTCTTGTATTGGTGCAATGGTGTTAAAGAGTAATTTACCTATTGTTTTTGGTGTTTTGACTGCTCTATGTATCGGAATAATCTGTGGTATGTCTAATGGAGCTATGGTTTCTTATCTAAAAATCCCACCATTTATTGTTACTTTTGCAATGATGTTTATTGCGAGAGGAGTTGTTTATATAATATTGCGAGGAAGGCCAATTTTTGGTTTTGGACCTGGATTTCGTTTTATCGGTGCTGGGTACCTTTTTGAGATACCAGTGCCAATTATTTTTAGTATGTTATTTTTATTAATTTTTTATACATTACTGGAATTTACCGCATTTGGGGTAAACATATTTGCTATAGGTTCAAATGTTGAGTCAGCTAGACTTGTAGGTATAAATGTAAAGAAAGTAACAGTATTAGTTTATATGCTTAGTGGTTTAATGTCTGCATTTGCTGGACTTCTTTATACAGCTAGGTTAAACACTGCATCGCCTATGATTGGAACAAGCTTTCCCTTGGATGCTATTGCAATAGTGATAATAGGAGGAGCATCGTTGGGAGGAGGAGAAGGAAATTTAATTGGAACAGCTATTGGTGCTTTGACTATTACTGTTATTATGAATGGTATGAATTTAATGAGTGTTTCCCCTCTCTGGCAAAGATTTACTGTAGGAGGATTAATATTAATCATGATAACAATAAAAACTTTGACTGAAAACTTAAAATTAAAAAGAAAAACATTAGGTTTAAGTAGTTAACTAAGGGGTTCTTGACAAAAAAATTTGCTAACAATTAGTTATGAAGTTAGATCTTTGGTAAGGGAAAAGCTAAAAATAAGGCCAGGGGGAGGTGAAAACCAGGCAGGCCGTTAGCTGAGACAAAGGAAAGCTTTCTTAAGAGAAAAGTGTTGAAAGGTTAATTTCTCTTTTTGGGAGCTTTCACGGGAAAATGAACAATATCATCAAGCAAAGGAGCAAGAAAGTGAAAAAAACATTATTATGGCTCTTGGTAATAACAATGTGTTTAGTAGGTGTATCTTTTTCGCCTTTAGCAGCTGCTAAAGAAAAGATGAAATTTGTTTTTATCGTTAAAGGAATGCAGCATCCTTTCTGGCAAAGGATGATAGAAGGTGCAAAAGAAGCTGGTCGAGACCTAGGTATTGAAATAGAAGGTACAGCTCCAGTAAAACCCTACGATGTTGAAGAGCAGATTCGTATTATGGAAAATGCCATAATACAGCAAGTCGATGGTATCATCGTAGTTCCAGCAGATAGCAGGGGTATTGTTCCTGGAATAGAAAAGGCTAACGAAGCGGGAATACTTGTTGGATTATCTAATACTAAAGCCGAAGGTGGAGAAGTTGTTGGCTGGGCTGGTGCTAGTAATTTTAGTGCAGCCTATGAAGTTGCCAAATATTTAATTGATAAAATGGGGAATAAAGGCAACTTAATAATACTTGAAGGTACACCTGGAAATCAGACAGCCACCGATAGAAAAGCTGGATTTGATGCTGCTGTTAGTGAATCCAATGTTACTGTTCTCGCTTCCCAGACGGCTAATTTTGTTTATGAAGATGGCTTGCAAGTTATGGAGAATCTACTTCAGCAATTTGATGATATAGATGCTGTAATTGCAGCTAATGATCCGATGGCTATTGGTGCAATAGAAGCAATGGATGCTGCAGGTCGACTCGCAGGGGTATTAGTCGGTGGATTTAATGGGGATGCTGATGCAATAGAAGCTATCAAAATGGGTAGGATGATAGTAACCACAGCTCAGGTACCAGAGGCCCAGGCATATTGGGCAGTATTGCAAGTTCATATGGCGCTTAAGGGGTATCCAGTATCTAAAGAGATTGACGTTCCTACTGCGATGATTACGGCAGAGAATGTGGATCAATGGCTGGATTAAGCCAGTATAATATGTTGTTGTTAATTTAGTT
This sequence comes from bacterium, assembly GCA_046759165.1. Classification (GTDB taxonomy): domain Bacteria; phylum UBA6262; class WVXT01; order WVXT01; family WVXT01; genus JBHIBS01. The sequence continues at coordinate 7,278 of JBHIBS010000028.1, read as the reverse complement.
TCAAGCAGAGAAGGTTATAGCACAGGTACCCTTATATTCTCAGAAGGGTACCTGTGCTAATTAGGCCATTATGAATTCTAGGGAAAGAGTCATTTTAGCTTTAAATCATAAAGAACCGGATAGAATTCCAATTGATATAGGGGGAACGCTGGCAACGTCAATGCATAGAATTGTTTATGATGAGTTAAAGAAAGAGCTTGGTATAAAAGATGACATTGAGGATGAAATATTACAGTTTTCACTTCAGACCGTAATAATAAGTGAAAAAATGTTGGAAAAACTTCATGGGGACATTCTAGGAATATATCCTGGTCCACCAAAAAGTTGGAAAATAGAAATAAACCCAGAGGATAATTCTTATGTTGATGAATGGGGGATAAAATATAGACTTCCTAAAAACGGATGGTATTTCGATATGGTAGAACATCCACTAAAGAAAGTTACTAGTCAGAGTTTGAAAAGATTTAATTGGCCTGATCCCTATGATGAAGGAAGATTTGAAGGAATAGATAAAAAGGCTAAGTATTTTTATGAAAATACTGATTATGCTATATCTGTTGGGAAAGAGAAAGAATTTGCTGGAGGTGTTTTACAAGATTGTGCTTGGCTGGTAGGTTTTGAAGAATGGTTTTGCTTATTGGCTTCTAACCAAGATTTAGCAGCTAAAGTAATGGACAAGGTTTTAGAGTTCCATATTGGATATTGGGATGCTATATTGTCTAGGATTGGTAGATATGTTCAGGTAGCTGTAATTGGAGATGATTTAGGAACTCAAGATAGTCTTATTGTTTCTCCCAATATGTATCGTGATTTGATTAAACCTAGACATAAAGAATTGGTAGATTTTATTAAGAGTAAGGCGATTGTAAAAGTACTCTTACACTCAGATGGTGCAATTAGAAAAATAATACCAGATCTAATTGAAATTGGTATAGATATATTGAACCCTATACAGCCAACAGTGAGAGGTATGAATGATACAAAGTCATTGAAAGAAGAATTTGGTAAGGATATAGTATTCTGGGGCGGGGGATGTGATACACAAGAAGTGTTGCCATTTGGAAAGCAAGAAGATGTTGAAAAAGAAGTAAAAAAAAGAATTGAAGATCTTAAGCCTGGTGGAGGATTTATTTTTGCACCAGTGCATAATATTCAGCCCGAGGTTCCTATTCAAAATGTGTTAACTTTATATGAATCAGCATTGAAATACGGACATTATTAACAAAATAATAAAAAATCTAGTAGCGTATCCCGTTATTGTTGCTAAATTAAACTGTTTTTTGTCGTAAATGCTTGATCTTTAAGCATCATGGAGAACATACTTTCTTTTGAGGAGTGGACTCCAATCCTCAGGAAGTAAGTATACCAAAGATACGTTGTTGAAAATGTATATCGGTCAATACACAGAGATTACTAACTGAGTCTGTGTGTTCGGCTCCAGCCACCTTAATGCACACAACGGAAAATGTAAGCTTGAATTAGCAGATGTTAATACCACTGGCATAAATTAGGTTAAGTTTTCTCAGAAAAAGCAACAATAACGGGATAGGCAACCTAATTTTTACTTGAAAAAAGTCAAAGGAGATGGTAATTTATTTTAAATGAACGAAATAATGGGTCACCAGATGCCAAGTGTTGCCTTATCACCGGAGAAGTCAGGTTTTGGTCCTCTTCTTTTTGCAGGCAAAATTGAGGAAGGAATAGAAAATGCTGGTCGGTTAGGATTTAGTGCTGTAGAGCTAAGTTTAAGAGATAGTGATTTTTTACATAGAGAGAAAATAACCCACCTATTAAAAGAAAATAACCTAAAGGTTTCCACCATCGCTACCGGACAATCCTATTATAAAGATGGTTTCAGTTTATGTGCTAAACAGGTAGAGAAACGTAAAAGGACGGTTCAGAGATTAAAAGGACATATAAGGTTTGCCTCTCAACTGGGTGCTCAGGTAATTATTGGAGGAATAAGGGGAACTTTTGAGGGCACTGCCTGGCGACATCCTGTGCCCCACAAGTTATACCAGGCCACTTTAGATAGTATAAAAGAAAGCCTGGAATATGCCTGTAAGTATGGAGTAATTCTTACACTGGAGCCTATAAATAGATACGAGACAAACTTTATAAACACAGTAGAAGAGGCACTAGAATTAGTAGAAAAATTAAAGGCTGAGAACTTTAAAATATTACTGGATACATTTCATATGAATATAGACGAGCCTAATCTGGGAGAAGCAATTCTAAAGGGAGAAAAGTATTTGAGTTGTATTCATTTTGCTGACAGTAACAGGTTCGCTCCAGGCATGGGACATATAGATTTTAAGGAGGTTTATTGTTCTTTAAAGAAAATAAACTACCTAGGATGCATCTGTGCAGAAGTGCTCCCCGTACCTGATGATTTATCAGCTATGGAACAATCCATTCATTTTTTAACAAGATTGCTATCCTCTAACTGAAGTTTTTCACCCTGGTTTTTCAAAAAAATTGACGGACTTTCTTTTTGGCACTGGAGTAGAAAATGAGAGAACATAGAATTGCAGTCATTCCAGGTGATGGAATTGGGCCAGAAGCAATTAGAGAAGGGGTTAAAGTCCTAGAAGCGGTGGGTGAAAAACTAAGAGATATAACCTTTGAATTTAGCTATTTTCCCTGGGGTTGTGAATATTATTTAAAGACAGGAAAAATGATCTCTGATGATGGCCTAGAAAAACTCAAGGATTATGAGGCTATTTACCTCGGTGCTATTGGTGATCCCAAGGTTCCTGATCATATCTCCTTAAGGGACTTGCTTTTAAAGATTCGCTTTGGTTTTGACCAATATGTCAATCTTAGGCCGGTTAAACTGTTGGAGAGTATTCCCTGTCCTCTCAAGAATAAAGGTCCTCAAGATATAGACTTTGTAGTAGTAAGGGAAAACACGGAAGGTTTTTATACCGGAATCGGAGGTAAGTACAAAAAAGGTGATTCTAAGCATGCTATATATGCTAAGATAAACAAGGTCTTTGCTGATTCTGAGGAGCTAGTGACTCAGGAGGGTGTATTCAGCCAGATTGGGGTAGAGAGAATAATGAAGTATTCCTTTGAGCTGGCAAGAAAAAGAAAGAAACATCTCACCTGCTGCACCAAGTCTAACGCTCTTAATTATAGTATGGTCTATTGGGATGAACTATTCAAGAAAATTTCGGGGCAATATCCGGATGTAAAAACTGATTTTGCCTTTGTGGATGCTATATGTATGTGGTTTGTTAAGAATCCTGAGTTCTTTGATGTCATCGTTGCTCCTAACCTTTTCGGTGACATAATAACCGATTTAGGGGCGATGATTCAGGGAGGTATGGGACTTGCTCCCGGAGGAAATATTAATCCAGAAGGCATCTCTATGTTTGAGCCAATCCACGGCTCAGCACCCAAATACACTGGCAAAAATGTGGCAGATCCAATAGCTACTATCTGGGCAGGGCAAATGATGCTGGAGGAGTTGGGAGAGAAAAAGGCTGCCTTGATGGTTATGAAAGCAATAAAAAAAGTCCTCAAGGAAGGTAATGTTAGAACAAAAGATCTGGGAGGAACATCAGCCACAAGTGAAGTCGGGGATGCTATTGTTGAATCTATTTTAAAGATGTAACTTAGAGGGAGGATAAAATGGCGAAAATAAAAGTTGGGGTTGTTGGGTATGGGGTTATAGGACAGCGTTTAGCTGATGGAATTGCTCTGCAGGAAGATATGGAACTAGTAGGAGTGGTTGATGCAGCGCCTACCCTGGCTGTGAGAGCCCTGCATGAAAAAGGGATGCCCTATAAGCTCTTCTGCGCTATTCGGGATAGGGTATCTAATCTGGAAGCTGCCGGAATTCCCGTTTCTGGAACAATGGACGATCTTCTTAAGCAAGTGGATGTAGTACTGGATGCTACACCAGCAGGGATTGGGGCAAAGAATAAAGAAATATATGCTAAATACAATGTAAAAGCAATCTTTCAGGGTGGAGAGAAAGATGAGGTGGCAGATGTATTTTTCCATGGTTATGCCAATTACGAAAAAGGTGTGGGGAAAAACTTCTTAAAACTCACCTCCTGTAATACCACTGGTTTTATAAGGGCAGTGGATTGTCTGGACCGAGCAGTAGGGGTTAAAAAGGTAGCGGTTACCATTATCCGTCGTGTGGCTGACCCGGCTGATACCCACCGCGGCTTGGTTGACCTTCTTAAGGTAGATCCCATTCCCAATCATCAGGCGGTTGATTTAATGAAAATTATGCCTCATGTAAAAGCAACAGGGATCTTAGTGCACACTCCTGTAACACATGGACACATTATCACTATCCTTGCTACTCCCAAGAGAGAAATTACCAAAAAAGAAGTGCTTGAAGAATTCAAAAAACACCCCCGCATCCGTGTGGTGAGAATTGCCGATGGATTTAACTCTAATACTTCTCTTTTCCGCTATGCCAGAGACCTGGGTCGTCCAAGAGGTGATATGTATGAAATCGCGGTTTTTGAGGAGACAGTGGGCTTTAGTGGAAAAGATATCATGTTCGCCGTAAATATTCCTCAGGAGGCGGTAGTTACACCGGAAACCATCGATGGGGTGAGAGCCTGCATGGAAATGCAAAAAGATCGCCTAGAAGCAGTAGGCCTAACAAATAAATATTTGGGATTAAAATAGGAGTTTTCTATGTCCAAACGCGATTATCTAACCCTCGATGATTTTAATTATCAAGGTAAAACAGCTCTTTTACGGGTAGATATTAACTCTCCTGTTGATCCAAGGACAAAGAGGATAGTAAATGAAAATAGAATTGATAAGAGTCTTCCCACTATTAAAAAACTGAGAGATTCAGGGGCAAAACTGGTAATAATAGCCCATCAGGGAGATACTCTGGATTATCAGAACCTTGTTTCCTTAAAAGAGCATGCCGAGAAAATTTCTCAAAAAATAGAAAAAGAGGTTCAGTTTATCGATGACATTGCTGGTCCCGCTGCCAGGGGAAAAATCAAAAACCTAAAAAAGGGTGAGATTCTTCTTTTGGATAATCTCCGCTATCTAACCGAAGAGGTATCTACTTTTGAAAACAATGTAAAGCTTAGCCCTGAAGAGATGACTAAGACCTACTTGGTAAGGAATCTAGCTCCACTGGTTGATTGCTACGTTAATGATGCTTTTGCGGCAGCTCACCGCAGCTCACCCAGTATGGTGGCCTTTCAGGAGCTTCTTCCCTCGGCAGCGGGTATACTCTATGATAAGGAAGTAAGCACACTTACCAAGGTGCTGGAAAATCCTGATCGTCCTTCTGTTTTTCTCTTAGGTGGAGCAAAAATATCTGATGCTTTTGGAATGATGAGAAAAGTGCTGGCTGAAGGCTCTGTTGATTATCTTCTAACTACTGGAGTTACCGCCCTTATTATGCACAAGGCTCTGGGTAAGAAACTGGGTTCTCCTACTGAAAAATTTATTACCGATCGGGGGCTGGAAAAATTTGTTGAGCCAGCTAAAGAGTATCTAAAAGATTATCCGGATAAACTCTTCTATCCATTAGATTTTGGAGTAGATGATGAAGGAAAAAGGGGTGAAGTAACTACTGATAAGCTGCCAGTAGAAAAACAAATAATAGATATAGGTCCTAACACCATAAAGAAATATAAAAAGATAATAGAAAAAGCTGGAACAATATTTGTTAACGGTCCGGCTGGAATTTATGAAGAGGAAATTGGTGCTTATGGTACTAAAGAGCTGTGGAGGATAATTGGTGAAGCTAGGGGCTACTCAGTGATAGGAGGTGGGGATACAGTAGCTTCGGCAGATCGGCTGGGAAACTTATCAAAAATAAGCTATGTTTGCACAGGTGGAGGTGCTCTTATTCGTTTTTTATCGGGAATAAAACTTCCTTTGGTGGAAGCTATGAAAAAGGCCCGTCAACCCAGATGAGTGGAAGGATGTCACTTCTCGTCAAGGACGATCCTCGTTACTTAGAACTGAATTTATTTTTCTCCTTTCCATATAAAAATAATCTTCCTTTCTTTTTGTCTAAAAGTTATATCAAAATACTCAAATACATTTTCCCTACCCAAAAGAAAAGGAATACGCTCAATCTGTGCCCAGGCAATGGTACAGCTAAACTGGTACTTCTCTATTTTCATAGGAACGAGAGCAAATCTTGCCGCAATAACTCCACCAATCCCACCTATCTCTTTGACCTCTGATGCTATTTTCTCTAAGCCTAAGAATCGACCCATTCGATAGGGAATCAAAGTATAATCTGCCCCTGAATCTACATAGAAATATTCAGCAATCCATTCATTTTTAGATCTAAGAAGATAGACCTTAGCTATAGGCCTGAATATTACCTCTCCTGTGTGAAGCCGCTCTTGTCTGTAATCAAACTCAATCATCTAGTTCTCTTTGCTCAAAAGATAAAGGTTTCGCCATGAGGAACTTTCCAAAGTACAACTTCTTTATCTGGATATTTCTCTTTGGCACTTGTATAGGCAACTTCTGGATCTTCATCTGCAAATACCACTTCTCTATCTACAATAGACACATATTTATCCTCATATTTACTTAAATCTGCCTTTGTGAACCATTCAAGAGTTTCATCCATTAAAATCACCTCCAATTTACCATACATTATTCGTAAATATTCAGTAAACCCCCTCCAACATTTTTTAGATTTTTAGCCATTGAACCTGGATCCTACGATTCTAATCTTACCATAAGTAGATATTCAGTCGCCCCGTTTAAAATTTCCTGAATTTCTTAGTCACGTAAATCTTACGAGCTTAATCCTACCATAATCTGTCCCTTCTGACAAGGCCCCGCGTTAAGTGTGTGTGTCTGAAAAATTGAAAGTTGGTGCTGATTTTGGAAGTTCAGGGAGAAACAGGAGATTATTAATTTGGGCTGGGAAGTGTTAACGAAGGAAATGGGACCATTGGGTGCTACAAGATTTTGGATGTATGTGACTCGCGGAGAAGGAGATTCTGTTTCGGAATTTAAGAGGATGTAGGGAAAAAGTGTAGAAGAAATCCACCAACAGATATTAAAAGCTAAAGAAAACGGCGAAATCTAAAAAACAATGGGGGGAGCTTGGAAAATTATTCCTGTAAGAGCTTGCCACCTCTGCCCTTCTTAAAGCAATTAGGATTACCCGATACATCTTTTTCTTTCACTTCACCCCAAGGGATAAACTCGTTCATTCTCCCTGCTTTAAGATCTTCCTCACTTCTCCTTATATTCTCCATCATCTCTCTATCGGAGAGAATCTCTTTAGTAGCTTCCCATTCTTCCTTT
>JBHIBS010000027.1:0-20318 GCA_046759165.1 bacterium | reverse complement strand
CTAACCACTAGTCGACGGGGACAAGTTCTATCAAAATCCCATAAAATCTTACATCTCTATATATCCCGCCACTCTTTCTGCAGTGGACCCGCCCGCTCACCATCTCGCGGGCGTCGCTGTCACGTTCCTCCTTATTCGTCGGAACAGCGACCCTTGAAAGAGTGGTGACCTAACCACTAGTCGACGGGGACAAGTTCTATCAAAATCCCATAAAATCTTACATCATATGACCCGACCGCGAATCGAACACGCACGCTTGGTTGCTGTTGAATTTGATTAATATTTTACTACCTAATTTTGAAAAAAATTATTCCACCACAAAAAATCGCCCAGATTATAACAGCAGATAATAATGGAATATCAGTAAGGAAATTTTCTGTGGGACTACTACTTTTTCCTTTGTGATAAATAAGATATTGGTACCTAAAAATACCATATAAAACTATTGGCAATGATAGAAATAGCTTATTTCCAAATTTAGCAGTTGTTGTTGAATCTATTGTATAGAATAAGTAAGTAATAACAGTTAAAGAATTCACTATATTTATCATAGTATCTAAAAAATACGGGTTATAATGAGACAATACTGCTCTATGAGAAACAAAACCTTCTCCCAATTCTACCATTTCTGCTCTTCTTTTGGTAAACCCTAAAAAAAGAGAAAGCGTAAAGCCACATAATAGTATCCATTTTGACATATATATATTTGTAGCAACAGAGCCAGCTACTATCCTCAATACAAATCCTAATGCTATTATAAATACATCTAGGATAACAACATTCTTGAGATAAATAGAATAAAGTATATTAATTCCCATATATGTAACTACTACCAAGACAAATCCTATATTGCAAAAAAAGCCCAGGAATAGGCTCATTAACGCCAGAACAGTAGAAATTATGTACGCAGTAGTGACATTTATTTCTCCAGAAGCTAATGGACGATGCTTTTTTATTGGGTGGAATCTGTCACTTTGCAAATCCATGATGTCATTGAATATATATATACTACTTGCAGCAAAACAAAAACTGACAAATGCTACACTAGCAGTTAATAAACTTTTGGGATTGAATATCTGCAAGCCGAACAATAACGGTAGAAACAGAAATAAATTCTTTACCCAGTGTTTTGGCCTTATTAACCTTACATAATTTTTTATCATTAGTCACCTTCAAACAAATAAAGGTCTGAAATAGAATCTAACATAATCTTTCTTATCTATTGAAATATGATGCTATATGTTCTGTAATGCTGTGCAAACTATGCGGGGATGGGATAACTCTTAAAAAGCTTGCCCCATTTTGTATTTAAAACCTTATGCTTCTGAATCTTCTTTCCTTTTATCGGCCACCATATATAATCATGATAAAAAAATGAGCCAAAAACAAATAGATAAACAAGAGGTGTCCTGAAAAACAGCCCCTGTAATATCTTTAGTGGACCAAACCAGAAGAAATCACCCACCTTGCTTGCAAGGTTGTCTCCCACCGAGAACGAAAAGTTTACATTTGAGATATCTTCTCCAACAATCTCTATTTCCTCAATTCTTCCCAAACCCAGGCCATCTTCGTGGGCCATGCGTATATATGGTATGCTCATAGGATCAAAACCCATCATCTTAGCTGCAACGGCATCTATGGCTACACTATCACTGCTTGCAAGGATATAGTCCTTTTCTACAGGTGTCATTGTCCTTGGTCCTGGGCCACTTCCACATATAGTGCCGTCCATCACAGCAAAGATACCCGTGTGAATCTCCTTCTGGATAGCCAGCAGGTCAACAAGAGTTTCGTGGATAACACAGTGGGTATAATGCCGCTTTGTGCTCAAAAGTCCACCAAAAGCATTTTTCATTGCACCCGTCGTCGTAGTATATATATGGGTCTTTACTGTGGGAAGGTGTATGATGTTTTTGCCAATAAAGTATTCAGGTACCTTAATACCTTCAGGATAAATTCTGTCGAGTACCCTCATCTTCGTCTTTGGCTTATAGTCAATCCATTGGATATCCTCGGGGATAAAATTGTATCTTTCCTCTATATGATATTTTTTGTAGATAGAAGAAAGTTTATTCATTACCTGACCCTTGTAAGGATCCGTGACTACCGTATTATTATGGACTGCAGTGATGTCCTTATAACCAGCGCTAATTAATGCTAGGATTGTTCCTTCCATCTGCCATGGGGTAGTATTGGCACTAATATAAGGGAAGTGCCACGATATATTATCTTTTAAGATAGTTGTCTTATCTTTGGGAAGCCCGTGTTCAAAATCTGCCATTCTTACGAGCCTCTGTATGTCCTTGAGCACAGTTTCAGGAGTAGTTTTTAGAACGGCAAGCTTTGATTTATTCATATATAAACTTTTTGATCAGAAATAGTTAATAATCTTGCTTATCGAGGTACTTTATGGGTTCAATTTATTGAACTCGCATTCTGCTTAAACCCTTTAAAATTATAGCAACGCCAGATAGAAAATCTCTTTATAACTTCACCGTCCGTTGTAACTTTAAAAACAGGTTCTTTCCTAATCTTATCAAAAGCAAGCCTCAACTTTTTAATGTAGCCGCTCTCTTTCTCTCCTCCTTTAACAAAAATAGCATCCTTTCCAATAAGAGAATCGAAATCTGACCAGTATTGATAAGAATGCCCATGTGTGGTGCTCTGACCTATTGAATAGGTCTCATATTGACCATCAGTATAAAAAGCCATATAACTTGCTAAAGCATAACCTCTACATAATATGAATGTATCTTCGGGCATCTCTTTCTTCAACATACTTAACTTTTTAGCTAAATCCTTCATCCAGCCAGAAAGAAATACTTCTAATCTTTTCGGACCGCCTCCTTTACTCTTTACAATTGATGTGAGAATTTTTGGATAAACAGGTACAGCATGTATAAAAACCGTCATAAAAATTCCAAAAGAGATAGTTACAATCCCGAGGCTTCGATACAATTTTTTTTTCCACCTAAAAAATAATACCGCAGCAGCTATAAAGGCTGTAAGATAACCGCAAGCCACCCAGTGCGGAGCTACACGATCAAACCAGCTATATATCCCAAATATTAAGATAACTACTATTGAAGTAAAGAATAAAAAAAGAGACTTGTTATCATTATCCTTAAATCCTCTATATGCGCTATGGATTATCCCTGCCATGCAACCTATAAATAGAAATGGTGAGATAATAAGAGCTTGACCTCCAAAGTATTCAAGAAAATATTTAAATTTGAGTGAAACATCGCCAGAAAGATATCTCATTCCTAAATTATACTTAAATGTTACCCAGCCTCTTGAAGCATTCCAGATAATAACAGGACTGAAGACCAGAAGCGACAGGAGAAATGCTAAATATGGTTCTTTACGCATTAGCCATTTTCTCTTTTCTTTAGAGAATAATAAAAATAAAAATACTGAAAGGGGAATGAAAATAGAGATGAATTTTGTAAGAAATGAAAAACCCAAAGCTAATCCAGAAAGCCACCACCAGTATTGCTTCTGGGAATTTGTAGCTTTGTAAACAAAATAAAGAGTGAGCATCCAGAAGAATCCAAGAGGAGAATCTGTAGTTGTAATAACCGCTCCCACAGCAAAGATTGGAGCAATATTTACAAGAAGAGCTGACCAGAAAGCTACCCTCTCATCCTGAAACATCTCCTTAGCCAGAAGATAAACAAGAATCGTTGTCCCCAAAACCAAAACTATAGGAGCCAATCTTACTGTAAGTAATGTGTCTTTAAACAAAGTAAAAAGAGCTACGAAAATCGCTGTCATAGGAGGATGTTCATAATAAGATAGAGCAAGATGGCGAGACCATTGCCAGAAATAAGCTTCATCAGCGGAGAGAGGCAGGAGCCGAGCATAGATTAGACGAAGGATAGTAATTACTGATAATATAGAAATAAATGTAATCCTGTAAGTTTTAATCTTCTGATCTTCACCGCTCATCTTCTCTTATCTTATACGCCTGACAATACGATTTTAATAATTCCTCATTCATTTGTAAGCAGATTCGGGTTTTTGTCTGTCTTTTTTAATGAGCCGGGCGCGAATCGAACGCGCGACCAACGGCTTAAAAGGCCGCTGCTCTACCTAGCTGAGCTACCGGCTCGTCGGTTTCTGCTCCGCAGAAACCTCCCAAGTGGGAGAACGTGGTTCTCCCCCCTTGCGCCCCAACTGAAAATCGGGACTGTAAGTTAAAGGTTTACCATTTTTACTTCGAGGATTTCGGCTATACCTTCTATCTCTTTTAAAACCTCTTTTGAAATATTACAATCTACATTAATGATGGTTAGCGCTTTTCCACCAACTGTTTTTCTCCCTACCTGCATCCCGGCTATATTAATCTTTCTATTTCCCAAAATTGTTCCTATTTTACCAATTACTCCCGGCTTGTCCAAATTTGAACAGAGTAGCATATATCCTTCAGGAATAACGTCCAAATCGAACTCGCCAATTCTTACCAGACGAGGCTCTTTCTTCCCCAGAAGAGTCCCGGTAACCGTATTCTCACCTTTTTCTGTCATTGCCTGGACCACTATTAAGTTGGCAAAATCTTCCACCTTGCTCACTTTAGACTCGATAACTTTAATCCCCCTCTCCTGGACAATTAAAGGAGCGTTGACAAAATTGACTTCCCTTTCCAAAATTGGCTCCAGAAGCCCCTTAAGCAGTGCAATGGTTAAAGGCTTAATCTCGTGATGGAGAATCTCTCCTGAGTATTGGACGACAATCTGAGTAAACCCTCCCTCGCCTATCTGGGCCTGTAACCTCCCTAATTTCTCACAAAGACCGATATAGGGACCCAAGGTCTTCATTTTCTCAGGGTCTAATTCTGGCATGTTAACTGCATTGCGAACAATGCCTTTGTTAAGAAAATCTAAAACTTGCAGTGCAATATCTCTTGCCACGTTAATCTGAGCCTCTTCGGTTGAAGCTCCCAAATGTGGTGTAACAATTATATTCTCCAAACCCAAAATGGGACTATCAAAAGGTGGTTCATTCTCAAAAACATCGAGAGCTGCCCCACCAATCTTACCTGACTTCACTCCTTCTGCTAAGGCAGCTTCATCTATGATTCCACCACGAGCACAATTTATAATCTTCACTCCTTCCTTCATCTGATTGATGGTTTCTCTATTAAATATGTGTTTAGTTTCAGAAGTTAATGGAACATGAATTGTTATATAGTCTGCCTGTTTAATAAGTTCCGGAAAACTAACCAATTTAACGCCAATCTCTCGCGCATGGGCCTTAGAAATATAGGGATCGTAAGCTATTATCTCCATTCCGAAAGACTGCGCCCTTTTTGCAACTTCAGCTCCGATTCTACCCACTCCGACTATGCCCAGGGTCTTTTTGAAAATTTCGGTTCCTAGGAATTTTTTCTTTTCCCACTGCCTACTCTTCAGGGATACGTTAGCCTGGGGAATACAGCGGGATAATGCTAAGAGCATACTCATTGTATGTTCTGCTGCAGAAATGGTATTTCCGCCGGGCGTATTCATTACCAGGATACCCCTCCTACTTGCTGCCTCAACATCGATATTATCCACTCCCACTCCCGCTCGTCCAATGACTTTCAAATTCTTTGCTGCGTCGATTACCTCTCCCGTCACCTTAGTTGCACTTCGCACAAGAAGAGCATCGTATTCGCTGATGTGCTTTATCAACTCTTGCGATTCCATTTTAGGCTTTACATCAACTGTAATATTGGGATTTCCCCTCAATAACTCTATACCTTCTTCCGCTAAATTATCGCTAACTAATACCTTCACGAAAACCTCCTTATGTGAATCAGCCTGTGCTCAATAGGGGAAACCTCAACCCGGGGCGCTCACCGTCTCGCGCCCGTCGCTAACACGGAGCTCCTTATTCGTCGCTCCAGCGACCCCTTCCGCACAGGGTTATTATCTAAGTGAATCAGTTCATTTATAAAGCAGAACTTCGCTCTCGAGCTAGATCCAATTACGGGTTCGACAAATCGAATCCTACAGAGCCTTAACTATATTTTCAGGAATTCCTTCTCTGCCGCAGCTATCCCTTTTCCTGCTTCGATATTATATCCTAGTTTACTCAATGCTACTTCCAGAGCCGAAAGCCCGATTATTACATCAAATCTATCCATGTAGCCCAGATGTGCAATGCGGAAAATCTTGCCTCTATATTCTCTTTGACCGCCAGCAATTCCAACTCCATACTCATCACGCATCATTTTAACCAGCCGCACTCCATCGATTCCTTCCGGCACCTTAACTGCTGTAACCACATTGCAAGGAGCCTCTGCGAAGAGCTCTAAACCCATTGCCTCCACTCCTGCTCTTGTAGCAGAAGCCAAGATCGCATGGCGCCGTAAGATTTGGTCCAGCCCTTCTTCTTTTATCATTCTCAAAGATTCCTGCAATCCCAGCAACAAGCCCACTGCCGAAGTGTAGGGTGTCTGTTTTTTCTCCTCGAGAAACTTCTTGTATGCCTTAAAGTCCCAGTAAAACTTTGGCAACTTAGAATTTCCTACAAGTTTCCAAGCCTTCTGGCTAATACTGACAAAAGCCAATCCTGGGGGGAGCATCAGCCCTTTCTGAGAACCACTCGCTACCACATCTACATTCCACTCGTCGGTCTTCATCTCCTGTCCCCCTAGCCCACTTATCGCATCGACTACCAAGACAGCCTCCGTTCCTGCCACTATCCTGCCAATTGTCTCAATATTGTTGACCACACCCGTTGAGGTTTCTGTATTTTGTGTAAATACAGCTTTAATTCCTGGTATATCCTTTAGTTTCTTCTCCACATCCTTGGACCTGGCTACTCTACCCCAGGGATATTCAATAACTTCTGGCTCAATTCCAAATGACTTAATAATATTTACCCATCTTCTGCCAAACGCACCAGTATTAACAATTAAAACTTTGTCTTGCGGAGAGAGGAGGTTAACCACGCAGGCCTCCATCGCGCCAGTTCCTGAAGCTGTAAAAATCAAAAGGTCGTTTTTCGTTTGAAATACGTATTTCAGACCTTCTATATCTTCAGAAAGAACTTGACCGCACTCCGGAGTTCTGTGATGAATAATTGGCTGAGCTAAGGCTAAAAGCACCCTTTCCGGAACAGGAGTGGGACCTGGCGTTAAAAGATATTTTTTCATTTTTCTGCTCCCTGGATAAAAATTAAGAACTAAAAACTTAAACTAAGATCACGAAAAAATAAATACTTTCCACCTTAGTTCTCGATTCTTAGTTCTCTCTTTTGTTTTCCTGTTTTGTTTTTCCTTTGGCTTGTAGTCCGGGTAACCTTTGGGCTAATGGTAAACGGCTTAATCTCTTTCGTCTGGTTATCCTTGCTTTTCTCTTTTCCCCGGGAACTAGAGATATTCTCAATACTTCATCTATGTTCTTAACTGGTACGAATTTCAACTTATTCTTGATCTCTTCTGGAATCTCTTCCAGGTTCTTCTCATTTTCCTGTGGAAATATAACTGTTTTTATTCCCGACCTATGAGCTGCCAGCACTTTCTCTTTAAATCCACCTATGGATAAAATCCGCCCCCTTAGAGTTATCTCTCCAGTCATAGCCACATCCTTCTTAACTGGCCTGTTGGTTAATGCTGAAGCTAAAGCAACTGCCATAGTAATCCCCGCCGATGGACCATCTTTGGGAATCGCCCCCTCTGGGACATGAATGTGAATCTCGCTATTCTTGTAAAAATCCTGGGGTAAACCTAACTTATCAGCACCGGACCGCACATAAGAAAGTGCTGCCTGAGCAGATTCCCTCATCACTTCCCCCAGTTTCCCTGTAAGGGTGAGACTACCTTTACCCCTCATAATTGAAACTTCGATAGAAATAGTATCTCCACCCAATTCTGTCCAGGCAAGTCCAGTGGCTACGCCCACTTCGTTCTGGCCCGGCTTGTCCCTGTGGTACTTGGGGACGCCCAAATAATGGTGAAGGTTTCTCGCAGTAATTGTTACAACTTTTCTACCCTTCGCCGATGCCAACTCTTTCGCCACCTTCCGGCAGACATTTGCTATCTCCCTCTCCAAGTTTCTTACTCCCGCCTCAAGGGTATAATCGCGGATTATCAAATTTAAGGCCCCCTCCGATATAATTAATTTGTCCGAACTTAACCCATTTTCCTTGATCTGTTTGGGCACGAGGAATTGTTGGGCAATCTTAATCTTCTCGTCTTTCGTGTAGCCAGGGAACTTAATAACCTCCATTCGGTCAGCTAAAGATGCCGGAACCGTGTAGAGAGTGTTGGCAGTTGTAATAAACATCACATCGGATAAATCGAATTCCACCTCTAAATAGTGATCGGAAAAAGTGTTGTTCTGTTCGGGATCCAGAACTTCTAAAAGAGCCGCAGCTGGATCGCCCCTGAAATCCTGACCCATCTTATCCACTTCATCGAGTAGAAATACAGGGTTTCTCGATTTTATTTTGCCCAGCGACTGAATTATCCTTCCGGGCATAGCACCAATATATGTCCTTCGGTGGCCACGAATCTCAGCCTCGTCGCGTATTCCTCCCAGCGACATACGAATGAACTTGCGACCCAATGCACGAGCAATCGAACGCCCCAGAGATGTCTTGCCTGTGCCCGGTGGACCAACAAAACAGATAATCGGGCCCTTTAACTTTTTTGTTAACTTGCATACTGCCAAATATTCTACTATTCTCTGCTTGGCCTGATCCAGCCCATAGTGGTCTTCGTTCAAAATCCTCTCAGCTCTTCCAATATCCAGATGGTCTTTGGTCCTGATGCCCCAAGGCACCTTGATTATCCAGTCCAGGTAAGTCCTAATTACCGTGGCCTCTGGAGAGAAAGGCATCATTTTCTCCAGACGAGAAATCTCTTTCTCTGCCTGCTTTACTACCTCAGGAGGTGCCTTAGATTTTTTGATTTTCTCTCTCAGTTCATCTACTTCCCTTCCGTATTCATCTTTCTCTTTCAATTCTTTCTTAATTGCCTTCATCTGCTCATGCAGATAGTATTCTTTCTGTGTGCTTTCAATCTGGTCACGCACCCGAACCTGAATCTTCTTCTCGATAGAGAGAATATCATTCTCAGCGGTCAAAATTTTGGACAACTCTATAAGCCTCTTCTTGGGATCCAATGCTTCCAGAATAAGCTGTTCCTGAGATATTTTGATCGAGATATGAGATGCAATAACATCAGCTAAACGGCTGGGATCTTCAATGTTTGAAACTGACATTATAGTCTCTATGGGAATACGACGATTCAACTTCACATATCGTTCAAACAGGGCTACCACATTGCGCATCAAAGCCTCAAGTTCCTGGTTCGGAACATATGCTTCTAAAGGCCTCTCAATCCTCACCTGAACAAATCCCTGTTGAGGAATAAAGTCTACAATTTTCCCCCTTTCTAAACCCTCGACGAGGATCTTAACCGTACCGTCAGGCATCTTTAAAAGCTGGAGAATTTCTGCCACTGCCCCTACCGAATAGAGGTCATCCCTCCCCGGGTCTTCGGTTTGAATCTTTTTCTGAGTCACAAGGAAAATTAAGTGGTCTCGTGCCATCCCTTCTTCTAAAGCTCTGATCGACTTAGACCGTCCTACCGCTAATGGAAGAACCATATAAGGGAATATTACCACGTCTCTTACTGGCAGAAGGGGTAAGACATTGGGTATCACAATCGATTTTTTAGGCCTTTCTGGTGTAATCAATTCAGCCTTCCTTTCTGTACTATTTTATTTTGTACTAACGCTGGCTTCTTCTCTTTATTTATAACCTCAGTATCAATTATACATTCTTTTACGTCGATTGTTTAGGCAGGCAGTGGTCAAAGACCAAAAAATTCTCCGCGAGCAAACCAAATTCCGGGCACACCTTTCATCTTCTCTGCTCAATTACTTCATCAACCAGACCATAGGTTTTTGCCTCTTCGGCCGTCATAAAGAAATCGCGGTCTGTGTCCTTCTCTATCTTCGCCAGGGGTTGACCCGTATGTTTCGCCATAATCTCATTCATCTTGGCTTTCATACGCATAATTTCCTTAGCTTGAATTCCAATATCAGTTGCTTGACCCTGTACTCCCCCTAGAGGTTGATGTATCATTATGCGGGAATTGGGCAGGGCATATCGCTTATTCTCTGACCCTGCGGAGAGAAGAAGTGCTCCCATACTGGCTGCCTGACCTATACATATGGAAGAGATATCCGGTTTAATATATTGCATTGTATCATAAACCGCAAGACCGGCAGTTACTACTCCTCCAGGACAGTTAATGTATAAGGAAATGTCTTTATCCGGGTCCTCTGCCTCTAGAAACAGCAATTGAGCAATAATCACATTGGCAACTTCATCCGTTAGAGGGGTACCCAAAAAGACAATCCTATCCCTCAAAAGACGGGAATAAATATCAAAGGCTCTCTCTCCTCTGTGTGACTGCTCGACCACCATCGGAATTAACTGCCCGAAAGTTTTTAGCTTCATATTCTACCTCCTAAACATGCGTTTTCTATTTGTAATTCTAAATAACCCAACCTTCGGAGACTCTCCTGGTAGGTTCTCACGACCTGTGCTACCATGGAATTCAACTTATTTCATCTTCTCCTTTACAATTTTAGCATTTTCTATTAAAAAGTCAAATACTTTATTCTCTTTCATTCTGCTTGTGATTTGGTCTATATTTTCATAAAAATATCTCTTTACCTCTTCTTCTTTCTCTTTGGTTGATTTTGTTGTTTCCTCTATTTCCTTCTCTATTTCGTTGGAATCGACTTGGATATTCTCTTTCTCAGCTATCCTGGTAAGAATTAAAGCGCTTCGGACCTCTTTTTCCGCGAGGTTACGATATTTCTTCCGCAGAACTTCCTCACCCGCCCCGATATCTTTCGAAGTAAGCCCACGACTCTGGAGGTAAGCCTTCATCTTTGAGACCAAATAATCGAGCTGTTTTTCGACCAGAGAATAGGGAACCGCCACCGGGTTATTCTCAATTAGCCTGTCAATAATCTGTTCTTTCATCGCCTCTCTTGCTCTATGCTCCTCCAGCCCAATCAAATTTTTCCTCAATTTCTCCTTCAGTTCTCTCAAAGATTTAACACCTAATCCCTGAGCAAAAGCATCGTCGATTTCCGGTAATTGCATGTGTTTAATCTCTTTAACCTTTATCTTAAAGAGAGCCTTACGTCCAGCCAGCTTTTTGTTATAATAATTATCAGGAAAGCTAACTTCAAGATTTTTTTCCTCATTTCTTCCCATGCCAATCAATCCTTCAGAGAACTCCCGGAGAAAAATGGGGTTTTCAATGCTTATCAACTGATTTTCTCCCCGCAGACTATCCAAGGGCTTACCATTATCGAACCCTTGATAATCGATTACTACATAACTTTTTCTATCCACCACGCTATCTCCGGAGACCACAACCTGGGCATTCCTTTTCTGTAGTTCCTTCAGACTCTTCCCTACTTCAGAATCTCCCACGACTTTTGTCTCTCTTTTTATCCTCAGTCTCTTATAATCCCGTGGGTCAAAATGAGGCATCACCTCAACAGCTGCCTGAAAAGATATCGGGCCCCTTTTATCAAAATCGACTTTAAGGTCAGAAATCTTTGCCGGAACAACAGGGTCGATTCCCTTCTCTTTTACCACCTGAGATAATGCACCTGGGACAAGCGATTCTAAAACAGCTTCCTGGCAACGGGACTTAAATCTCTCCCTCAATAAAGGAGACGGTGCCTTCCCTCTACGGAAACCGGGTATAACAGCCTCCCTTTGAATCCGGTTATATGCCGACTCCATTTCCTGCTCTACTTCTGCCTGAGGAATCTCGATTTTGAAAACAAGCTCACATTCGCTTTTCTTGAACATTTCTACTTTTAAATTTTCCATAGCGATTTTGACCCTAGGTGGTGCCGCGGGAGAGATTCGAACTCTCAACTCCATATAATTGGAGACCAGGTCCTAAGCCTAGCGTGTTTGCCAATTTCACCACCGCGGCAAGTGGGCCATGGAGGAATCGAACCTCCAACCTCCTGCTTAAGAGGCAGTTGCTCTACCTGTTGAGCTAATGGCCCAAAAGATATATATTTAAAACTCCCTTGTCTTATCTGGCACGCCCGGTGCGATTCGAACGCACGACCTGCGGATTCGAAGTCCGACGCTCTATCCAGCTGAGCTACGGGCGCATCAGCTTCCACTCCGTGGAATCCTCTCAAGTGTCTCGATGGAAAATCGAGACTATCAACCCCCTCCTCCTTATGGGCCAGCAGGGAACAATAGTAATTTTTCTATTTACTTACCTAAGCTATTGCTGAAATAGAAAAATAAGAAGTTGTCGTCTAATTTATACCAGATTTAAATGCCTTTGTCAACCCAAATAAGAAACCGCCCTGTTTATAAAATGGGCGGTTAATTAACGTTTTTGAATTACCTTTAAGAATTTATTTCTTTCTTAAGATATGATAAAAACAGAATATCAAAAGAAGAAATATGACTGACCAAGAAAAGACCAGAAAAAACCAACCCGAACTTGTCATTTTTTCCTCTTCTTCCATGCGTATGCTACAGAAATTGTTAAGGCTATAAATATTATTAGTATTAAGACCCTTATGAATAAAACGTATGGATATTGCTCTGGAGTGATATTCTTCATTGTTATCGTAGGTAATCCTTCCTTAACTAGCCAGAATCCAAGGATGAAAAGCAAAAATAGTGGAGTGATATATTTGATGATAAACTTATAGAATTTGGGAATAACAATATCTGCTCCGTGATGAATCTCTTCCCAGGCACGGTCGATGCCAAAAATCCAAGCAAACACTATCGTCTCAATAGTAGCAAAAAGCACCAGACAAAATGTCCCTCCCCAAAAATCGAGTTCATTCAACACTCCTTTTCCTAGTAAAAAAATAGATGGTTGGCAAAGAATAAATGTAACTACTCCAAATATAGTTGCTGATTTCTTCTTGGTTATATCGAACTCGTCTTCCAAAAAGCTTATCCCAGGCTGGGCCAAAGAAACGCTGGAAGTCACACCAGCCAAAAAGAGAAGTGTAAACCACAAAAAAGCAAAGATTGCACCCAGAGGAATCCTCTGAAAAATTAGCGGCATAGTAACGAAACTTAAATTGAAGGCCCCACTTTGAGCAATATTTACAATCTCGCGAGAACCAAAGAATACAAAAGCTGCCGGAATAACGATGCTTGCGCCCAAAATAACTTCAGCAAATTCATTTGTTGCTGCCGCAGTTAATCCAGAAAGAGCAACATCATCCCGCTTAGTCAAATAACTCGCATAAGTAAGAATTACGCCAATTCCAACACTGAGAGTGAAGAATATCTGACCAGCAGCAGCAAGCCAAACCTTGGCGCTCTTTAAAGCGGCAAAATTTGGATTCCACAGAAATCCCAATCCATTAAGTAAGTTCCAGTCCGGCCTTGATAAATCGGGTATTCCCAAAGTTAACACACGAACAGCCAGGATAATTCCACAGATTAATAGTATGGGCATTGCCCAATTACATAATTTTTCTATCCCTTTACGAATGCCATAATAAATTACGAAGATATTTAATGAAAATGCAATTATGAAAAATAGATATGCCCAGCCAATACTACGAAAATACTCGTTCGATTGCAACCCCTGGTAACCTTGTAGAAACGATTGCATCGCCTGCTGTGTGGTTGCTGAAGCGTAGCGCGCGGTGATAGAAAAAAATGCATAACCCAGTAACCACGACTCAACATAGGTATAATATATGAAGATGAGAATAGGACCAAAAATGCCTATAACACCAAAATATTTAATGAAACGGTTCTTCTGCCACATCGAATGGAAAATACCCGGGGCTGTGCCATGGCCGAATCCTCCACCGAATCTGCCAGCAGTCCACTCTATCCACATTAAAGGGATCCCAAGAAGGAGAAAAGAAATAAAGTACGGTATCATAAATGCGCCACCGCCATTCTGGACTGCCTGGACGGGAAAACGCAAAAAGTTCCCTATCCCGACTGCCGAGCCGGCAACTGCAAGGATAATCCCAATCTTTGTTCTCCACGTTTCCCGTGATTTATTGATCTCTGCCATTTTTCACCTCTTGCTTATGCGGGCTCCACGTGGATTAGCACTTTAAGATTAGGGAGTTCCCTCTTTATATCCTTTTCCAGGTGGTCGCATATCCGGTGAGCTTGTTCAACGCTAATTTTCCTCGCCAAGACAAGATGGAGATAAGCCTGCTGTTCGCTCCCTTTTCTTACTATGGATAAATCATGAAAATTTACAAATTTATAGTAGTGCCTCTGTAAAATCCTGGTGATAATTTCTAGCTTTTTATTCTTTTTTTCTCTATCTTCAGCTCTTGGATTTATATGAATCATTATGTTACCAATATTTTTCAACTTCTGAAGTAGCAATTCCTCGATTTGATTGGAAATCCGATGCCCTTCCTCTATAGACAAATGGGCGTCAATTTCAACGCTCAAATCTATTGAATTTCTCCAACCTATGCGACGCGTCCTGATATCATCGATTTCTTTTACCCCATCTATACTCAATGTGACCTTTTTAATTTCGTCAATAAAATCTTCTGGAAGAGAAGTGTCCATCAGTTCTCTCATAGATGAGCCAAGAATGTCTATTCCCATCTTAAAAATGAACACTGCAACAACGAAGCCAGCCAGAGGGTCGAGGAAAGTGTATCCAAGTCTGGCACCTGTTATCCCAACCAAAGCTGCTACAGAAGAAAGTGCATCAGCACGGTGATCATGGGCGCTGGCCAAGATGACTAAATTGTCAAATTTTTTGCCTATATAATAAGCATATCTGAATAACGATTCTTTGACTGCAATGGAAACCAAAGCAGCCCATAGAGGCAAAAGGCCTGGCACAATCTTAATCTTTAAAAAAATAGCGCTCAGTGCACGATAAGAAAGCACTATGGACATTCCGAACAACATGAAACTGATAAAAAGTGCTGCTATTGATTCGGCTTTTCCGTGTCCATAAGGGTGGTCTTTATCAACGGGCTTTTCAGAAATTTTCAAACTGGTTAAAGCTAATATGCCAGCAAAAATATCTGAAAGAGAATGGAAACCATCAGAAAGCATCGCCTGGCTCCTTCCCGAAATTCCGGCAAATATCTTAAATAAAGTTAAAAAGACGTTTACCCAAAGGCCGGTCCAGCTCACTATTTTACCTTTTCTGAATCTTTGTTCTAATGAATACATAATTATTTCACTCTCTAAATTTTTGTTTTATTTATAACACAATTATCCTCTTTTGTCAACAACTCATTGGCCCGTTTGGGAGCTCCGAAAAGATCTCTTCATCGCTTTAGATTTGGTGTTCAGAAAAATTCCATTTTTTGTTGCAAATTTTTAAATTTTGAATATAATTACTTATGGCGTTAAATTATAGAATTAAAAAAATGGAAAGAGCTATTTGTAGATTTTTACTGATTTGTTATTTTCTCTCTGTTTTTTTCTGCTTTAATCACTCCCTTTATGCTGCTGGAGAAATCACGGAAAGCCGGAGTAACTACTCTTTTAAATGGGAACTCTTTCCTTCTGGTGCGAGCTTTAGAAATTTGCTTGCCGATCCAGGAGAGGTAAAATTTGGTACTGTAATATATAAGGAAGAGGGATCTAAATATGTTGGATTCGATGGATACATAGGACATATAGCAAAGTTAGCCGAATTAACCAAATATAGGGTCTCTCCTGAAAGTGGAGTTAATAAACTGGAATACCAACTTCGCGTCGGGCTGGGAGGATGCGCTCTTACCTCAGGGGAGTGGAGAGGACTCACATTTATATTAAAGACTGTAGACCTCTTTGGCACTTTTCCCATCGACTTCAGAAGGGGTCCCTTCTCTGCCAGGCTTCAGTTCAGTCATATATCAAGCCACCTTACTGAAAAAGCCAACCGCAAAGCCATAATCTATAGTCGAGAATTTGCAAAAGTAGTTCTCTTCTATGAAATTCTTAACGTTAGACTTTATGCTGGAACCTCTTTACTCTTGCACGGACAACCAGAACCATCTTCTCCTCTTTCACTCCAATGGGGAATCGAACTGGAAACGCTGCCTTTAATAAAGCACTTGTTCAATCCATATGCTGCTTTGGATCTCCAAATAAGAGGAGATTTTAATCAATCCTGTGATTTTAGCCTTCAGGTAGGAACCAAATTGACTGCGAAAAAGAACTTCAGGGTCACTTTTGTTTACTACAGGGGGAACGATTGGAGAGGACAATTCTATAATGAAAAGAGAAACCTCTTAGGAACCGCCATATTTCTAGATTTTTAATTTATCACTTTTCGAATAGACTATAAAGAGCGGGAATGACTATCAGCGTGAGAATAGACCCGACAAGCAATCCACCCATTATAGAGACAGCTACCACCGAGCGCGCTGCTGAACCTTCGGCACGGTTAATAGCTAGCGGAAGTATCGCCAGAATAGTAGTAGAAGCAGTCATTAGAATCGGACGTAATCTCGTCCCCGCACCCTCGATGATTGCTTCCATCTTCTCCATTCCTTTCTTACGCAATTGGTTAACGTAATCAATCATAACAATACCATTATTTACTATAATTCCAGCAAGGACAACTACTCCTATACCTGAGGGAAGGGAGAGAGTCTTTCCGCTGATGACAATAGCCAAGATAACTCCAATTAAAGCGAGGGGAACAGTAAACATAATAACCAATGGCTGGGTAAAAGACTCAAATTGTGCTGCCATAATCATAAATACTAAAAGCACCGCCAAAATAAGTATCTGACTTAAACTTACAAATGTCTCTCGCATCTTCTCAGCTTGTCCTCCATAGTCGACAAAGTAGCCCTCCGGGAAAGCAACTCTTCTTATCTTATTCTTTACATCCTTTATTACCTTTGACAAGTGTCTGCCACCGAGATTAGCAGTTAAAGAGACCATTCTTTTCTGGTTCTCTCTATTCAACCTTATCGGTCCTCTAGCCTCTCGAATATCCGCAACATCTTGCAAACGCACGAGCACTCCCAGAGGAGAAGGAAGAATTATATTCTCAATCTCCTTGAGATTTCCTCTGCCCCTTTCATCAAGAGAGACCCGGATATTAACTTCTTCCCCTCCCTGGCGAAACAATGTAGCCACCTTTCCCTGAACCGCCGTTTGCAATGTAGAGGCAATTTGACTAACAGTCAATCCCAGCTGGGATGCACGTTGACGGTCAATTATAATTTGTAGTTCTGGCCTTCCCTTCTCCAGGGAACTTGCTAAATCATAGACTCCCTCAATTTTCCCTATCGCTCCCATAATTACTCGGGAAACATTTTCCAGTATCCCCAGGTCTTTGCCAAAGAGTTTAAGCTCAATAGAAGCCTCCCGAGCACCTCCTCCCGTAATCATCGACTGAGCCATATCCATAAATTCATATTTAGCTCCTTCTATCTGGGGAAGTTGAGCTCGAATATCATTAACAATCTCTTTAGAAATGCGTTTTCTCTTCAATTTATCTTCCAAGCGAATGAAAATTTCTGCTTCGTTTACTCCCGTCGCCCCCCAACCAAAAGCTGCATCCTGTTTTGTTCCCTCGGAGAGACCAATGTAAGTACCCACAGTCTGAACACCCTCCTCTGCCAGGATAATATCCTCAATCTTTCCGACCACCTTATCGGTCTCCTCTAAATTGGTTCCCACAGGCATCTTTACCATAGAAAAAGCCATATTATTGTCTATACTGGGAAAGAACTCTTTCCCCATGAAGGGAATTAGACCCAGACTCACTAAAAAGAGGATAATTGCCCAAAAGACTACTCTTTTCCGACGAGCCAATACCTTATGTAAAAATCCTTTATATCTCTCTCTAAAATAACTAAAAGTTCTTCTCCCAAAACTGACCTCGTAACCTTTAGCTGGACCTGTCTTGAAAATCTTAGAAGCCATCATTGGCACCAGAGTCAGAGCCACAAATAAGGAAGCAACCAAGGCAAAAGATATGGTTAGAGCCATCTGAGTAAAGAGCTTCCCTGCAATTCCCTTTATGAATAGAAGCGGTAGAAAGACCGCCACAGTAGTGAGAGTTGAGGTAGTAATGGCCCTACTCACTTCAGTGGCACCTAATTTGGCCGAAATCCTCGAGTCTTCACCAAGGCTCAGATGGCGAAAAGTGTTCTCAATCACCACAATCCCATTATCCACAATCATTCCTACTCCCAGAGCAATTCCAATCATAGTGATAAAGTTGAGAGTATACCCGAGAAAATATAAAGGAATAAAAGTGGCTATCAAAGAAAGGGGAATTGCTAACGCTATGGCAATTGTTGGACGGAAATTATGCAAGAAAAGAAAGAGAATCACAACCGCCAGAAAACCACCTAAAATAGCATTTGAGCCAGTCACCTTAAGGATTCTCTTTATCATTCGTGATTGGTCGAAAACAGTATAGAACTTTATATCTTGAGGAAGTTTCCCTTTTAACTCCTTAAGCGCTCTATTCACACCGTTAGAAACTGCCACAGTATTGGCTCCCGATTCCTTGTTCACTACGACCAGCACGCTATTCCTTTTATTGGTGCGGGCGTAACTACGAACATCTCGATAGGTATCAGAAACCGTGGCAATATCCTTCAAATATATGGGAACATTCCCTCTGAGAGTAATCACTATGTCCCTGATCTCGTCAACAGACTCAAATTCACCTACAGTGCGCAGAAGATATTCCTGGTAGCCTGATTTGAGGTGACCAGCTGGAAGGTTGAGATTTTCCAGAGCCAGTTTCCGGCTAACCTCTCCTAAGGAAAGGCCTAAAGACTCCAGCTTCTTCCGGTCGACTTCCACTCTCACCTCTCTCTCCCTTCCTCCCCAAACCATTGCCGAGGCAACTCCATCTACCTGTTCCAAGCTGTCCTTAAAGACATCTTTAGTCAGCTGGCGAAGGCTTCTTAAGTCCCTCTTTCCCACAATCCCAAATGCACTTACAGGCATCATAGAAGGGTCAAACTTCACTACTATTGGTTTATCCATATCCTCGGGAAGAAAATCACTAATCATATCCAGCCTGTCCCTAATATCCTGAGCCAACAGGTCTAAATTGGCTCCCCACTCAAACTCCGCCATTACCACAGATAAGGCTTCCTGAGAAAAAGACTTAACCTTCTTCACATTCTTTACAGTAGCTACCACCTCCTCAATAGGTTTTGTCACCAAGTTCTCCATCTCTTCAGAAGCCACACCTTCGTAGGAAGTAACTACTGACATCACGGGATAGGTTATATCAGGCATCAGGTCGAGCCCCAAATTGCTCAAAGAGATAGCACCAACCACTACAACAATTAGAATGAGCATAGTTATAGTTACCGGGCGCTCAACAGAAAATTCAGGTAGCTTCATCAGATGCCTCCCACTTCTACTTTTGCTCCATCAGTCAACCCATAATTGCCCTCGACAATCACACTCTCCCCTTTAGTTAATCCCTCAACAATCTCTATTTTCTCTCCGTCACTAACCCCAGTCCTGACCTCTCTCAAATTAGCGCGATCACCTTCAACCGTAAACAGAACCTTCCTCCCTTCCCTTTCCAGAACTGCAATTCTGGGTACAACCAATACATTCCTATGTTCCCTATATATTATCTCTACATCAGCAAACATTCCCGGCTTCAACCTGTGGTCTTTGTTCTCAATCTCCAGCTCAACTTTCAGTTTTCTACTCCTGGGATCCACCGCCGGAGCAACTTTCACAACCGTGCCCAGGAAACTTTCTCCCGGGTAAGCATCGACGGAGATGCGTACCTTCTCTCCTTTTCTCACTTTAGAAATATCCTTCTCTCCCACATTAACCACAATCCTAACTTTATCCATATAAGCAATATTCAGAACGGGCTCCTGAGGCATTGGTTCCTGAGGGATGACGGAGTCACCTATATCAACATAGTATCTGATAAGCGTCCCACTAATAGGCGCTCTCACTTCCGCTTTTGTAAATCCTAAAGCAGGTTCATCGCGGTCAATCAGAGCGACGACTTCGCCCTTTTTAACATTCTGCCCCTCCTCCTTAACCTTCTCAATTAACTTCCCCGAAACCCTTGTATAGACGTCCACTTCCCTCAATCCGCGAATATCGCCGTTGAGAGATATTATCTCTTCTATATCTCCTCTTGTCGACCGAACAGTCTTAATTGAAGTGACCTTTTCTTCCGGAGATTCCTTTATGCTTCTTTTTGCTATGTTATACTCTACTACCCTGTAGGTGACCAGACCAAGAACCAGTAATACCAGAATAAGTACAATACTTTTCCCTTTCAATCCTCCCCTCCTTTCGCTTCGCTTCACTCGGTGACCTGCCTGCTCACCGACTCGCAGGCG
>JBHIBS010000026.1:0-20428 GCA_046759165.1 bacterium | reverse complement strand
AAAAAATATTTAAAGGAGGTTGAGAAAAATGAAAAGAGTAGTGATGTCTAAAATCTGGATTTGGATGTTGGCGATGCTTTTGTCTGTTTCATTGCTTTTGGGGTTAACCTGCAAAGGTAAGGGAGAAGGAGGGAAAATACTCCTCCCCAAGAGGGAGAACACTTCTGAGGAAGTTGTACCTGTACCTGAGGGAGTGATTAATCTTCAAGAAGCTTTTACCAATGTGACTCAGGCAGTAAGACCTTCGGTGGTAAATATTTCTGCAGTACAAATTGTAAAAATGGAAGCTCCTTATTATCAATTCTACTTTGGCGACCCTTTTGAACATTTTTTTGATGAATTTTTTGGAAGGCCAAGGACGAGACCGGAGCCCAGGAAGAGAGAGTTTAAGCGAAGGGCTGAAGCAACAGGTTCGGGAGTAATTATTGACCCTCAGGGCTATATATTGACAAATTACCATGTGATTGCTGGAGCAGAGGAGATTAAGGTTACATTATCTAAATCTAATGGCAAGGAGGAGAAATATGACGGTAAGGTAGTAGGTAAGGACCCGAGAACTGACTTAGCTATAATTAAAATAAAATCAAAGGGAAAATTTCCTGCTGCTAAACTTGGCGATTCGGATAAGATCAGGATTGGAGATTGGGCGATAGCCATTGGTTCTCCATTTGGATTAAAGCAGACTGTAACTGTAGGTGTGATTAGTGCCAAGAGGCAATCGCTGTATGTTGAAGGTAAAGAGTATAGAGATATGATCCAGACCGATGCCTCTATTAACCGGGGTAATAGTGGTGGTCCGCTGGTTAATATTAGAGGAGAGGTCATCGGGATTAACACAGCAATTTATGCTCCTACTGGAGTTTTTGCCGGAATAGGGTTTGCCATTCCCATTAACAATGCTAAGGAAATTCTCAGTGATTTAATTGAGAAGGGAAGAGTTGTGCGTGGCTGGTTGGGTGTAGAGATAAGGGAAGTGGACGAAGTCATTGCCAAACAATTTAACCTTCCCAGCACAAAAGGGGTTTTGGTGAATAGGGTAATGGAAGGCTCTGCTGCAGAAAAGGGAGGAATGAAGAGAGATGATGTGATTATAAAATTTGGAGACCACAAAGTTAAAGACGCAAGAGACCTCCAGGAAATAGTTGCCAGAACAAAACCGGGAAAGAAAGTAAAAGTAGTGGTAATTAGAGAAAAAAAGGAGATCCCCCTGAGCATAAAATTGGGAGAAATGCCGGAGATGATGGAGGAAGCAAAAGCTAAGGAGAAGGGAGAAAAAGAAGAAGAGGAAGGAAGAATTGAACGGTGGCTGGGAATGAAGGTGGAGACATTAACCACTGCTTTAGCCAGAAAGTATCGTATTGAAAATGCAGAAGGGGTGGTAATTGTAGAGATAGAAATGGGGAGTAAAGCTGAAGAGATGGGTTTGTTAGAAGGTGATTTGATAAAGGGCGTAAATAGGCAATCCACAGGAAATCTTACGGAGTTTAAGAAAGTGATTAAGCAGGTAGACCTTTCAGAAGGGGTAATTTTTGATATTGTGCGTCAGGGTCGTCGGATATACATAACTTATATGGAGTGAAAGTGAGAAAGCATAGCTGGCTCGGGCTTTGGTTCGCTCGCTACACCAAATTCTCTCACATTAGTGGAATATTTCGTCCTCGTTTTTCGGCTAAAATTCCCGAAGCTTTTCACAAAGTATATTTTGAATGTGAGGAGTAGCAGAGCGAAGGTCTGCATTATATAATATGGTTGATAATGGCCACCTGACTGAATGCTCTCACAGGTCAGTGTAGGGGTTCGATTCATCGAACCCGTAATTGAAGGTAAGGGCGAGCCGAGGCCCTGCTTAAATGTAGGGGCGATACGCAGTTTGTCCCGGTCAAGCGGGGTGATCACCTAAGAAAATAGGGTAGTTGTGGTTCTATGGAGCGGAGAACGAAAGGCTATAACATATTGAATGATCTCAATCCTCCACAGAGAGAAGCGGTTGAACATATTCACGGTCCCCTTCTCATCTTAGCTGGAGCGGGCTCCGGGAAGACCAGAGTAATTACTCATCGCATAGGCTATCTAATTGAGAAGGGTATCTCTCCCTGGAATATCTTGGCGGTTACTTTTACCAACAAAGCAGCAGGAGAGATGCGGGAAAGGGTGGACCGCTTAGTGGGAGGTAAGGGGAGGAGCGTCTGGATTTCGACCTTCCATTCATTTGCTGCACGGCTTCTGCGTGAACAAATTGATAAGATTGGCGGGCATAGACACTTTGTCATCTACGATGAGATGGACCAGTTGAATTTAATCAAAGAGTGTATGAAAGAGTTAGATATTGATGAGAAAAGATTTAAGGTAACAGTAGTTGCGGCACTCATAAATAGGGCGAAGGATAACCTGGTCGATGCCGATTCCTTTACCATTTATGCTCAAGCTTCTGATGACCACTTCCGTAAAACTGTAGCCGACATTTATCAACTTTACCAGAAGAAGCTAAATGAGAACTCTGCCTTAGATTTCGGTGACCTTTTGAGGGAGGCGGTTAGACTTTTTAGAGAGAGAAAAGAGGTGCTGAAGAAGTACCAGGAGCGGTTCCAATATGTCATGGTTGACGAGTATCAAGATACCAATCACGCTCAGTATCTATTGACTAAACTTTTAGTTTCTAAACATAAAAATATATGCGTTGTTGGTGACGATGACCAATCAATCTATTCTTTTAGGGGGGCAGACATCCGCAATATTTTACATTTTGAAAAGGACTACAAAGATGTTAAAGTTATGAAGTTGGAGCAGAATTATCGTTCGACAAAAAATATTCTCAATATGGCCTGGAGAGTGGTCAAGAATAACAGATATCGAAAGGAAAAGAAGCTCTGGACAAATCGGAAAGATGGAATGCCTGTTGAGTACGCCCAACTGGATAACGAAATCGCTGAGGCTAATCTCGTGGCAGAAGAAATAATTAGATTGATGGAAGAAGGCCACAATTTGAGAGACTTAGCAGTGTTCTATCGGACTAATGCACAGTCGAGGGTTCTGGAAGATGCCTTCAGGAAAGCCAAAATAAATTATGCCATTGTGGGAGGAGTCAGATTCTATGAGCGAAAGGAGATTAAAGATATTTTGTCATACTTAAGGGTTATAGTCAATCCTTTAGATTCTCTTAATCTGAAAAGGATACTTAATGTCCCCCATCGTGGCATAGGCAAGAGAACTATGAACTATTTAGAACAATATGCCCATAGATACCACAAATCGCTCTTTGAAACTCTCGGAAAAGTTCGGGAAATTAAGGCAGTTCCTGCCCGCATCACTTCCCGTCTTGAAGATTTCATGAACCTGATTGGGGAGCTACGAGAGAAGAGTAGAAATTTAATGGCGAAAGAGTTAACGCGTCTGGTAATAGAGACTACAGGTTACTTAAGTGAACTTGCGAGCCAGGATACTGCTGAGGCTCAGAGCAGAATTGAGAATGTAAAAGAATTGGTCTCTGCAGTTGGAGAATTTGAAGAACAGTCAGAAGATAAGACCATAGAAGCTTTTCTGGAGCAGGTATCTTTAATTACTGATATAGATATCTGGGATGAGGGGAAAGATACGGCGACTCTGATGACAGTCCATTTAGCTAAGGGGCTGGAATTTCCTGTGGTCTTCATTACCGGTTTGGAAGAGGGTCTCTTCCCTCACGCCGACGCCCTTTATGACCAGGCAGAGATGGAAGAGGAGAGGAGATTATGTTATGTAGGGATGACCAGAGCCAAGGAGAGACTCTATCTGACTTCAGCAAACCAGAGGAGACTTTACGGACAGTGGAGGTGGAATATGTCCTCTCGTTTTGTGGTAGAGGCTGGCCTCCTGGGAGAGAAGGCGGGTCTCTTAAAGGGAGAAATTTCCTCTGAGATGGCTGAGGGGAAAAATATTCGACCCTCTCTCTTCAGCCAGGCTCAAGCTGATCAGTGGCAGGTTGGTGCTTTGGTCAGGCATGAGGAGTTCGGTTTGGGCAGAATATTGGAACGGAGTGGTTCTGGTGATGATACAAAGATTATCGTTCTTTTCGAAAATGGTCAGTGGAAGAAACTTTTAGTAAAATATGCACCGATAGAGAGAGTTTAGAAGAAAAAAAAGCGACAAGGCAGAGAGAAATGATTACTGAAAAGGAAGTTGAATATGTTGCTAGGTTAGCGAAATTAAAATTGACTGAAGAGGAAAAAGAGAAGTATACAAAGCAACTAGGAGATATTTTGAAATACATTAATAAACTGAACGAGCTGGCTACAGAAAAAGTAGAGCCCACTTCCCACGTACTGCATTTATCAAACGTTTTCCGTGAGGACAAGGTAAAACCGTCTTTGAAGCAGGAAGAGATTCTAGCCAATGCTCCAGAAGTGGAATATAGCCACTTTAAGGTGAAAACGGTCATAGAATAGAATTAAAAGATAGTTTGTCCATCGCTTAGGAATTTCTTAATAGAAAAAGGGGTCAGAAAAAGGGGTCAGAGTCATTTTTTGAAAGAAGACGAGCCGTCCTCGTTTTTTGGCTAAAATTCCAAGAGCTCTTCACAAACTATCTTTCAAACGGTATAGCTGTCCGGATGAATCGGGACTAAAGGGAAAGGTACTCCCCGATGAAATCGGGTGTATGGGAAGAGGGATGGTAAAGAATATTAGGATAAAGACAGAAAAGGTTACTATGGAGGCAGAACTCTTTGAGACAAAGACGGCAAACGTCATCTGGGATTCTCTCCCTATTGAGGCAAAAGTCAATACCTGGGGAGAGGAGATATACTTTGGTATTCCGGTGAAGATGGGTCCAGAAGAAGCTGTGGATGTTGTCCAGGAAGGGGACCTGGGTTACTGGCCTCAAGGAGATGGTTTCTGTATTTTCTTTGGAAAGACTCCTGCTTCTACAAAGACTGAGATAAGGCCAGCCAGCCCGGTGAACCTTATTGGTAGACTTTTGGGAAATCCAAAGGATTGGAGAAAAGTAAAAGATGGCGAGAAGATAATCGTTGAGAGGAAAAGTTAATGGAACTACACGAACTGACTGCACACAAATTATCGGAGAAGATGGAGAAAAGAGAGATTTCTTCCCAGGAGATTGTGAGGTCCGTTTATAACAGAATTAGTCACGTAGAGGATAAACTTCGTAGTTTCGTTACCTTAACTGAGGAAGAAGCTTTACTTCAGGCAAGAAACATCGATGAGAAGATGAGAAAAGGTGAATTCCGAGGCCGACTAGCAGGCATTCCTGTTGCCATCAAAGACAATATGTGTATCAGGAACGTAAGAACGACTTGCTCTTCCCACATACTGGAAAATTTCATCTCGCCCTATGAGGCTACAGTGGTTAAGAGATTGAGAGATGAAGGAGCAGTCTTTATAGGGAAAACAAATATGGACGAATTTGCCATGGGTTCCTCAACCGAAAATTCCTATTTTGGAATAACCCGTAACCCGTGGGATCTGAACTATATTCCCGGTGGGTCTTCCGGTGGTTCGGCAACAGCAGTGGCTTCCGATGAAACAATTCTGGCGATAGGTTCTGATACAGGAGGTTCTATTCGCCAGCCAGCAGCCTGTTGTGGGGTAGTGGGATTAAAGCCTACTTATGGCAGGGTCTCCCGGTATGGATTGGTTGCCTTTGCCTCCTCATTGGACCAGATAGGTCCTTTTGGTAAAGATGTGGAAGATGTGGCCCTTCTGATGAATGTTCTTTCTGGGTACGATGAAAACGATTCCACTTCAGTTAATGTGGATGTGCCTGATTTTACCAAATCTTTAATAGAAGATGTTAAAGGCGTTAAGATAGGAATTCCCAAAGAATATTTTGTTAAGGGCCTGGACGTGGAAGTGGAAAGGGCAGTGAAACAGGCAATACAGCTTCTGAAAAGTATGGGAGCAATAATCATA
Source organism: bacterium (assembly GCA_046759165.1). Taxonomy (GTDB): domain Bacteria; phylum UBA6262; class WVXT01; order WVXT01; family WVXT01; genus JBHIBS01. The sequence goes on along the minus strand of JBHIBS010000026.1, from coordinate 14,525 downwards.
GAGATATCTCTTCCCCATACTGAGTATGGAGTGGCGGTCTACTATCTGATTGCTCCCTCCGAGGCCAGTGCCAATCTGGCCAGGTATGATGGAGTGAGGTATGGTTACCGTTCTCCAGAAACAGAGGACTTATTGGAAGAGTATGAGAAGACACGGGGTGAAGGATTTGGTGCAGAAGTTAAAAGGAGGATAATGCTCGGCACTTATGCTTTGTCTCGTGGCTACTATGATGCCTACTATTTGAAAGCCCAGAAGGTGCGCACTCTGATTAAAAAAGATTTCGACGAGGCCTTCGAAAAAGTAGATGCCATTGTGACGCCAACGGCTCCCACTCCAGCATTTAAGATTGGGGAGAAGATTGATGACCCTTTGCAGATGTATTTATCAGATATATTTACCATTTCTGCAAATTTAGCTGGTATTCCTGGAATTTCTCAGCCCTGTGGATTTAGCAAGAAAGGACTTCCCATTGGACTACAACTTCTGGCGAAGCCTTTCGATGAGGAGGTTCTGCTTCGCATAGCCTATACATATGAAAAGAATACAGACTGGCACAAGAGAAAGCCAGAACTGTAGGTTTTGCTCTTGAGCAACAATGGGATCCTTATATCAAAAGAACTATTGTGCTTTATAATCTTGGAAATTTTGAGGCGACGATTTCGAATCTTGAGGGCTTCCGAGTGTATAAATGGTAAAGTATGAAACTATAATTGGCTTAGAAGTCCATGTCCAGCTGAAGACAAAGTCTAAGTTATTTTGTGGGTGCTCAACTGAATTTGGTGCACCGGCAAATACGCATACGTGTCCCGTCTGCACAGGTATGCCCGGGATACTGCCTGTAGTCAATAAGAAGGCGGTTGAATATGCAATTAAGAGCGCCTTAGCACTAAACTGCGGAGTTGCTTCACGTTCAATATTTGCGCGTAAGAACTATTTCTATCCTGATTTGCCCAAGAATTACCAGATTTCCCAGTACGAGCAGCCCCTGGCTCAAAATGGCTACCTTGAAATTAGAACTGATAGTGGAAGAAGGAAAGTTGGCATAACCAGAATTAATTTAGAAGAGGATGCCGGAAAACTCCTCCACTATATTGGTTCCCGGGAAATTGATGGAAGTCTCGTCGATTTCAATCGCTGTGGCGTTCCACTTCTGGAGATAGTTTCCTCCCCTGATATCAAAAGCCCTGAAGAAGCCTATTCGTATCTTACCACATTGAAAAATATTCTCAGGTATTTGGAGGTATCAGATTGCGATATGGAAAAGGGTTCGCTCCGCTGCGATGCGAATGCTTCTGTACGATTTGTTGGGGAGAAAGAACTGGGAGTGAAAGCAGAAGTTAAGAATATGAATTCCTTCAAAGCCATCCAGAAAGCCCTGGAATACGAAGTTAACAGGCAGATTAAGGCATTGGAGAATGGACAGAGGATTGTTCAGGAGACAAGACTCTGGGATGAGAGAAGGGAAAGGACATCGCCCATGAGGAGCAAAGAAGAGGCCCATGACTATCGTTATTTTCCAGAACCAGACCTGGTGCCCTTAATAGTTGAGGAGGAATGGATAGAAAAAGTCAGAAGGACCATTCCAGAGCTTCCTGGTAGACGGCGGGAACGCCTTGTCAGAGAATACGGGCTTTCAGAATACGATGCAGGGGTACTCACCGCCGAGAAGGCACTGGCCAACTATTTTGAACAAGTAGTTAAACTGTACAGTAACCCGAAGGCGGTTACCAACTGGGTAATGGTAGAGCTTTTGGGAAGATTGAATGCAGTGAATAGAGAGGTAGAGGAATCCCCGGTTTCTCCTGGGCAGTTGGCAGAACTTTTGAAATTAATGGAGAAAGGAACAATTTCTGGTAAGATTGCGAAAACAGTATTTGAGGAGATGTTTGATACAGGAAAGAATCCTCAAGTAATTGTCGAAGAGAAGAAATTGGTCCAGATTACTGATGAGAAAGGGATTGGCAAGGTGGTTGAGGAGGTATTAAAGGAGAACCCAGGGGCCGTAGAAGAGTATCGAAAAGGCAAAGAGAAAGCCTTAGGACATTTGGTGGGGCAGGTAATGAGAAAGACCCAGGGTAAAGCCAACCCCCAACTGGTTAATAAAATCCTTAAAGAAAAGCTACGAAAAAAGTAGCGAATGTCAAATTACCACTAAAACATTCGACTTTCAATTCTTTCATCCACTAAAGCACACAGATTCTGATGTATGCAATAGCGAGTATTTATAGCTTTATAGAACTCCTTTCTAATTTCCCGCCAGATTCTTACTGATCTCCAATGCACTCTAGAATTACATAAATTGTCCACTTGATTTTCCAAACTTTTTTTGGTACTATTTTTTGGGGAATAGAGTTATGAGTGATGAATTACTTCAATTCTGGGAAGAGAATAGAAGCTTAAAACAAATTTCTGAAAAGATAGTAAAGAAAGAGGGAAAGATAAAAGTCTCGGGGCTTTGGGGCGGTTCCAAAGCTTTTTTTGTTTTGGGCCTAAAGGGGAGAATTTCTCAACCCTTATTAGTGATTACGGAAAGAGAGGATGAGTTGGAAAGGTTAAGGGAAGACCTCAAAGCTTTTGGAGGAGAGAGCAGCCTTTTTTCTCAAGAGAATAGAGAAGATTCGCTTGTTTCCCTTTACCATCTCTCGGTTCAGAGGAATCCCCTTCTGGTAACAACTCTCGATACTGTAAAGAAGAAAATTATTTCTCCCTTCCAATTTTCTTTCCTCAGCTTAACTCTCTCGAAAGGTGGAAAGATTAAATATCAGAAGATAAGCGAGAAACTAACTGATGCCGGTTATGAGAGGGTTGATATTGTAGAGGGAGTGGGAGTGTTCCGCCTCCGAGGTGAGATTTTAGATGTATGGTCTGCCAATTTCGACCGTCCTCTCAGGGTGGTATTCTTTGAGGAGCAGATTGAAGGAATGCGCTGGTTCGACCCCCTGACGCAGAGGTCGATAGGAACTGTAGCGGAGGCTAAGGTGATTCCGGCAAGATTATCAGATGAGAAAAGTTGCCACACTATTTTGGATTATTTCCCAGAGGATGGAGTGATGTTGCTGGATAATCTCGAGTTTGCATCGTCCGCTCGGAGGCGACAGCTCCTACAGATCTGTTTGTCCATTTTGCCTCAAAGGAGTTCGATTAATTTTTCCACGAAGTCGCCACCGTCCTTGCATGGTAAAATTGGTTTCTTTTGCCAAGAGCTTGCAAATTGGCGAAAGCAGGGATATGAAACCTATATTTTCTGTAACAATGAGGGAGAAAAGTCAAGGTTGGAAGAGTTGTTACGAGAACAAGGAGGGGGGATATTCCCCCACTTCAGGATAGGCAGTCCCAATTCCGGATTTATTTTTCCTGCCTTGAAACTCGTGGTGATTTCTGAAAAGGAGATTTTCGGTCGCTACAAGATAAGGCATCGTTACCCTAAACTCAAGTATCCCGCCAGAAGACTCAGTGATTTGATTGAACTCAATGTCGGTGACTATGTTGTGCATGAAATGTATGGCATTGGGAAATATTTAGGGCTTAAGCAGATAGAAATAGAAGACAGATTCACAGATTATATAGCAATCGAATATGCTAAAGGTGATAAATTATACGTGCCAATAGAAGGGTTTAATCTGGTGCAAAAATATGTTGGAACTGAAGGTTACAAGCCAAAATTATATTCCTTGGATAGCACTGCGTGGCGCCAGGTAACAACTAAAGTGAAGAAGTCTGTCCAGCGGATTGCCCGAGAGCTTCTGGAGATATATGCGGCGCGCCAGAAATTGCCGGGACACGCTTTTCCACAGGATAGCCATTATGAAAAAGAGTTTGCTGATGCTTTCATTTATGAGACAACCCCGGACCAGGAAAGGGCAATCGAAGAAGTTAAGCAGGATATGATGCGCCAAAAACCGATGGACAAGATCGTTTGCGGGGATGTTGGTTACGGGAAGACAGAGGTAGCTATGAGGGCCGGTCTCAAGGCTGTATTTGACAGCAAGCAGGTAGCAGTGCTTGCTCCCACAACAATCTTGGTTGAACAGCATTACCACACTTTCTCTGAGAGATTCGCTGACTATCCTGTGGTGATTGAGATGCTCTCCAGATTCAAGAGCAAAAAGGAGCAGAAAGAAATCGTTGAAAAATTGAAGCAGGGTTCAGTTGATATTGTTATAGGCACTCACAGGCTTCTCCAGAAGGATATTGAGTTTTTTGATTTGGGGTTAGTTGTGATTGATGAAGAGCAGAGGTTCGGCGTACGTCACAAGGAGAAGTTGAAGCAACTTCGAAAGACGGTCGATGTATTGACCTTGACCGCCACACCCATTCCCAGAACTCTCTCTATGGCTCTGGGTGGTGTCCGTGATATGTCAGTTATAGATACGCCGCCACAAGGACGTATCCCTATTGAAACTTATTTAGGAGCATACAATGAGGAAATTGTCGAAATGGCGATAAGGAACGAAATTAGACGAGGAGGTCAGGTCTTTTATGTGCATAACCGGGTGGAGACAATCGAAACAGTTGCCAGGTCTCTAAAAGTAATGATGCCTGACGTGAGGATAGGAATGGCACATGGCAAGATGGCAGCCTCAGAACTAGAAAGGGTGATGGTTAAATTTATAAATAAGGAGTACGATCTTCTGGTGGCAACCACTATAGTGGAGGCAGGACTCGATATTCCCAATGTCAATACCATGATAATTACAAATGGACACGAGTTGGGTCTGGCACAGCTTTATCAATTGCGGGGAAGGATTGGCAGGGATAAATACAAAGCTTACTGCTACATTTTATATCCACGCCAATTACCCCTTAGTGACATTGCTGAGAAGAGACTTCAGACTATTGCCCAGTGCACTGAGTTGGGTTCGGGCTTCAAGATTGCACTTAGGGATCTTGAGCTCCGTGGAGCAGGTAATATTCTCGGGCCAGAACAGCACGGACATATCCTTGAAGTGGGATTCGATTTCTATTGCAAACTGTTAGAAGAGGCAGTTAAGAGTGAGAAAGGCATCAAGATAGAACGGGAGCGACCTGTGGAGATAGATTTACAGGTAGATGCTTACATTCCTATCGATTATATTCCGGATCCAGCTCAAAGAATTAATATGTACAGGAAATTTGCCTCCTCCCGTGACTTCCAGAGTCTGGGGAAAATTGCGGAGGAGCTCGAGGATCGCTATGGTGATATTCCACCACCCTGTTTGACGCTGTTTGAATTGGTAGAGCTTCGGCTACTGACTAAAAAATTGGGAATCGAGAAGATTAGTGAAACAGATAGCGAGGTAGAAGTTGAATTCAGCCCCCAAGCTCAGGTAGCACCGGAGAAGTTTATAGACCTAGCTAACCGTTTTAGGGAGAAGGTTAAGTTTAAGCAGATGGAAAATTTTAAGATTTCAATTGGTCCTTGGGATTATGCTTCGAAGGTCAAAGGAAGTTTAAAAGAAAAATTTGAGTGTGAACGGCTAAAAGTGAGGGAGTTGAAGGGTTTCTTGAAAAGCTTGATGTAATGTGATATAATTAAATGTGGCATACCAGCAGGGCGAATCTCTACCTTACAGAGGTGGAAGATGAAAAGGAAAATTTTATTTTTGGTACTGGGCACTCTGGTCATTGGATTTGCCATACTTATTGTTCTTAAGTACAAAGACAATGAGAATGTCCTGGCCCGGATTAAGGGAAGAAAAATTACAGTTGAGGAGTTTCAAGAAAGAATTGTCGAGATTCCCTCTTACTATCGGGGATTCTTAGCTACGCAGGAAGGGAAAATGGAGCTTCTGAACGGTATGATTGCTGAGCTGGTGCTTATTCAGAAGGCAAAAGAAGAGGGGTTACATAGGAAAGAAGAGATCAAGAGGAGGTTGAAGAATGTAGGAGATCGAGTCCTCTTGGAGGAGATGGTTCAGGAGTTACAGAAGGACCGCATTGCAGTATCAGATGAAGAAGTTAAAGACTATTTCGAAAAAAATAAGGAGAAATTTACAAATCCCGAACAGGTCAGAGTAAACCACATTTTGGTAAGAAGAAAATCGGAAGCCAAGAAGATTTTAAATGAACTGAGGGAAGGTGCTAGTTTCGAAAAGTTAGCACGAAAGTATTCAATCGATTCAATTACAGCTCCCAGGGGAGGCGACTTAGGCTACATTTCTCGGGGAGAAATGATGCCTGCATTCGAAGAGGCTATCTTTGCTCTGGAAAGGAAGGGTGAGATTAGCCAGATTATAGAGACCCCATTCGGATACCATCTGGTTAAGTTAACAGGTAGAAGGAAGATGGAAAAGAAGACTCCCGAGGAGATAGATTATGAGATAAGGACGAGAATCCAAAGCCAGAAACTCGATAGACTAATGGAGAAGTATAGGAAGGAGTTAATGGTTTCGGTTAATTATGACCTTTTGGACAAAGTTTCAGTGGAGATTCAATCAGAAGATAAAGGAGAAACCAGAAATGAAGAAAGAAAACCGAAGAAGCCCTGAATGCAAAATGGTAAGAAAAGAAGTCATTAGCTTCATCGCAGTTTTTCTATTCACCATTTTTTCTCCCTTCATAGCCAATTCCCTTAGGGCAAAAGTCGTCGACAAGACTGTTGCCACAGTTGATGGAGAAGTTATACTTATGAGCGGATACGAAAAGAGAGCCAAACCTGTAATAGAAGAGTATGAAAAGTTGCTGACTGGTCCAGATAAGGAAATAAGAATTAAAGAGCTCAGAGATAAAATTCTCGAGCAGATGATTGATGAGAAGGTTTTGATTCACGAGGCTAATAAAAAGAAGATCAAGGTAGGCAGGAAAGAGATTCAAGATGGAATAGAGAAGATTAAGAAGAGGTTTGGCTCAGAAGAGGAATACGGTCGAGAACTTGCCAGGCAGGGATTATCGGAAGAAAAATTTAAAGAACAGGTGAAGGAACAGCTGATGGTGATAAAATTGATTGACCAGGAAGTTAAGGCAAAAGTCGTTCCACCTACAGATAGTGAAATTGAAGACTTTTATAAACAGCACGAATCGGAAATGATGGAACCCGAGCAGGTGCGCGTCCGTCACATATTGATAAAAGTTGATGAAAATACTGATAAGAAGAAAGCTCTAAAGAAAATTAGAGAGATTTTAAAGGAGGCTAATAAAGGGAAAATCAGCTTTGCGGAATTAGCAAAAAAATATTCAGAAGACCCCTCTGCCGCCAGAGGTGGTGATATCGGTTTCTTCGTAAGGGGCCAGATGGTCCGAAAATTTGAGGAGGCAGCTTTTGCTCTCAAGGTAGGAGAAATTAGCAACGTGGTCGAAACAGAGTATGGTTACCATATTATTCAATGCACAGGGAAGAAGGCGGCAGAAAAGAAGAGCTTAGAGGAAATTCGAGGCTACTTGCAGAACTTTATTTTTCAAAAGAGGATGGAAGAGCGTTATGGGGAATGGTTGAGGAGATTGAGAGATAAGGCAAGCATTACCAGAAGCGAGATTGATTGAGCTTGGGTGAGAAAGTGGAGAATAGATTCTTGAGATACATAAGCGAGAGAATTTTAGATGCAACGAGTAGCTTGGGCCGGATAACAGAATTATTCCGGCAGACAATCTACTGGATTGGTCGCCGACCGCTAAGGAGCCAAGACATTGTAAGTCAGATGATGGAGATCGGGGTAAGGTCCTTTCCAGTAATCGGACTTACTGCTCTATTTACAGGCATGGTTTTAGCTCTACAGACCGGGTATGCTTTCAGCAATTTTTTTGGTGAGCCTGTCTATGTGGGAATGGCTGTTGGATTTTCAATGGTTAAGGAACTGGGTCCAGTTACAGGCTCTGTGGTTTTAGCTGGTAGAGTTGGTGCAGCAATAGCGGCAGAGCTGGGGACAATGAAGGTTACAGAGCAGATCGATGCTCTCTATACTTTGGGGACAAATCCTGTTAAGTATTTAGCAGTCCCCAGGTTTCTGGCCTGTCTGATTATGATTCCCATCCTCACTCTCTTTGCAGATATTATTGGTGTTCTGGGCGGACTTGTGGTTAGCGTCTATTCGTTTAATATTCCGGCAACTGTTTATCGAGATGAAATCCTAAATTTTCTGCGGATTGACGATGTATATCAAGGTCTAATAAAGTCTCTCTTTTTTGGCTTAATCATTATTATGGTCTGTTGTTATAAGGGATTCACCTGTGAAGGTGGAGCACAAGGTGTCGGGAGAGCAACCACTTCTGCAGTAGTAACTTCTATGGTCTTAATTTTGATTTCAGACTATTTCTTGACAGCTTTTCTGGTCTCCATTGGAATTGGAGCCACCCATTTTTGAAATGTAGAATTAAAAGATAGCCTGTTTATCGCTGAGAATTATGCACAGATTGAATTTGTGCCTACATTTGATTATGCTGTCATTGCGAACGAAGTGAAGCAATCTCGTAATTTAGCACGAGGTTGCCACGGGCTTCGCCCTCTCAACGACCCTTCGGGTCGATTGCCACGCTCCTTTCAGTCGCTCGCAATGACATTGTAGGCGCGATTTCAAATCGTGCGGTTGAAGGTAGCGGCAGAGCGAAGCTCTGCTAATGGGGAAGCTCAAAGTATGATAAGGATTAAGAATGTTCATAAGAGCTTTGGAGATAATGGAGTTCTACGGGGAGTGAACCTCGAGATAGAAAAAGGACAGACAATTACCATAATAGGTGGGAGTGGCTGTGGGAAGAGCGTCCTTTTAAAACATATTGTTGGGCTGTTGAAGCCGGAAGTTGGTGAAATCGAAGTAGATGGCCAGGAAATCACCAGATTGGGAATGGAGGAATTGGCTGAGGTTCAAAAGAAATTCGGTATGCTCTTTCAGGGAGCTGCTCTTTTCGATTCTTTAACGGTAGGAGAAAATATAGCTTTTGGTTTGCGTATGTTGACAGATTTGGAAGAAAGAGAAATAAGGAAGAGGGTTTCCGAAAAACTCTCCCTGGTCGGCCTGGAGGGCATTGAAGGGCTAATGCCTGCTGAACTTTCTGGAGGAATGAAGAAGAGAGTGGCGCTTGCCCGGGCAATTGCCATGAACCCTGAGTATATTCTTTACGATGAACCCTCAACTGGCCTTGATCCAATTATGGCCGATGCAATTAATAGTCTAATTTTAGATTTACAACAGAAGCTGAGGATAACTTCTGTTGCTGTGACCCACGATATGGTCACTGCCTATAAGATTTCTGATCGGATTGCCATGCTTTACCAGGGCCGGATAGAAGAGACAGGAACGCCAGAAGAAATAAGGGAAACGAAAAATTCTGTGGTGAGACAATTTATTACTGGCTCGAGCCAGGGACCCATAAAGATCAAGTTAAGGGAGTAAATTGATGTTAACTCAGGAAACAAAGGTAGGGCTTTTTGTTCTGGCCGGTCTGGCAGCTTTAGCAATGGTGACTATTCTTCTTGGAGATATCCATTTGGAAAGGCGGTATAAGATAAAAATCCTTTTCAACAATGTTGGCGGACTTCCTGAAAAAGCCCAGGTGAGGAGAGCAGGAGTGGTCGTAGGGAAAGTTACAGATATCAGACTGCTTGGGGATAAAGCTCGGGTGGTTGCTTCCATAAAAAATGATGTGAGAATCCATAAGGACGCACGGGCTAAGATTGTCTCTTTCGGGATTGTTGGCACGAAGTATCTAGAAATTACTTCCGGTACAGAAAAAGAGCCACTGCTTCAGCATGGGGATACTATTATGGGTATTGAGCCTGTTGTTATTGATAGGGCTTTGGAAAAAGTCTTACTTGGCGTGGGAGATCTGGTGGAGAAAATAGAAGGGATTGGCAAAGAACAGGAATTGGGCAAGTCTCTGGGATTAATTCTGGATAATATTGGAGATGTCACCTGGAAATTGAATAGAGCCTTAGGCGCTGAAGGGCAAGAGCTAAAGGAGACAATTAAGAATCTCCAACAGCTCTCAGCTAATGCAAAGGAAATAACTGATAGTTTAAGTCAGGAAAGTATCACCAGTTCGCTTGAAAAGCTCGAGAAGACACTGGATGGAATCGCCGAAGTTGCAGAAAAGCTCAATAGAGGGGAGGGAGCGATGGGAAGGCTATTGAGCGATGAAAAGATGGCGGAACAAATAGAACAGGTGGTAACTGGTCTCCAAGAGAGTTCACAAGAGGCTAAGAAGATTTTGCAGAGAACTTCTGGTTTCAGAATGGCATGGGATTACCAATTAAATTATAATTTAAATGAGGAGAAGCTCAGAAGCGACCTTGGTCTCTACTTGATTCCTGGCGCGGAGAGGTTCTACTACTTTTCAGTAAACAATATTGGAGAAAGTAATAGTGCAAGCGATTCGGGTGACCAGAAAATAAATAGTATAACTGTGAAGGTGGGAAAAAATTTGGGACTATTTTCTGTATATGGTGGGGTTATTCGCTCAAGTGGTGGTTTTGGTGGAGCTTTCTGGCCAATTAAAGACAGAGTAGAAATCGATGCAGAAGTTTTTCGCTTTTCGAGAAAAAGAGCCTGGTTCAATATCGGAACGAAGTTCAGGATAAACGATTGGTGTTATCTTGGAATAAATGGTGAGGATATATTGAATCAGGGCACGGTCAATAGCAGTATAGGTATTGTTTTAAGGTGAGGTAGCATTGACGAAAGTAAAGACGACCTTTATTTGTCAGGAATGTGGATATCAATCCGCCCGCTGGTTGGGCAAGTGTCCTACCTGTGGGAAGTGGAACAGTTTAATTGAGGAGAGATTGGATATAGATGTTAGCTTGAGGGAAGAACGGAGGCTTTCTACAGCAAAGCCAAGTCCAATCAGTTCTATCAAGCCTCAGGCCGAGGAGAGGTTTGTCACAGGAATATCGGAGTTCGATCACGTTTTAGGAGGGGGAGTTGTGGCTGGCTCAGTTGTCCTCTTAGCTGGCTCCCCTGGTATCGGCAAATCGACTCTACTTTTACAGGTGGGGGGGAATCTGGCAGCTTCGGGGAAAAGATGCTTATACATTTCCGGAGAAGAATCTCTAGAACAGGTAAAGCTGCGAGCTGAGAGGTTGAAAATAGATTCTCCAGAATTGATAATATTCTCTGAGACAAATCTTAAAGAGATAATTAATCAGATTAAAGAGATCGAACCGAAATTTGTAATTATTGATTCAATTCAAACGGTTTACCATGATGGTTTTGGTGGTTCACCGGGAAGTGTGGGCCAGGTTAAAGAGTGCACTGAGGAACTCCTCTATTTAGCCAAATCCAAAAGGATCCCAGTCTTCATTTCGGGACATATCACTAAAGAGGGAGCAATTGCAGGCCCAAAAGTGTTAGAACATATAGTAGATACAGTTCTCTACTTTGAAGGGTCCAAGGATCACTTATATAGAATTTTGAGGGCGGAGAAGAATCGGTATGGAACCACCTCGGAAATCAGCATCTTTGAGATGAAGGGCGATGGATTGCAACAGGTCTTGAATCCCTCACAGATTTTTCTGGAGGGACGCATTCCCACTGCAGGGACAGTTGTTGTGGCACTTTTAGAGGGAACCAGACCCCTTTTAGTTGAACTGCAGGCTCTGGTCACAAGAGCAAATTTTAACCTGCCAAGGCGACAGGCTAGCGGATTGGACTACAATAGAGTCCTTTTGCTGGTAGCGGTACTGGAAAAAAATTTCAGTCTCCATTTGGAAAATTCCGATATCTTCTTGAATATTGCCGGAGGCGTGAAAATTTATGAACCTGCCTGTGACCTGGGCGTTATAGCAGCTATCTATTCGGGAGTGAAGAATAGACCTATTGGTGAAAAGGTAGTGGTTATTGGTGAAGTTGGTTTAGCAGGTGAGGTGCGGGGAGTAACTCTTGTTGAAAAAAGGGTAAGTGAGGCGGAAAAGTTGGGCTTCAAAACCTGCATATTACCCAGTCATAACCTGAAAGAATTCCACAAGAAGAGAAAAATAGATTTAATTGGTGTCTCTACAGTCAATGAAGCTGTTGAAAAACTGCGTCTCGGGCGGACTTGAGGGTCTGCATTATAATGAATTGTTTAAGGTAATGAGAGTAACTTCTCTATAGTGATGAAGCGAAAGACGAGGAGGTGAAAATTATTGTTTATCTGGATTGTTCGCCTATTAGTTATTATTGCTGGGCCAATCATTGGTTATTTTCAGATCTCCCCAGGTGCCAAGGGTATTCTAATCGGAACGGGTGCTGCAATTTTGGTTATCCTTGTAGAGATACTTATTGAAAAAGTTGCCCTCGATACAATGGTAGCTGGTGGTATTGGAATAATTCTTGGATTAATTGCTGCTAAACTCATCGACTATTCGGTAGCATTGATGGAGAATCCCGCTGTGGAGACGTTCTTTAGGTCCTATTCCCTTTTAATAAAGGTTGTCCTGGCTTATATCGGAATGCTCCTGGCCATTAGAAAGAAAGATGAATTAGAACTCCTGGATAGAAACATCACCCTTTCCAGTAAGCGAAGAGGCGGTGCGACGATGAAGGTCATCGACACCAGCGCCCTAATTGACGGTAGGATTGTTGATATCTGCGAGACCAAATTTTTAGAGGGAACTCTGGTAATCCCCATTTTCGTTCTGAAAGAACTGCAAGAAATTTCCGATTCACCAGACTCCTCAAAGAGGAACCGGGGCAGGAGGGGGCTCGACATTTTAAAGAGACTCCAGGAAACTAAACAGGCCTCAGCTAAGATTTTTGAGAAAGATTATCCAAAAATTGAAGAAGTGGATGCGAAGATAGTAAAATTGGCTGAGGAACTGGATGCCAGGATTCTGACTGCCGACTTCAACTTAAACAAAGTTGCTGCGGTACAAGGAATTGCTGTTTTGAATGTCAACGAGCTATCCAATGCAATTAAACCGCCAGTTCTGCCCGGCGAGGCAATGAAGGTCTTCGTTCTAAAAGAGGGAAAAGAGCCCAAACAGGGAGTGGCTTATCTTGACGATGGAACGATGGTGGTAATTGAAGATGGAAGGAGACATATTGGCAGAAAAGTTGACGTAATGGTGAATAGTATTTTACAGACTGCCGCCGGACGGATGATATTTGCCCGCCTTGTGGAAGAATGAACAGACGATTTCTGAGAAGAGAGGTAACCTTTGAAAGTAGTAGCAATTATCGTTGCTGCTGGCAGGGGAAAAAGGACGGGACATTCAACAAAGAAACAGTTCCTCTCTGTCGGCTCTAAACCAATTCTGGCATATAGTCTGGATGTATTTGACTCAATAGATAGAGTTGACAAGATAATTCTGGTTATCCCCAGGGGTTGGAAAAGGTATTGTCAGAAAGAAATTATAGAAAAGTATGGATATAGAAAAAAGATAGAGGTAATTAGCGGCGGAGCACGGAGACAGGACTCGGTGGCTTGCGGACTTGCCCTTGTGTCTTCGGATTATGAGATAGTAATTATTCATGATGGAGTGAGGCCGTTTGTCAGCAGAAAGATGATAGTTGAATCTATTGCTAAGGCAAGGAAATTTAGAGCCTGCGTTGTGGCCGTTCCTGTGACTGACACTGTCAAAATGGTAAACATGAAAGGCGTTATAGAGAGAACGCTTCCTCGTGAATATCTCTGGAGAGTTCAGACTCCACAGACATTCCGGCTCAGTTTGATTAAGAAAGCTTATGCTAAAGCCTTGAAAGATAAATTTTATGGCACTGATGACGCTCAGTTGGTGGAAAGGATGAACAAACCAGTAAAAGTTATCTCAGGTGACTACCGCAATATGAAAATTACTACCAGAGAAGACTTAATCCTTGCCGAGACACTATTATCAGGAAAACCTTTTTAGAAGGTAACTCTGGGTAATTGAAAGATGGTTTGTTCATCGCTAAGGAATATATGCTCGGGATTTGGTTCGCTTGCTGACAATTTTTTGCTCTTCGAGCACCGCCAAAAATCTCAGGAGTTTACCGAAAGGGCAAGTCGCTCAGTTTCGGCTAAACTCTTTTCTTCGATTTTTGGCCAAAAATTCTAATGCTCGCTACACCAAATTCTCTCGCATTAACTGGAGTGTGGTGGCAGAGTGAAGCTCTGTCCTAATTTAGGGGTTCGATTTATCGAACCCTTATAGCTAACTTTATAGGTAATCATTATGAAGGTGGGTATTGGCTACGACGTCCATCGGCTGGTTACAGGCAGAAGATTGGTGTTGGGAGGTGTGGAAATACCTTCTGAGAAAGGACTGTTTGGCCACTCCGATGCGGACGTTCTAACCCATTCGATTTGTGATGCAATTCTTGGTGCATTAGGAAAGGGTGACATAGGCCGCCATTTCCCGAATAGCGACCCAAAGTATAAAGATATCTCCTCCCTGATTCTTTTGGGGAAAGTTTCTGAAATTATGATTGAAGGAAATTTTCAGGTAAATAATCTCGATTCGGTGATTGTAGCTCAGAAGCCACATCTTTTGCCCTATATTGAAGAAATGGAAAAGAATGTTAGCAGGGTTCTAAAGATTAGTCGAGAAGCAATAAATATTAAGGCCACAACGAATGAAGAATTGGGATGGATTGGTCACGGCGAAGGGATAGCTGCTTATAGTATAGTTTCACTCAGAGAGTTCTAGAGGAAGATTG
>JBHIBS010000025.1:0-21511 GCA_046759165.1 bacterium | reverse complement strand
GTTCGAGATGGTGAGAACCCCGGCCGGATTGAGCGAAGCGAAAGGGTCGCCGTCGGGACGAATAAGGAGCGACAAGTCTGGCGACGGGTTCGAGATGGTGAGAACCCCGGCCGGATTGAGCGAAGCGAAAGGAGGTAGACATGGCAGGAGATATTGAGATTAAACAAGTAAGAACTAAGAAGGAGTTGATGGCTTTTATAAAATTCCCTTGGAAGGTTTATCAAAATGACCCTTACTGGGTGCCACCATTAATTAGGGATGTAAAACTTATTCTAAGTGAAAAGAACCCTTTCTGGCAACATGCGGAAAAGGAGCTTTTCGTTGCCGGAAGAAATGGCAAATTGGTGGGGAGGATTTCCGCCATAATTGACCATAACTACATAAATTTTCACAATGAAAAGATGGGATTTTTTGGGTTCTTCGAGTCCTTGGAAGATTACACAATTGCCGAAAATTTGCTTAACAGGGTAAAGGAATGGCTAAAAGGGAAAAATATGGAAAAGATGGCCGGTCCGATGAACCCTTCTACCAACGACGAAGTCGGTGTTCTTTTAGAAGGATTTGACTCAAGCCCTTACATTTTGATGACCTACAATCCAAAATACTATATCGATTTTATGGAAAGATATGGTTTAGTTAAAGAGATGGATTTCTTTGCCTATTTGATAGAGGTAGAGAAGTGCCCCTTAGAAAAATTGGAAAAAGCAGCTGAGAAAATAACGGAGAGAAGTCCCGGCATTAAGATTCGACAGGCCAATCTAAAAGACTGGAAAAATGAAGTGGAGAATGTCCGTAGAATCTATAATAATGCCTGGGAGAAAAACTGGGGATTCGTTCCCTGGACAAAGGAAGAGTTCTACACCGAAGCTATGAAGCTAAAGCCTTTTCTGGTGCCCGGGACAATTCCCATTGCTGAGGCAGACAGTAAGCCCGTAGCAATGTTAATTACCGTTCCCAACTATAACGAGGTTACGAAAAGGATGAACGGGAGGTTAAATCCCTGGACTCTTCTGAAATTCCTATGGTACAGGAAGAGGATTACTACTCAGCGTTTACCGATTCTGGGGGTGGTAAAAGAGTATCAGAAGAGAGGAATTGAGACCCTCCTTATGTTGGAAGGATTGAAAGGTTCCCAGAGGGTTGGTTATAAATATTGTGAGTCCTCATGGGTGCTGGAAGACAACATTTTAACCCAGCGCGCAGCTGAAATGATGGGTGGTAAATTATACAAGAAGTACAGGGTATATCAGACCAATATTTGAAAGCATTAAGATTTCGAAGACTTAATCCGATATTTTAAACTACTTTTATACCATTTCACTGTTCTCTGTATAGCCTCATCCAGAGAGACTCTTGGCTGGTAGCCAAGTTTAGTCTTCGCTTTTTCTATGCTGAAATGGTAATTCTTACCCGCATTGGCTATTCTGTAGCGAGTTATTATAGGTGGCCTCTTTGACCTGAACAATTTTAAGATTGCCTCACAGATGCCACCGGCAGAATAGGCTAAACAGTAAGGGATTGAAAATAGAGGTCGCCTCACGCCGAGCTTCTCAGCAATCTTGTCAATGTACTCCTTCCAGGTGATTTTCAGCCCATCAGTGATAATGTATGTCTCTCCCACTGTATCCTTTCTCCCTCCAGCAAGTAGAACGGCATCTACGAGATTTTCAATATAGGTGGGACAGGTTAAAGCTCTTCCTCTGTTAATGTAGACCATTTGCCCTTTCTCTAAGAGTTGCGCCATTTTTACAAAAGTTGTTCGATCTTTTGGCCCAAAAACGTTACCGGGCCTGATAATCAATGTGGGTAGACCTCTTTGTCTATGGAATCTATTTACCAAATCCTCTGCTTCCTTTTTAGTTATACAGTAGGGAAAGATAGTAGCCATCTTTTGGGAATCCTCAGTAGCATTGTGAAAGCCTCCAAAACCATGAACCGCGGCAGAACTGATAAAAACGAACCTTTTGACTCCAGACTTGACTGAGCTTTCCAGGAGGTTTTTGGTACCTTCTACATTTATTTTTCTAAATAGTTCTATTGGTCCCCAATCGGATGCCAATCCTGCTACGTGGTATACTACATTTACTCCCTGGGTAGCTTTATTTAGTAGAGCTCTATTCGACAGATCTCCAAAAAATAATTTTACTTTTAACCCTTCAAGGAAAGAGAGGTCGCTGGTTTTCCTCACCAGACCCGATACTTCTTGACCCTCTTCGATTAGGCGTGCTGCCAAATTGCTTCCAATAAAGCCATTTATTCCAGTAATAAAGGCTTTCACCTGGATTCCTCGCCTACTTTCAATACTTTTTGCGACTACAGGATAGTTATGAACAGGTCAGTGGAGACTCCTATGTAGGAATGGATTATGAAGGGATACAATATAGACCGAGTTCGCAAAGCAAGGTAGCCCAATACTATTCCCAGAACTATTGACCCTAAAAATTCAGGCTCTGGTTTATTAAAATGCAAGAGAGAAGAGGGAATAACTTGAAGTAAAATTGCATAGGTATCACCAAATTTTTCTCTCAATCCAAATAGCATGTATCCTCTAAAGAAGAACTCCCAGCCCACATAATATAGAAAGACATAAGAAAGTTCATACAACAAGAAAACCGAAACATTATCTTGGGCCAGTTTCGATAGCGGGTATTCTGCGCGAACCTGTGGCATATGCGACCCCAGAAGTATTATTGGAGTTACAATAAGAGGAATAGTTATAATAATAAATCGTAAACCATATCTTTTATCTCCCAGGGTCAGTCCGTAATCCTTAAGTTTCTCCTTGAAAACCAATTTTACAATTATTAAAGGAAAGAGAAGAAACAGAATGAGTGTAGCCAAAAATTGGTAAACATAACGATATATGTCGAAATAGTATAAGTTAGAAAGATGAGAAAAATACCGTGCAAATGCCTCGTCCATTCCATGATAGATGTAGATCAATAGAATCACGGGGACGGAAAGGAGAAGAATTTTTACTTTCCAATCCCCTTCTTTTAAGGTTTCAATGAATCTCAATCTTCCTCCATTATCAAGCAAATCTTGTCTCGGGCAAAATTACCTGAATAGCCCGAGGATAAACTTCGAACTTTTGAGGGAGAGTGCCCATAATTTCTCCATCAACCTGTATCCAGACTTCGTTCGGAGCATCGATCTCTATCTTCTTAGCTCTAGTATATTCGACATCCTTAAAACAGAGATGCCGTTCCCTCAAAATGCCCAAGACATAACGAAGAATATCTCTTCTTCTACCATTTTTAAATAGAATAATGTCCAGATAGCCATCAGTCATGTCGGCTTCAGGAGCAATTATGGAGGATATGCCGTAGAAACTCCCGTTGGAAATGATGGCCTGAAAGCCTCGACAGGAAGAGCCATCCAGTTTAATAGAAAGTTCAGTTACCTGGTACTTAATCAACGCAGACACTCCTGCTACTAAATGGGCAGGAATCCCCCCAAAAGTTCTTACCAGCTTAGGCTTCAGTGATTGAATTACGGAAGCATCGTATCCTATTCCTGCCATGGAAACAAAGTAGCGGGCAGAAATGCCAGTCCCCACTTTCCCAAGATCGATTTTCCTTACATATTTTTTAAGAACAATTTCACAGGCTTGGATAGGGTTAAGGGGAATGCCTGTAGAAAGCGCATAAATATTACTTGTACCGCAGGGAACAAATCCTATAGGAATGGAACTGTTGAAAGATACCACGCCATTAATTACCTCATTTAAAGTCCCATCGCCTCCACAGACCACAATCAGGTTATACTCTTCTTGGCTTACTTTCTGAGCTTCCTGAAAGGCACTATTTTTCTCTTCAGTTATAGCTAAACTAAGTAAATTATCCCTTCCCAGAATTTCTCTAATTTTGGGAAGGTAAGTTTCTACTTTCTTGCCACCAGATAAAGGATTTACAATTAATTTCATTTTCATAGTATCGAATCCCCTTACTTTAAGTAAGTATATCAAAACGCTATACATCGGTCAAGGCAAAAAACTATCCTTCAAAAATGCTTGACAGAAAAAAAGATATTTTATAAAATTAACAGCCATGGAGACAGGAATATTAAGACAAATTGGTTTAATAATTGGCGCATATCTTTTGGGCTCGGTTTCTTCAGCATACTATGTTACAAAGTGGAAGAATGGAGCCGATATACGACAATTAGGTTCGGGTAATGCTGGAGCTAGGAATGTGATGCTAATGGTCGGAGCTTCCTTCGGGGTCGTAGTAGCTATTTTCGATGTACTTAAGGGCGTAGTTCCCATAATTTTTGCCAAGGCTCTCAAAATGCCCCCCCATACCATTACTCTTACAGCTCTGGCAGCAATTTCTGGACACAATTGGCCAATTTTTCTCCAATTTCGTGGGGGTTCTGGCTTGGCAACTCTGACAGGAGTGATTCTTCCTCTTATGCCTCGAGAGGCCATTCTTCTCTCTTTGGTGGGGATAGCAGTGGCTCGGACCTGTTTATATTTTCCTGCCTGGTATCGGAGAGCACCAGCTATAGAGAGTAGCTGTCTGGTTATCTATGTGATCTGTCCTTTTTTGGCATGGCATTTTGGTGAGCCTGTCTATTTAGTTAGCCTTCCACTATACTTGGGAGTCCCCGTCATTATCCGGCGTATCTCCCTCCTTAAAAATGGCCTTTACGAGCGGTTAGCTAGGATCCATTAGTTGAAAATCCCACCGAGGAATACTCTTTCCCTATTGCATTAGCTGGCGAATTATGTTAGAATAAACCTCGTATTATTCTATATCTGAAAGTATTTCATGAGGGGAAAAAGTTATGGAGGCTATGAAAGAAATCGAAAAGATGGCAAGAAGTGCAAAGTCAGCATCGAGTGCAATGGCCAATCTAAGTTCCCGATTGAAGAATAGAGCACTCCTTGCGATGGCTGAGGCGATCGAGGATAGCGCTGAAGATATCAAGTCCAAGAATAGGATCGACTTAAAAGAAGCTAAAGAGGCAAGTCTTAATCCTGCATTGATTGATAGGCTAACTTTAAATGATAAGAGAATTAAGAACATGGCTAAAGGTTTGGGGGAAATAGCCGAACTGCCCGATCCGGTTGGTGAAGTTATTGAAGAGAAGATAAGGCCCAATGGTTTGAGAATTAAAAAAATAAAGGTACCTCTGGGTGTTATAGCTATAATCTATGAATCGCGTCCCAATGTAACCTCTGATGCAGCAGGGCTATGCCTTAAGGCAGGTAATGCGGTTATCTTGCGTGGGGGTTCGGAGGCAATAAACTCTAATACAATTATCGCAAAGGTCTTACAACAGGCTGCTTATTCATCTGGAATTCCTCAGGGTGCGATCCAGTTGGTGGAGACTACGGAGAGAAAAGCGGTGTTCCAGCTCATAAAGCTGGATGAATTTATCGATGTGGTAATTCCTCGAGGCGGTGAGGAGATGATAAAGAATATAAAAGCGAACTCTGCCGTTCCAGTGATTAGTCATGGTAAAGGAGTCTGCCATACTTATGTAGATAGGGACGCTGATCTGGAAATGGCAGAAACGATATGTTTTAATGCTAAGGTGCAGAGGCCGGGTGTGTGTAATGCTATGGAAACCCTTTTAGTCCATAATGATATTGCAGGTGAATTCTTACCCCGGATGATTAAGAAACTTGAGCAAGTGAAGGTGGAAATTCGCGGGGATGAGAAGGCGAAAAGTATCCTTCCGCATATTAAGAATGCCAGTGAAGACGATTGGAGTACTGAATATCTGGATCTGATTCTCTCAGTCAAAGTCGTTGACTCCCTCTCGGAAGCCATAGACCATATCAATAGGTATGGGTCGATGCATTCCGAGGCAATTGTAACCAGGGATGAAGATGCTGCTCAAAGATTTCTAAAGGAAGTCGACGCCTCTTCAGTTTTCTGGAATGCCTCTACCAGGTTTACTGATGGTGGAGTGTTCGGGATGGGAGCTGAGATTGGCATCTCCACGCAAAAGCTTCATGCCCGGGGTCCAATGGGAGTGAGGGAGTTGACAAGTGTGAAGTTTCTAATATTCGGAAATGGACAGATAAGAGAATAGATTAAATTAAAAGATAGTTTATTCGTCGCTTGAGGAATTTTTTAACACCAAAAAACTTCGGGCTCTGTAAGGCACAAATCAAAACTCCTCGCTTCGCTCGTCAAACAATGATTTGCTTGAAAGAGAAAGAGTCGCCCTCGTTTTTTGGCCAAAAATTCCGAGGGCTCCTCATAAACTATCTTTTAAATGTCAGTAGTAGCGGTAGAAAATCTGCAGGATAAATAGTGTATGTTCAAAAAATAAAGGAGGAGGAATGCGAATTGGGATTCTGGGAGGGACGTTCAATCCAGTCCACTATGGGCACTTGGTTCTCGCCAGTGAGGTTAAGGATAGACTTAAATTAGATAAGGTTATCTTTGTTCCGGCAGGAAAGGCGCCACATAAAAAGGTTAAAGGAGCGACTCCTGATGAACGGTATGAGATGGCCTGTCTGGCGATAAAGGGGAATTCTTCATTCGAAGTCTCTCCAATAGAGATAGAAAAGAGCAAGATTGTAGATGGTCCCACTTTTACTCTGGAAACAATAAGAGAATTTATAAAGATTTATGGCAAGAGAGGTAAAATCTATTTCATTGTTGGGTTAGACGAAATGTTGAAAATTTCTACCTGGAAAGAACCGAGGAAGTTGATAGGACTGTGCAAATTTGTGGTAGTTACGAGGCCGGGTTATGAGTTAGGAAAGTTGGATAAAAAAATAGCTTCTAAAGTTATAATGCTACAAGTCCCTGGCTTAGAGATTTCCGCTTCGGACATTCGAAACAGGATAAAAGCTGGTAAGCCAATTATATATTTGCTGCCCCAATGCGTGGAAAAGTATATCCGCAGGAAGAAACTATACTCTTAAAAGATGGAAAAGCTAAGAATTCCAATAGATAAACTAATTTTAGCTCTCATATTAATTTCAATATCTATATTTATCTTCTTTTCTTCTACCAGTAAGGTCTTTCAATTTATCAGACAGCGGAAGCGAATCAATATACTAATTCTGGGATGCGATGAGTTGAAGTTTGCCAAACATCCTGACGGAATAATGCTGTTAAGCTATGAACCCAGAACAAGATTCCTGGATGTCCTATCAATTCCCGGTGACACTAAAGTCCCCTGTTCAAAAGAGCTCTCCTGGCGCGGGTACAGAAAGATAAGTGAAATTTATGCCATGGTGTATAAGAAGAGTAAGACCATTCGTGAGGCATGCCTTTCTTCAAAGAAGACAATTGGGGATGTTTTGGAAATGGAAATACCGTTCTATTTGCGGATTAATTATCAGGGAGTAGCTAAAATAGTTGATACTATTGGGGGCATAACGGTTAATATCGACGAATCAATGGATTACGATGATGACGCGGGAGACTTCCATATTCACTTTACAGTGGGAGAGAAAAGATTAAATGGCAGTGAAGTGTTAAAGTATGTCCGATTTCGGGATAAGCTACTCGGCGATAGAGGGAAAATTGAGAGGCAACAGAGAGTCCTTAAACTCCTTACTGGAAAGCTAACAGATGCAAAAATTCTATTGAAATTCCCCCAAATTTATCGAGATGTAAGAGGCAGTATCTGGACAAATCTTAACTTCTGGGATTTTTTAGGCCTGGGGAATGAGCTTAGAAGTTTCGACCGTAGAAATTTGAGAGTTCAGAGTTTGCCTGGGAAATCGGAATACATCCGGGGGGTAGACTATTGGGTCTTGGACGAGAAAATGGCTGAGGAGGTTGTTCAGGTAATTATGAATAGCTATAGAGTTCGTCGGGAAGCTCGTCGGCCGGTCTATTCTGGGGAGAAACTCGATCGAATAGTAAAGGTGGAAGTATGGAATGCCACTAATAGAAAAGATTTAGCTTATAATGTCCAGCGCAGATTGAGGCAATATGGAATCGATGCTGTTCGCTGGGGAAATTTCGGAATTCATAAGAAATATACTACAGTTATAGATCGTGTTGGTGATATTGAATTGGCCCATAAAGTAGCAAAAATAGTTGGTTCGAGTGTGGTAAAAACTGAGATTGACAAGACCCGATTTGTCGATCTCTCAATTGTTCTCGGTAATGACTTTATGGGATTCACCGAGCCTGAATGAAGCTTGGAGGACACAGGCTGATTCACATAAGGATGAATTTCAGAAATTTAGCAAAGCAATGTGCGGCTCTTGCCTTGGCGAAGAAGGCAAAAGAGATCTTAATATTGGATGTCCGTAAATTGACATCAATTACAGATTATTTCGTCATTTGTAGCGGTAGGTCTAATATACACGTGGGGACCATTGCTGAGTCAATAGTTTCAAAATTGAAAGGTAAAAGGATTCAGCCACTCCATATAGAGGGAGAAAAACAGGCACAGTGGGTACTTATAGACTATGTGGGAGTAATTGTGCACGTGTTTTACGAGCCGATAAGGAAGTTCTATGGGCTGGAGAAGCTCTGGGCGGAAGGGAGAAAGGCAAAATTCCAACAGGTAAAGAGGAAGAAACCCAAGATGTCAAATAGATTGTAAGAATTTTGAGGAATGATAGATTGAGAGTTAAAGGTGAACTTAGAAGGGGAATCGATGAAGTGCTGAGGGAATTGCGCCTGGAGATTCCCGATTATAGTTTAGAATTTGCGCCTGAAGAGATCGGTGGAGACTTTGCTACTAACGTTGCCTTGATAGGAGGGTCGAGAACAAAAAAGCCCTGTGTAGAGGTTGCCGGGGTTATCTCCAGGGCTCTTCAGAACCTCGAGCCTGAAACAATAGATCGAATAGAAGTGGCAAAGCCCGGCTTCATTAATATATACATATCAGGGAAACGGTGGTACAAGGAGCTGGATGCGATTTGCAGAGAGGGAAAAAATTACGGGAAAGCCAATATTGCCAGGGGAGCGAAAGTCCTGATCGAATTTGTCTCAGCAAATCCTACCGGACCGTTGCATGTTGGACACGGCAGATGTGCAGCCATTGGTGATTCTCTTGCAAATATCTTAACAGAGGTAGGATATCGGGTAGTAAAAGAGTATTATGTTAACGATATTGGCAATCAGATAGATCTCCTGGAAGAGTCGATAAAGATAAGACAAAAAGAGTTACGTGGAGAGAATGTTTCGCTTCCGGAAGATGGGTATCGAGGACCTTATGTGAGGGAGATAGCAGAAGAACTCGAGTCCAGATTTGGTAAGAAGAAGTCATTCGATTGTAGGGAGTACGCCATTCAGAAAATACTCAGTTGGATAAGGAAAGATCTGGAAGACTTTGAGGTTAAATTTGATAAATGGTTTTTTGAAAGTACGCTTTATAGAAAGAATAAAGTTGAGGAGATTGTCGATTCATTGAAAAGCAAAGACTTAATTTATGAGAAGAATGGTGCACAGTGGTTTAAATCTTCTCAATTTGGTGATGAAAAAGACCGGGCAGTAATCAGGGAGAATAAGAAACCTACTTACTTTACTTCTGATATTGCTTACCATTACGATAAATTCAGGAGAGGTTTTAAGAAAGTTATAAATATCTGGGGTGCTGACCATCATGGCTATGTCGATAGAATAAGGGCGTCAGTAGCTGCTCTGGGAATTCCAGTAGAAAACATGAAAATAATCCTTTATCAATTAGTAACTCTGATGCGTGGTGGGCGGCAGGTTTCAATGTCGACGAGGGGAGGTGAGTTTGTAACCTTGAGACAAGTTATGGAAGAGGTGGGGAAGGATGCATCGAGGTTCTTCTTTTTGATGCGCGGAGCCGACAGTCGCTTGGATTTTGATCTGGAATTAGCCAAAAAGGAGTCTGCTGAGAATCCTGTATATTATGTTCAGTATGCGCATGCACGGATCTGTAGTATCTTCCGGGAAAGGAGGAAAAAAGAATATAAAAAGATCTCTCTCATTGAGAGGACTGAAGAAGAGAAAAAAGAGTCGATTGAGATCATAAAGAAGTTATCCCAGTATCCAGAAATTGTCAAGAAATGTGCTGAAGGGTATGAACCCCACCATCTGACCGGATATTTACAAGACCTGGCTAAATGTTTCCACCATTACTACGATAGATATAGAATCTTAAGTGGTGATACAAGCGCTACCAAGTTCCGCTTGAAGCTCGTTCGAGCGATTCAATTAGTCATAAGTAATGGATTAGGTCTACTTGGGATTTCCGCTCCCGAGAGGATGTGAGTTAAGAGGTAATTTGTTCATTGCTGAGGAATTTTTTGACGCGAAAAAACTTCGGACTTTGCAGGCCGCAAAAATGGACTCCCTTGCAAAGCAGGAGTCGAACAAATTTTTGCTTAAAAGAAGATAAACCGCCCTCGTTTTTTGGCTAAAATCCGAAGACCTCTTCAAAAACTATCTCTTAGTGAAGAATAAGTGCGTATTTTGGAATGGGCTGAGGTGCAACATGAGAAGAAAAATTTTGCTTTTGGTACTGGGTGTGGTGCTCATTTGATTTGGTTTCGGTCGTGTCGTTAGAAGTTGTTCTAACGGTACTCGAGTGGCAAAATTGCTGAAGAAAAGGGAGGGGAACATGAAAATTAAATGGTTCGGACATGCCTGCTTTTTGTTAGAAGCAGAGGATGGAACAAAAGTCATTACCGATCCTTTTGATGAGTCTGTAGGATACAGGATTCCTAAGGAAAAGCCTGATCTGGTTACTGTGAGTCATAGCCATTTTGACCATAATGCGGTGGACTTGCTTCAGGGTAATCCTGAGGTGGTGAAGGATGTTGGAGAGAAGAAGATTAAGGGGACAATCTTTAAAGGCATCAAAAGTTTCCACGATAAAAGCGGAGGGGCTAAGCGAGGAACCAACACTATTTTCGTTTTTGCTGTTGATGGGGTAAGGGTCTGCCATCTGGGAGACCTAGGGCACTTCTTGAGTAGTGATCAACAGGAAGAGATAGGAGAAGTGGATGTTCTGTTTATCCCCGTGGGAGGCACTTTCACCATAGATGGTCGGGAGGCGCGAAAAGTTTCAAAGCAATTGAATCCCAGATTGATTATTCCCATGCATTATAAGACAGAATGTTGTAGTATTGGTGTCGATTCGTGTGAGGAATTCTTGAAAGGCTTTACAAAAGTAGAAAAGGCAAGGGAATGGCGTGGAAACAAGGAATCCATGCCTTCTGAACAGACAGTTTTAGTTTTGGAATATGCGAAGTAGGTCAGCTTATCTCTTCCCATTAATTAAGGCTCTGGATAATATTCTTGACAGGCCATATAAAATATGATATAAAAAACAAGCTAATCTAATATAGATAAGTATTGATTAATCCGTACCACTGCAGTTATATGCGCTATTTGTGAGTTGGTACTCTAAAGAGTACCCAGATGTACGGGTGATGAAGAAAGTAATTGGGGCGAGCGCGACAGTGGCGGAACCAGTAGAGAGGAGGTGAGTAAGGTTGAATCAAGTTCAGCTAATAGAGAAAGTGGCACAAGCAGCAAAGATTAAGAAGGCTGCGGCTGGAAGGGCTGTAAAGGCTGTGGTAAAGAACATTGTCGGCTCTTTGAAATCCGAAGGCCGAATAGTTATTGCTGGTTTAGGCACATTCAGAGTGAAGTCGACCAAGTCGAGGACAGGAAGAAATCCAAAGACTGGGGAGAGCATCCAAATCGCTGCTGGCAAGAGGGTGTTATTTAAATCCAGTCTCGGATTGAAGAAAATGCTGAAATCGTAGAGTGGAAACATCAGTTTGTTTTTACCCCGTTAGAAGGCCCTGTCCCTCATAGAGTGGTGTAGAAGAAAGGTATTGGCAGGGTTAAAGATCTGTTCAAAACCCGTTAGAAATCAAAGATTTCTAAACTCCGTAAGGGATTTATCTGTAAACGGGGTAATCCTTCTAACGAGGTTTGTAGGTGTGGGTCGTAATTTGCGGCGGGAAAGAAGGCATTGGTGGGGATGTCTGAAAACTCGGACGAACAAAGTTTGTATTAGTGGTACCTTTCTATGCGTTGTGCTCAGAAACTGAACAAATTGCCTCCATATCTTTTTGGCGCAATAAACGCCCTCAAGCAGGAGGCTTACGCTAAGAAACTGGATGTTATCGATTTGGGCATGGGTAACCCGGATATGGAGACCCCAAGCCATATCGTAGAGAGGCTTTGTGATACGGTAAGAAATCATCCCCGTACCCATCGTTATCCACAGGCCAAAGGGATGCCCAAGTTTAGAGAAACGATTGCCGATTGGTATTGGAAAAAGTTCAAGGTCAGATTAGACCCTGAAAGTGAAATTCTGGCTCTGATTGGTTCCAAAGAGGGAATCGGGCATATGTGTATGGCTTATTTTAACCCCGGTGACCTCGCTTTGGTGCCCAATCCGGCATATCCAATCCACCGAAATGGCGTGATTTTAGCGGAGGGACAAGTCTATGATATGCCCGTTCTTCCTGAAAAGAATTATTTGCCAGAGCTGGAAAAGATTCCGTCCAGAGTTGCCAAGCGGGCAAAACTGATGTTTCTGAACTATCCCAACAACCCTACTACAGCCGTAGTGGAAGATCTCTCTTTTTTCAAAGAGGTGGTGACTTTTGCCAAGAAGTATGACATCATCGTCTGCCACGACTTTGCCTACTCCGAAATAACATTTGATGGATATAAACCCCCTTCATTCCTTCAGACACCCGGAGCAAAAGATGTTGGATTGGAGTTTCACACCTTTTCTAAGACTTACAATATGGCTGGCTGGAGGCTAGGATTCTGTGTGGGTAATAGAGAGGTCTTGAGACCTTTGGAGAAATTGAAGAGTTACCTTGATTATGGAGTATTTACTGCCATTCAGCTGGCAGGCGTTTTGGCTTTGAGTGCTTCTCAGAAATGCGTGCAGGCTGTGGTGGCTGAATATAAGAGAAGGCGGGACAAGTTTGTGGATGGTCTGAATAGAATTGGCTGGGAAGTGGAAAGACCGAAAGCTACTATGTACCTCTGGGCCAAGTTGCCAGAGAAATTTGAAAGAATGTCATCTCTCCAATTTGCAGAACTGTTAATAGAAAGAACAGGAATAGCGGTTGCTCCTGGGGTTGGCTTTGGTAGTTATGGGGAAGGCTTTGTGCGAATGGCATTGGTTACACACCATAATAGATTTCACGATGCCTTATTGCGACTGAAGAAGTTCTTGAGGGAAGGTCCACCGCCAACCGGTGGTGCTCGGAGGGGGTAGAGATGAAGAGGAGAGTCAACTTAGGTCTTATCGGGTTGGGCACGGTAGGCACAGGTGTAATCGAGCTTCTGCAAAGGAATGGTCCAATTATTAAACAGAAGGTGGGAACAGAAGTCTCCATAGGAGCTGTCTGCGATAAGGAACCAAATCGGCTCAGGTTGGCCCGCGGGATGAAAATTGGAAATTGTATTCTGGCTAAAGATTTTAAGCAAATCCTGAACAATCCAGCGATAGACATTGTCGTAGAACTAATTGGAGGGTATGAACCCGCAAGAAGGATAGTACTTGCCTCTATAGAGAGAGGAAAACATGTGGTTACAGCCAACAAGGCACTCTTGGCCAGGCACTGGGCAAAAATATTTTCGCAAGCCCAAAAACATAGAGTACTGGTCTATTTCGAAGCGAGTGTGGGTGCGGGAGTTCCTGTAATTCAGGCATTGAATGAGGGACTATCAGCTAATAAAATTAAAGCAATTTTGGGTATCCTTAATGGGACAACCAACTATATTTTAACCAAGATGTCTAAAAACGAAGTCGACTTTAAGAGTGCTTTAGCTCAGGCAAAGAAAGCAGGTTTTGTTGAAGCGGATCCTTCGTTAGACTTGGAAGGCATAGATACTTTGAACAAACTTGCTATTTTGGGGTCGATTGCCTTTGGCGCCCAGGTTAACTTGGAAGATGTCTATTGTGAAGGAATCACGCACATTGCTCAGGAAGATATAAGATATGGTAGGAGTGAGTTTGGGTATATTCTGAAATTGTTAGCAATTCTAAAAGTGACAAATAGAGGGATAGATGTGCGTGTGCATCCCACCTTCATTCCTGAAGAGCATCTCCTGACTTCGGTAGATGAAGAATATAATGCCGTTTATATTACAGGAGATGCTGTAGGAGAGACGATGTTTTATGGGAAAGGGGCTGGCCAGATGCCAGCCGCTTCTGCTGTGGTTAGCGACATTATTTATCTTTCAAGGAATGTTTATAACAACATAGCCGGTCGCGTGCCATATGTATTGTGTGACCCAAAAAAGAAGCTTAACTTACTTGATATTAATGAAATAGAAACGAAGTACTATATAAGGTTTACCGCTGTTGACCGCCCAGGTGTTCTCTCCAAGATATCGGGCATCCTGGGGAAAAATGGAGTCTCGATCGCCTCTGTCTTCCAGAAGGAGAGCGCTTCCTCAAGAGAAGTTCCGATTATAATGGTAACTCACAGGGCAAGAGAGAAAGACATCAGGAAAGCTTTGAGAGAGATAGATGACCTTGAGGTTGTTAGGAGAAAGAGCAGATTTATTAGAATAGAGGAAAAAGCATAAACTTCCTATCTCAGGCCATATCTTGAATGGGTTAATTTGAGTGGTTTATCAAGGTGTAATTAGAAGATATGAAAATTACTTACCGGTTACTGAGAAGACTCCAATCGTAACTCTCTTGGAGGGCGATACACCGTTAATTGAAGCGGAAAACCTGAGACGTAGTCTGGGGGTTGACTCTAAGATCTATTTGAAATATGAGGGCCTAAATCCTACCGGCTCGTTTAAGGACCGCGGGATGACGGTGGCTGTGTCCAAGGCTATGGAAGAAGGGGCCAGTGCAGTCATCTGTGCTTCTACTGGGAATACTTCGGCTTCGGCAGCAGCCTATGCGGCAAAGGCGAAGCTAAAATGTGCGGTTCTGATTCCAGAGGGAGCAGTGGCTTTGGGGAAGCTATCACAGGCACTGATTCATGGCGCTCAGGTGGTTGCGATTAAGGGTAACTTCGACGATGCTTTGAATTTAGCAAGAGAAATCAGCGTTAGGTATCCGGTTGTCCTGGTCAATTCAATTAATCCCCACAGGATTGAAGGTCAGAAGACGGCAGCTTTTGAGATTGTTGATTCACTGGGAGATGCACCTGATTATCATTTTATGCCAGTAGGCAATGCAGGCAATATTACTGCTTACTGGAAAGGGTATAAGGAATACAGAAACACTTTAATGAGAAGGCGTAAAACGAGGTTACCCCGGATGATGGGATTTCAAGCTGAAGGAGCAGCGCCGATTGTGCGAGGATATCCCATAAAGAGGCCAAGAACTATCGCCACAGCAATTAGAATTGGGAATCCTGCTTCTTGGAAGAGAGCCGAGGAGGCTCGAGACGAATCTAAAGGTGTGATTGATACTGTAACTGATAAAGAGATTATTAAGGCATATAAGACGTTAAGTTCTCTGGAAGGGCTTTTTGTCGAACCCGCTTCTGCTGCCAGTGTGGCCGGCCTTATAAAATACGTTCGGAAAGGATACTTTTTGCGACCTTCTACTATAGTTTGTATTCTGACAGGACATGGACTTAAGGATCCTGATAGAGCAATTAAGGTTGCCCGAAAAGTAAGAGTAGTCGAAGCTGATTTGAAGTCAGTAGTAAACTTGATGAGATTGTGAATACTGGTATACTAAATGGGTATGAAAAGAGTGAAAGTCAGAATTCCGGCTACTACTGCCAATTTAGGACCGGGATTCGATGTCTTGGCATTAGCACTTCGACTTTACAATACTGTAGAGATGGAAGTGGGAAGGGGAAAAAGTGGAAAAAAATTACAGATTGATATTGTGGGCGAAGGAGAAGATAATTTGCCCAGAGACAGAAGAAACATTGTGTATCGAGCAGCCAAGCTCGTATTCGACAAGTTTCACCTCGCCTCCTGTAGCTTACACCTTAAACTTAAGAACAGAATCCCTCTTGCCAGCGGGCTGGGCAGTAGCGCTGCAGCAAGGATTGGAGGATTGGTAAGTGCAAACAGACTTTGTGGAGAGAGATTGAGTAGAGAAGAGATAGTGGACTTAGCAGCGGAAATAGAAGGTCATGCAGATAATGTATCTGCAGCAATGGTGGGAGGATTAGTAGTCTGTTGCATCTCTTCCTCGAAAGGAAGAAAAGGGCGAGAAATAGAAATTGTGAAATTAAATCCCCCTGAGAATCTCTCCTGTGTGGTTTGTATTCCCAATTTCCAGATAATGACGAGCCGGGCAAGGAAAATCTTGCCCAAGACTATAAAATTTGAACAGGCAGTGTTTACTTCTTCTCGAGTAGCCCTGCTTTTATCTGCTCTAATTAGGAGAAGGTATGAGCTTTTGGGAATGGCAATGGAAGACAAGCTCCATCAACCATATAGGAAGAGGCTGGTTAAGGGAATGGAGGTAGTCTTCGAAGAAGCACTGAGAGCAGGAGCTTTGGGCGTGAGCCTGAGTGGAGCGGGACCGAGTATACTTGCGTTTACCGTATCCTCCACACCTTCCCTCGCTGAAAGGGTCGGAGAAGCTATGCGGGAAGCATTTGCCAAACATAAAATAGAGAGCAAATATTTAGTTCTGGGTATAGACAGAGAGGGAACAAAAATAGTTTAATCTTAAGCATAGGAATTTGAAAAATTCCTATGCGGATTAGGGAGTTTGAGGGAAACAATCTGGTTTCCCTCAAGGGGTCGCTGGAGCGACGAATAAGGAGCTCCGTGTTAGCGACGGGCGCGAGACTGTGAGCGCCCCGGAGGACAGAGAAGTAAATGTCTGGTGGACATTTGGAACGCCAGAGGGGCGAAGCCCCTATGGAAGTAACCCCGAAGGGGTTATCTTGTTTGTGGAGAGAGAATGGCGCTCATTGTACAAAAGTATGGTGGAACATCTATTGCTGGACCAGAAAGAATAAAGAGAGTTGCCAGACGCATAATTGAGACAAAGAAGAGAGGAAATAAAGTGGTTATTGTTGTGTCTGCGCCTGGCGATACAACTGATAAATTAGTCGAAACAGCTCAACAGATTAGCCATTCTCCCACTGATAGGGAATTGGATATGCTGTTGGCTACCGGCGAACAGATGTCCATCGCTCTTTTGGCCATGGCAATCAATGCTCTTGGGGAGGAGGCGGTCTCATTGACCGGAGGACAGGTTGGGATTGTTACCGATGAGACATTTACTAGTGCGAAGATCAAGAAGATAGATACGAGAAAGATCGAAAGGGAGTTAAGTAAGGATAGAATTGTTATTGTTGCTGGTTTTCAAGGGATAACTGCCAAGAGGGATATTACAACTTTGGGTAGGGGTGGGTCCGATTTGACAGCCGTAGCCTTAGCTTCAGTGCTAAAAGCAGACCAATGCGAAGTTTATACTGACGTTTCCGGCGTCTATAGTGCAGATCCCAGGATTGTTCCTGATGCTAAAAAGATTGATAAAATTTCTTATGAGGAGATGCTGGAATTAGCCAGCCTCGGTGCGCAGGTGATGGTCCCGAGGTCTATTGAGGTAGCTAAGAAATTTGATGTGGATATTCATGTCAGGAGCAGCTTCGAGGATGAGGAGGGGACTGTGATTACGAAGGAAGTTTCGAGGATGGAAGAGGTAGTGGTAAGAGGAGTAGCTTATGATAAGGATCTGGTGAAAGTGGCGATTACTGATGTTCCTGACCGGCCCGGAATTGCCGCCAGAATTTTCGGTGCGCTTGGGGCAGGGAACGTAAATGTCGACATGATTATTCAGAGTTCTGCCGCAGGAGGGGTAAATGATATCTCCTTTACAGTTAATAGAGGAGACCTAAAGAAAACTTCAGATATAATGGATAAAGTCAAGGGAGAAATAGGTGCTAAGGGGCTTGTCTATGGCGATGGGGTAGCCAAGGTGTCTATTGTTGGGGTGGGGATGAGAAGCCATTCGGGTGTAGCTTCTAAGATGTTCTCTGCCCTTGCAGAGGAGAACATAAATATTGAAATGATTTCTACTTCGGAAATAAAGATTTCTTGTGTAATCAAAGAGAAAGATATGGAAAAGGCAGTGAGGGCTATTCATAGAAAATTTGGTTTGGCGAAAGCTGCCAGAAAAGGTGAGAGATAAGAGAGGTAGAAATGAAAAAAGTGTTGATATATGATACTACTTTAAGAGATGGAGCACAGAGTGAGGGGATCTCCTTCTCTGTAGAAGATAAATTGAAGATAGCAAAGATGCTGGATGATTTTGGCATCCATTATATTGAAGGTGGATGGCCTGGTTCCAATCCCAAGGATATCCTTTTCTTTAAGAGGGTGACGAAGCTGCGTTTAAGGAATGCAAAAATAGTAGCTTTTGCCAGCACGCGCTATAAGGGAAAAGAAGTATCCAGGGACCCCAATCTTAATGCTATTCTGAAGGTAAGGCCTGAAGCCTCCTGTATTGTCGGCAAGACCTGGGGACTCCATGTAAAATACGCTCTTCGC
Source organism: bacterium (assembly GCA_046759165.1). GTDB lineage: Bacteria > UBA6262 > WVXT01 > WVXT01 > WVXT01 > JBHIBS01. The sequence goes on along the minus strand of JBHIBS010000025.1, from coordinate 3,131 downwards.
ACCACTCTAGGCGAGAACCTCAAGATGATTTTCGACTCAGTAAAATATCTTAAATGGAAAGGGCTGGAAGTTATTTATGATGCGGAACATTTTTTTGATGGATATATTGATGACCATTTCTATGCAATGGAAACATTAAGGCAAGCAGCTAAGGCCGGGGCGAACAATATTACCCTCTGTGACACCAATGGAGGGATGGTGCCCTATCAGGTGGAAAGTATAGTTAAGGAAGTAAAGAGAAAGATAAGAATTCCATTGGGAATTCACACTCACAACGATTCAGAAATGGCTGTAGCCAATTCGGTCATTGCAATTAAGGCTGGTTGCGTTTTAGTCCAGGGAACAATTAATGGCTACGGTGAGAGGTGTGGCAATGCGAACCTCTGTTCGATTATTCCCAATTTAAAATTAAAACTGGGAATCAATTGCATCTCCGATAAGAGATTGGGGAGCTTGACTGAGGTTTCGCGATACGTAAGTGAAATAGCAAATATGATTCCTCAGGACAACCAACCATATGTAGGGAATTCCGCATTTGCCCATAAAGGAGGAGTCCACGTCAGTGCCGTGGCCAGACAGACAAAGACCTATGAACACGTGGCTCCCGAAAGAGTGGGCAATCGACGTAGAGTTCTTGTATCAGAGCTCTCGGGAAGGTCTAGCATTCTGTCGAAAGCAAAGGAGTTCAAGATTGACTTTCGAAAGAAAAGCAAGGAAGTAAAGAAGCTCCTCCAGAGAGTTAAACAGATGGAGAGTCAGGGTTACCAGTTCGAAGGTGCAGAGGGGTCTTTTGAGCTTCTAATGAAGAAGACAATTGGTAGACACAAGACTTTTTTTGATCTGGAGGGATTTCGCGTAATTGTGGAAAAGGACAAAAGAGGGAGACTGAGATCGGAAGCAATTATAAAAGTTATGGTGAGGGGAAAGGAAGAACACACCGCTAGTGAAGGTGATGGACCGGTCAATGCCCTGGATAATGCCCTCAGGAAAGCTCTGGAAAGATTTTATCCAGAGTTAAAGTCGATGAGTCTCACAGATTTCAAGGTTAGAGTAATCGATGCCACTCAGGGGACAGCAGCCAAAGTGAGAGTTTTGATTGAATCGAGAGATAAGAGAGATGAGTGGGGGACAGTCGGAGTTTCAGAAAATATTATTGAAGCCAGCTGGCAGGCACTGGTTGACAGCATAGAGTATAAATTATTGAAGGAAGAGTAACGGCCGCCCGCGCCCGGGAAAATTGGGAAGGAGTGGCTCAGGTGTGCGAATAGCCCACCTTGGCAAAATTACCGGGCACCTCTTCAGGGTATTCGGGTTGTAAGGGAGGTGGATATGCGAAGCGATAAGGTAAGAAAAGGTGTTGAAAGGACTCCCAATCGTGCATTACTCTACGCATTAGGTTTACGTCCCGAGGACCTCAAGAAGCCATTTATAGGTGTTGCCACAAGTTTTACTGATTTAGTTCCCGGCCATATGGGAATGCGCCCTTTGGAGAGGGCTATTGAACAAGGCGTGCGTGCAGGAGGGGGGGTTCCATTCCTATTTGGCGTTCCCGCAATTTGTGATGGAATAGCAATGGGACATGTAGGGATGCACTATTCCTTGCCTTCGCGAGAATTGATTGCTGATGTAATTGAAAGCGTCGCCCAGGCCCATCAACTGGATGGTTTGGTCCTTTTGACAAACTGTGATAAGATCACTCCAGGAATGCTAATGGCTGCGGCGAGGGTCGATATCCCTTCTATTGTTGTCACAGCAGGGCCTATGGTTTCTGGAATGTATAAGCGAAAACGCCTTTCCTTGGTGCGTGACACATTTGAAGCCGTAGGGAGATACCAGGCTGGTAAGATGAAAGAGGAAGAGCTGGAAAATCTGGCACTCTCTGCCTGCCCTGGTGAAGGAGCTTGCCAAGGTCTATATACTGCTAATACGATGGCCTGTTTGACTGAAGCAATGGGCGTGTCCCTTGTGGGCTGTGCGACCTCGCTGGCAGGTTCGTCCAAAAAGAGCCGGACTGCCTATCTTTCTGGAGAAAGGGTGGTGAGCCTTGTAGAACAGGACATTTCTGCTCGAAAGATTATGACTTCTGCTGCCTTTCGTAACGCTATTGTAGTTGACATGGCTCTGGGTGGGTCGACCAACACTGTGTTACATCTTCCTGCAGTTGCCAGAGAAGCAAAAGTAGATTTGCCCCTTAAGGTATTTGATGAGATTAGTAAAGTTACGCCCCAGATAACCGCTATCAGGCCAGGTGGAGAATATTTTATGGAGGATTTAGAATATGCTGGAGGAGTACCGGGAGTATTGTCTGTTTTGAAAAATAGGTTGAAAGATAATCCCACTGTCTCTGAAGTGAGCGTAAAAGAGATTGCCTCTCGAGGTAGGGTTTATGATAATAGAATAATTCGCTCGCAAAGGAATCCTTACCAGAAAGAGGGAGGCATTGCGATCCTGTTTGGCAACTTAGCTCCAGAGGGGTGTGTTGTAAAGCAGTCCGCAGTCCAATCCAAAATGATGAATTTTTCCGGCAAAGCAAGAGTATTCAATTCTGAAGAACTGGCGATGAAAGCTATTTTAGGTAGAAAGATTAAGAGAGGGGAAGTCGTCGTGATTCGTTACGAGGGTCCCAGGGGCGGGCCAGGAATGAGAGAGATGCTCTCGCCAACTGCAGCCCTTGTGGGTATGGGAATGGGTAAGGACGTTGCACTACTGACAGACGGTCGATTTTCAGGTGGTACACGGGGACCCTGCATTGGACACATTTCTCCTGAAGCAGCAGTTGGTGGACCAATTTCTGTTCTTAAAGATGGTGATATTATTCAAATCGATATCCCCAAGAGAAGATTGAATGTACGTCTGGAGGATAGGGACATAAAATTGCGTAAGGTAAAATGGAAGGAGAAAGTTGGAGAGTGGAGACCACCCCTACCCAAGATAAGAGAGGGCTGGCTGAGTCGTTATGCACGCATAGTCCAGTCGGCAAATACAGGAGCCATCCTCAAATAAATTATGAATTATAAAAAGACACAAAATATCTTAACATTAATTAAATCAGTGAATGGAGTCCTCCCGAAAGGGATTTGTAGGCATCTATGAAAAGGCTAGTCAAGAAAAATGTAAATTTTGTTCTTTGA
>JBHIBS010000024.1:0-24111 GCA_046759165.1 bacterium | reverse complement strand
GTAGGCTTGGTGGTATTTCTCCCCTGTCTTTTGGACAATTTCTTCAGGCAATTCGGGGGCAGGGGGTCTCTTATCCCAATTGAGGGATTCGAGATAGTCGCGGACAAATTGTTTGTCGAAGCTCAATTGGGGCTTTCCTGGCTGGTAACTCTCCTTATCCCAGAACCTGGAAGAATCGGGAGTTAAAACTTCATCGATAAGGATTATCTCCTCCCTGAGAATGCCGAACTCAAATTTGGTATCGGCAATAATAATTCCTCTGGAGAGAGCATAATCGGTTGCCTTTTTGTAGGAGGCAAGGCTCTTCTCCTTGAGAAATAGGGAGACCTCCTCTCCCTCGTTATCAATAAGCTGTTTTTCAGTTATGTTTATGTCGTGGTTTCCTGTCTGAGCTTTCGTAGCTGGCGTGAAGATGGGCTGGGGAAGTCTATCTGACTCCTTTAAACCCTCGGGTAAGTCGACACCGCAAACCCTCCTCTCCCTCTGGTAATCTCTCCAGGAAGAACCCGCAAGATATCCCCTAACCACACTTTCTATATTTATTCGCCTCGCTTTCCTTACCAGCATAGAGCGACCTCTCAAAATCTCCTTATAAGGAAAGAGCTGAGGAGGAAAATCTTCAACATCTCCACTAATCAGGTGGTTGGGGACGATATCCTTTAAGTAATTGAACCAGAAAAGAGAGATCTGGGTGAGTATTCTGCCTTTATCGGGTATGGGAGTGGGAAGAACAACATCAAAGGCAGAAATCCTGTCTGTGGCCACAATCAGAAGTTCCTCACCCAGATCGTAGATATCCCGCACCTTCCCCCTAAAGAAGAGAGGTATTCCTTCCAGTTTAGTTTCTCTAATTAGCTTTGAATTTTCCATAACTTTCCTTATTTACCCATGCCCACTCTTTGCGCCTTTTGAAATATCTTACCTTCCAATTTTATCTCAGGGGCAATTATTATTTCAGTGAGCTGCATCTCCTTAATGTTTCTTGCCCCCACATTACCCATGCCCGTTCTGAGTGCTCCAACCAGATTCTGCGTCCCATCATCCAGCTTGGCTGGTCCATATAGGATCTCTTCTAAGGTTCCTGTAGTGCCCACATGAATTCTGGTTCCCCGAGGGAGGTTTCGGTGGGGAGTAGCCATTCCCCAGTGGTATCCTCTTCCAGGCGCCTCTTTTGCCCGGGCAAATGCTGAGCCAATCATCACTGCATCTGCCCCACAGGCAAAGGCTTTACATATGTCGCCACCTGTAGTCATACCCCCATCAGTGATAATTGAGATGTATCTTCCGGTCCTCTTATAATAGTAATCGCGCGCTTGAGCACAATCTACAGTAGCAGTCACCTGGGGAACGCCTATTCCCAGTACTCCTCTCGTCGTACAGGCAGCGCCAGGACCAATTCCCACCAGAAGCCCGGCACATCCTGTGTCCATAAGTTCTAAAGCAGCATCGTAACTCACGCAGTTCCCGACAATCACTGGAATCTTCATCTGGGAACAGAATTTCTTGAAATCGAGAACTTCATATTCTGTAGAGATATGCCTAACCGTGGTGACTGTTGACTGAACCACAAAGATATTGCATCCCGCATCTTGAGCCAATTTGCCATACCTGGAAGCGTTCTGGGGAATGGAGGAAGCAACAGTTAGGACCCCAGCGTCTTTGATCTCTCTTATCCTCTTGGTGATAAGTTCTTCTTTTATAGGTTCTTTATAAATTTCCTGAACCAGGACTGTTGCTTCATTTGTACTGGCGGTGGCAATTCTTTTCAGAATCTTCTCAGGGTCTTTATATCGAGTCTGTATTCCCTCTAAGTTTAATACTGCCAATCCCCCAAGCTTGCCCATGGCAATGGCAAACCTAGGGTCCACTACCCCATCCATTGCTGAAGCAATGAAAGGTATCTCCAGCTTTAAATCTGCAAGCTTCCAAGTAATGTCGACTTCATTTGGATTTATGGTAACCAGACTTGGAACTAAAGCCACTTCATCAAAACCGTAAGCCCTCCGAGCCTCCCGATCTCGACCTATAAAAAAAGGCATCTCACACCCCCTAAATATATTATGACTTATGTATTATAAGTAATGAATTACACCATTCCCTGCATAGATAGGGTTATCCTGTGCTACCAAATCCTCCTTCATTACGCATTGTCTCATCGAGTCCTTCGCACTCTTCCCATTCTATAGGCTCTACCTTTTTGAGCACAGCCTGGGCAATACGATCCCCTTTTTTAACCTCTATAGTATCTTTAGGATTGGTATTAAAGATAATCACCTTCACTTCGCCCCGATAGTTGGAATCGACTGTTCCAGGACTGTTCAAAACTGTCAGTCCCTTATTTATCGCTAATCCACTACGGGGTCTGATTTGCAACTCATATCCAGAAGGAACGGCTACTCTTATTCCAGTAGGAATTAATGCTCTCTCCTGGGGCTTTAACGAAATCTTCTCACCAGCATTGAATAGGTCAACCCCTGCATCACCTTGGTGTCGATACTGGGGCAGAGGAATATCTTTCCTTAATCTCATCACCTTTACTTTCAATCTTTAAACCTCCCAAGGAATAGTTCCCTTTGTGCCGGTCGCTCAATTCACCCAGTTTAGACTTATTCCAGTTGGGAATCCTGCTGAAGTATCCAACAATACGGGTTATTCCATATACTTCAGTGGAGTGACAATAGGAACACTTCTCTTTTAATCCCCTGGTCAACCGATTGCACTTGTGGCAAACTGTAAATTCTGGCGAGATTGTGATTTGTGCCGCCTTGGTAGTTTGCCATGTTTTCTTTACCAGATTCATTATTGAAGCCGGGGACGGTTTCTCCTCACCAATGAAGGCGTGAAGAATTGCTCCGCTCTCAATTATGGTATGAAATTTACTCTGCTTAACAATCCTGTCGACCAGGTTTATGGGAGCGCTCGCAGAGAAATGTATGCTATTAGTATAGTAGAATTCTTCCTTCTCAATGTTCCCTTTAATCACTTCTTTTGACTCTGGATACTCCCTGAGGTCCACCTTGGCCAGCCTGCGAGCAGCCGATTCAGCGGGGCTTTCCTCCAGTGAAACTTTTAAACCATACTTCTTCTCATACTCCTTTGCCTTCAGATACATAAAGGATACTATCTTCAATCCCAACCTATAAACATCCTCACCTTCATGCAACTCTTTTCTGGTCAGATACTGTACGCATTCGTTCAGTCCAATAATTCCAATGATGTAAGTAGCTTTATCTAAGTCAATATAAGGTCGGCCATCTGGATCAATCATTCCTAACTCCCACAAAGGCAACCCTTTCTCTTTCATCAAGCTCCCAATAAATCTCTTCTTCTGAAGATGTGCTTCCATTGCCAAATCCATTGCTTTCTCAATCTCCGGGAACAACCTCTCTATTTTCCCTCTCCCTGCCCGATAGGCTGCCTGGGGAAGATTAATGGTTACATTCTGAAATCCACAAAATCTCATCGACTCGGGATGTTTGATAACGTAATCATCCTGGATTGTGGTGCGTAACCTGCAGCATGCAGAAAGGGTGACATCATCTCGGTCAAAGACAAAATAGGGAACACCGTTCTCACTGGCAATGAGACAGGCGTACTCTAATAGTTCATATTGTTTAGGGTCTGAAAACGTATCTGCATTTATGTGGAGGTCCATCTTGGGAAATGCAAAGATATGACCGAAACTATCCCCCTCCCGCCAGACATCCATCAATGCCCTTGCAAATGTTTGTGCTTCCTCCTCATAGTCTCCATAAGTCTTTCCAGTGTATTCTCCTCCAGGTCCGATGGCTGGAACGTTCTTCAGGTAACCGGGAACTCCTGTGTGTACATTTGCATCCAGAAACAGAACCTGGCCACCACGGGAGAATGCCGATTGGGATAAAGAGAAGATTAGATATTGGGCTTCTTGCTTAATCTCCCTAGGGCTCATCCCCACTAGATAAGGGGCATAGAATATGTTTATGTAACCCACACCCAGAGCTCCAGCATAATAGGCCTGCATAGAAGCAAGAAAGGTGTTCAAATGTCCGGTAAGGGTCCTAGCATGTTTTGCTGGCGAGGAGATGATCTCCAGTTTCTCCAGGTGGAGCCCATACTTCTTAATATATTCTAGAGAATGGCTACTACAATAAACCCTAACAGGATAACCGAGGTCGTGAATGTGGATTTTCCCTTCCAGATGGGCAGTAGCTAAATTTCTGGAAAAAATGTTGTTGAGCGCATACTGTTTCAATGTGGTTTCAGCAATAATCAAATTTACCGCTTCCGGGTTATGGGAAGCTATGTTACTGTTCTCCAGACTCTTGGAAAAGATTAATTCCTGCAGATCGTAAGTGGGGATTCCTAAACTTGTCTGTTCCTTGATCTTCTTTCCATAACCTAATTCCAGTAACTCGCTATCCACTAACTCTCGAATAAAACCAGTAGCCACCTGCTTCACACTAGAAGCCACTACCTTCTTCTCCACATTGTGGGCAACCCGATTGGCAACCTTTAGGGGAATGTTTGCCTCCTTGACTAAGGCCTGGCTAATTTTCTCCCTATTCCAGGCAGTCAATTCTGCTTCGGTTTCAGCAGCAACCAGGAGAGCGAAGTCCGTGATATCGGTTCTTTTCTTCTTCTTCTTTGATACCTTCAGCTTCTGGGCCATTTTCTGCCTAGCAATCCGATGAAGGTTGTAAGCCCTTGCAGTTAATGGGTGTCCACCTTCCATAAGCACAGTCTCAATAGCATCACCAATTGCCTTCATGCTCAGCGTTTCATCCGGCAGATAGTTCTTCTTCAAGTACTCTTCCACATCATTGGCTATTTTGCGAGCCATCCGCCAGGTCTCCCCACCGCCTTGCCTGGCTGCCTTAAATATGGCCTCAACGATTTTTCCCTTATTAAAGGGCACAATCCGGCCATCTCTTTTCCTGACTGAAGTAAAGAACCTCTTTTGAACCTTAATCATTCTTCGCCTCCAAAATATATCTCGTTTACTTTTATCAAGCAGCAGTTGCGACGGTGAAGGTCACCCCTACAAGGTCGCTCTGCAGCCACAATATTTGAAAAATAGTTTGTAAAGAGCTTCAGGAATTTTAGCAGTTTTAAACCTGCACTATGATGTCGAAACAAGAATTTTTTCAAATTCCTCAGACCCCGGTATTCTCTTCTCCCAGCGGGCAATTTCCACACCATCTTTCTCCAAAATTATTGTGGGAACTTCCATAGCATCCAAAAGAGAACCCTCGGTCAATCCATCCACTGTATCCAGGTCATAAAAGGTGAGTTCAATCCTTTCAACCAATTCCCATTTGCCGAGAAAGAATCTAAATTTCCTGAGGGAAGCTTTACAAAGGTTGCAGTCTTTCTTTCCAAAAATTTTGACTTTCATCTCTCTTCTTGCTCCTAAAAGGACCGTCTTACTTATAGTCTTCCCGTGGTGGGCAGAATACATCTATGGCCACTGTCTCCTCCAATGCCCAATTAGCATGATCGACATTAGAAGGAACGTAAAAGCTGTCTCCACTCTCTACTATATCTTCTTTATTTCCTATCTGATATCGAAGTTTACCCTTAACCAAGTAACCTATCTGTTCATGGGGATGGGAGTGATGGGGAGTTGATGACCCTTTCCGAAAAGTAAACTCTACAACCATCTGTTTGTCGCTATAGGCCAGAGTCTTACGGGAAATGCCTTTCACCATTTTTACTGATTTCCCCTTACTGGATTTTACAAAATTTCTGAAAGAATTATTTATCATCTCAAAAGGCCTCCCACACTCAATTCAGAATGAGCTTTAGCCTCTTCTACTTAACCACTTTGTCTGCATTTCCTCTCTGTTTATTTCTGCGCTTCAATTTTTTCAGTTCTTTTGAGAATGTATCTATATCGTTGAACTGCCTGTAGACAGAAGCAAATCTGACATAAGCTACCTCATCCAATTTGCGTAGCTTCCTCAAGACTATCTCCCCAATTACTTTAGATGGTACCTCCATTATATAGTCTCTCAATTCCTCCTCAATCTCGCTCACCATTTTTTCCACAGTATCGAGAGAAATTGGCCTCTTCTGACAGGCGCGCAGAATGCCTTCCTGTAACTTATTACGGTCGAAAACTTCCCGCCTTTTGTCCTTCTTAATAACCATGAGAGGCATACTTTCAATCCTTTCAAAAGTGGTAAACCTCTTCTTACAGGCATGACATTCCCTGCGTCTCCTGACCACAGAACTTCCTTCTACTGGTCTGGAATCGATTACTCTTCCTCCAGAGTTGCCACAAAATGGACACTTCAATGTAACCACCCCAAACATACAATATAAAGTAGCAGATTTATACTAACATACTATATATAGCTATGTCAAGAAGAATTTGAAAAAATTATTCTTTTGGTTCAGGAGAGAAAATTTTGTGGAGGTATTCTATTTTTTCCTGGAGGATTCATTTTAAATATACAAAATATAACCATAAAACTCAACGCAAAAGCCAAATATCGAACATTTAATAATTAGCCGCTTTATCAGGCGCCGAATTTTCTTAACTTAAGACCATTAGAGAGCATCAGCGCCATGGCATTAACTGCCGGAAACCTCCCCAGACCACCCTTGCTGCACTCCCTCTCTGTAAATCTCTTAACCCCGTCAACTCGAATAAATTTTGACCAGAGCAAGAATGGATTGGGATGCCACGAATGGGATTTCAAGAGAGAAGGAGTTGAATGATCGCTGGTAATTACAACCACATCAAATTCCAAATTCAGAATTTTAGGAATAAATTTATCTACTTCTTCAATCATTCTCACTTTCTTCTCGAAGTTGCCATCCTCCCCATAAGAATCAGTTTGCTTGAGATGGAGATAAAAGAAATCGAATTTTTCAAAGTTTTCTCTAAGTGTCCTCAACTCATCCCCTATACTCTCTCCTGTCTGGAGAACTTCCATCCCCACTAGTCGAGCCAGTCCTTTATACATCGGGTAAGTAGCAATCGCTGCCGGAGAGAGATTGAAGAGTTCCCCCATCGATGGAATCCGTGGCATTTTAGAGATCCCTCTCAAAAGTACTGTATTAGCTGGATGTTGTTTTTTCAAAACCTCACTTGCTTTCCTGATAAAACTATTTGCAACCTCCTCTGCCTTTTTAGCTCTGGCAGAAAGCGCCCGGGCAGGCTTTGCCTTCTCTCCATTTTTCTGAGGATCAGCATCGCTGAGCGGACCATTCAGACCATCCCCGCGAAAAATAACTACAAAGCGGTGTTCCTTCCCGGGTCGAATAAAGACTTTCGCACTTTTTATCTTCTCTATCTTCTTCGCAAGGAGAGCACAAATTTCTCTATTCTTCCTAGTGGGAATTCTTCCTGCCCGGCGGTCCACAATTATTCCTCGACTATCCATAGTTGCGAAATTACCTCTGGCTGCCATATCCTTGTAAGTCAACTCCACACCTATCCCCAATGCCTCCAGGACGCCTCGTCCAATAAGACACTTCAGGGGGTCATAGCCAAATAGTGCCAAATGGGAAGGGCCACTTCCCGGGGTAATTCCATACCCGATAGCGTCAGTTAAGCCACAAATCGAGCGGGAAGCAAGATTGTCAAGATTTGGAGTTTCAGCTCTTTCCAGCTCTGTCTTTCCATCTAATGGCAAACCGCCAACTCCATCAATAACCAGGAGTAGAATCTTAGAATCTGTCTTAATGGAAATTTCCTTGATTACGCTCTCAGAAACCATTTCTATCTCCTTTCAGAATAGTTCATCTGTCATAAAACTCCTTCTGCAAGTTTCGAGTCCTTACTCCCTCGATTCTCAACATACTGATTATAGATTTCAAAAGGCCTAACTGAATTCTCGCCGTCTTTTCTCGCTCAGCCTCTCCCCTAAGGGAAGCAAACAGAGATTCTTCCTTCTGGAAATCTTCGTAAATATCCATTCCCAATTTCTCTTCTGCCTTAAGAACTTTCAGAAGCTCGTTTTTGGCATTAGGATAAGGACGAATTCCTCCTTCTCCAACTGCTAAATTGTTGGCTCTCATCTGCCGATAACTTGCCACTTCCTGCCCCAGAAGGGAGACCATGCCACCTTCAGAGAAGAGACAGCGAGCGATGTAGTCCCTTAAATTATCGTACTCATAGTCCAGCTTTTCCCCTCCTGGGGAAACTGATTTCCAATCGATTCTATCTATATCCTCCACAATCTCTTCTAGATTCTTGCTCACTTCTGCTAAATATTTCTCATTGAGACTCTCGTCTGAAAATGGGAGTCTCTGCCTTTCTTCAAAAATGGACTTTAAGGTTCCTGAGGCTATTTTACTTGTCTTCTTAGCCAGCTTCTCAAATCGAGAATCGGGAGGATGAAGAAGCTCTTCAAGGCTCTTCCCGAGCGACTTATAAAGAGATGCTTTCTTCTTTCCCTTCTTCTCCAGAAACTTTAGTGTTCCTCTTCCCAATTCATCAATCGGCTCGGAAGAAAGGACAGACAGAGTACCTCTATATGGTTTTACTATTTCCTTGCCACTTGGATGAACAAATAAGAGCTTTACGGGATATTCTCCTCCCTCATCCACCTTCCAGCGGAAGGAGAATGTGACTTCCTTTCCAGGAGGTATAGGTTTACTATCCTCTTTCTCTTCAGAGCCAATGGAGAATGCTATTTTATATCCCACCATCTCCTCCTCATCCCATAGACGAGCTGGGCCTTCGCCATCATTTTTCACCACAAGGGAAACCACTACAATATCTCCTTCTGTAGCTGGATTGGGGCTCCAATTGTCCTGAACACAGACAAGTTTTGGCGCAGGCATTACCCTAATCGATTCCTCATCACTATGCAAAAGGGGCTCTATATCTTTTGCCACAACGTAAAGGGAAGAGAATTTCAGAAGGTGCTCGCCTTCCTCAGCATCCCAGGTGAACTCAAAATTGCCTTTCTCTCCGGGCCCTATCTCAGCATCAAATTTAACCTCCTTCTCTATCCCATCCACAGAGAAGATTGCCTTGTAACCCACCTCTCTCACTTCATGCCAAGGGTTAATAGGATTTACTCCAATGTTCTCTATTCTCGTTAAGATAGTCATAATGTCCCCACTCTGGGGATCGGCAGGCTTCCAGGAGAGAATAACTGGCACAAGATTTATCCCTGTCTCGATACTGAGTGGCAATTCAGCCTTAGTTAAGAATTCCCTCTCATCAAACTCGTAGGAGGTCGAGACTTTCAAATAGTGGGTCTCCCTCTCGGGCCTCCAGTCGAACTGGAAATCTTGAGTTTCTCCTGGGAAAATGGCAGGTCCCTCCACAATTGAACCTTTCCGTCTTCCATCCACATAGAGGAATAGACGATACTTTTCACAAGGAAGATCGCCCCTGTTTTCCAGACTTACTAAGATCTTCACCTTCTCTCCTATAATATATGGGGAGGGAGGAGAAAGAGAGAATTCAAGAAAGAGATCAGGCCTTGACTCGCCAATTCTGAGATCGAGAAAGAGATCTTCAGCTTTTACTACTTCCAGTACTTTTCTATTATTAACGACTCTGGGCAGAATTTGGGGATAGACCAACCAATCCCCATCTTCAACTACCCACTCAATAGGACCCAGGCTCACATTGTGTGCCTTCGGACTAATTCTCGGTGTGCCTCTGAAATTGAGGAGGATAGTTCTTTCCTCTTCTTTAGCTTTTAACTGGAGCCTCACAATAAAATTGTCGCGCAGGATAACCTTTTCGGAATCGTTGCTTACAAAGACGAAGAATTTTACTATATCGCCCGCCTCAAGCCTTCGGGTAGTATCGATTTCAAGGCTATTTATTCTCAGAACAGGCCTTACCTCCTCTATAAATATATCGTAATAGACTCTTTCTCCCACGCCAGCGGGAGTTCCAAAAGAGGCGCCTATCGAATGGAGACCACTGGTGGGTTTCTCCCACAAGTAGTCAACGAACGGGGTATACTTGATATCTGAAATCGGAAAAGTACGGACGGGCAAATCATCCAGATAGAAAATCAAAAGAAATTTGTCTCTGAATTCTGGCATTATCTCCTTCGCTTCAACGTAGGCTCTGATGCGGACAGGAGCATCATCGTTGACAACCTCAGCTAATCTACCTTTCTGAAAAAACTCGATCTTGGTTATTGCAACTTTATCAAATAGCTCCTCACCCACGCAATTTGGAAGGGGAGAGAGCAGAATACAAATAGTCGCTAAAAGGAGAAATTTACGGAAGGCCATTGATAATTCCTTTAAAGACAATCGTATTGGAGACCCTTAGATCTCCCCTCATGCCATTTTCTCTAATCTCTCAATTCTTTTCTGGATAGGGGGGTGAGTGGAGAAGAGAACTGCAAGCCCTCCGCCTCTCAAAGGATTGACAGTAAACATGTGTGCGGTGGACTGGTGGGCGGGTAATCTCCTCTGGCTTGCACTGGCTTCCAGCTTCCTGAGTGCTCTAGCCAGGCCAAGAGGATTACCTGTTACCAGAGCACTTCCCCTGTCAGCCAGGTATTCGCGGGAGCGAGAAATCGCCATCTGAATTATCATAGCAGCCACTGGTGCTACAATTGCAGCAACTAGAAGCCCTATTGCCCCTCCTCCCTTATCTTCCCTGGAACCGTACCCTCTAAAGATCACTGCCCAGCGCGCAATGAATGCCAAAATCATTACTGCTCCAGCAATAGTGGCTGCCACAGTCTGAATCAGGATATCTCGGTTTCTTACGTGAGCCAGCTCATGCCCGATTACTCCTGCCAGTTCCTCCTCATCCAGGACCCGCAATATACCTTCAGTTACTGCCACTGCAGCGTGCTGGGGATTTCTCCCGGTGGCAAAGGCATTGGGAGCGGGATGTGGAATAAGGTAGAGTTTTGGCATGGGCAATCCAGATTTCTGGGTAAGAACGCTTACATGGCGATAAAGTTGAGGCATATCATCCTCTGTTAAAGGCTGAGCCCTATACATGGCTAAAACAATCTTATCAGAGTACCAGTAGCTTATGAAGTTCATCCCAGCTGCGATTATGAACGCAAAAATCATCCCCTGCCTTCCGCCGACAAGGTTTCCCACCCAGATCAAAACTAAAGTCAGGGCTAACATTAGAATAAAGGTCTTCATCTGATTTAACATATTTACCACCTCCTGGGGAATTTACCTGCACAATTTGAAATTGTCCCTATATAAATAATGGTTGTAGGTACACATTTAATCTGTACAAGCTAATTTCATTATATTAAATATTGTTCGGCATCTGTCAAGCCATTTTTAACTTATTAATTATCTATCTTAATTATGGCGGTGGGGGTCAAAATATAATCTACCTTCTTATCGGCTCCAGTCGTAAGGTCAGAAAAATCTTTAACAATCTGTTCGTCGTGAACGAGAGTAACAACTTTGACTTCTGGCCGGAGAAGATTATTCTCAAGCAAATAGAACCATTCTCTATCTCCATAACCTCTACCTTTTCCTAATCGATTTCCCCTCCTGTCTACTGCAACGCTTCCCTCAACAAAGAGCTCTACTTCTGTCTTAAGTGGAACACCATATCTCTTGAAGCCTTTTATGATGGTTGCCTGCTTAATATTCCTTTTCTCCGAAATCTGCAGAAAATCGACCATATGGGGTAGAGCCACTGCCAGAACTTTATTGCTTTCAAGAACTATCTCCCTTACCCTCTTCAAAACGAAATCTGGAGCACAGAAAACACATCTACTGGAGTTAAATTCAAGAATCTGCTTTATCCTCTCCGAGGCAACCCAGGAACCAATGAAATTTGGAATTCGGTTAAAACATGGCCTGGGAAAGGCGGCAATATTCTTCTCCTCCAAAAGTCTCCAAATCTTTTGCCTTATCGATTCCTTAGGATCTCTGTAGTTCATATCCTCATCTTGAGCTGTTGTATTAAGTTCATGTGCTTCTATCAGGAGGAAACTTCCATGTTGTCCGTATCGAACACCATTCCATCCTTTGTCACTACTACTTTAATTCCTGTAGAATCTTCGATGCTCTTAGCCTGCTTCCAGGGATTGGCTCTCAGGAGAGTCATTCCAAAATGGGTGAGGATAGCGACCCTCGGCTTACATTCCATAACTATCCTTTTAACATCCTCCATACACAGGTGGTCCAGATTGCTAGCTTCAAGCCTTACCACATTGACAATTAGAAGGTCGCTCTTGTAGTGATCGATTAGCTCGGGAAAGAAGCGAGTATCAGACAGATAGGAGATTTCACATTTAGAAGTATGAAAATTGAAGCCATAAGTTTCTGCATTACCATGGATATGCTTTACCGGAGATTCAAAGGATACATTCCCTATTCTGTACTTTTTCCCAACCTCAAGTATCTCTACTTTCTCCAGATAATTTCTAACATATCTGAATATAACGGGGTCCTCTGCGAAAGCATCTCCAGGAGCAAATACAACTCCCTTTTTGGCAAAACCTCCCTCTGTCATTGCCTCTATCATGACATTTATGTCTGCTGAATGGTCGAGATGTCTATGAGAAAGGATAATCCCTTCCAGACTTTTTGGCTTGAGACCTTTCTCTAAAGACCGAATGAGAGCACCCGGGCCAGGGTCTAAGAGGAACTGCGTTCCATCCATAGAGAACCATATTCCGCCAGAAGCTCTAATCTGTTTAAACACGACAACCCTTGCCCCGCCTGTTCCCAGGAATATTATCCGATTGCACCTGCTTTCCTTTTTCTTCAAATCTCCCCCTAAAAATATCTGATTGAGAAAGTGTCAAATTCTCCAGTATATTCTTCCCATTCGACTTGAACGTCCTTAACTTCTGCCCCAGCAGGACCCCGATAGCACCATTGGATAATTCTTTCCACAGCCTCTTTATCCCCTTCAAAAACAGCTTCAACCCGACCATCTGGACAATTCCTCACCCAACCTTTGATTCTCCAGCTTATCGCTCTGTCACGAGTATAACTGCGGAAGAAGACTCCCTGAACAAATCCCTCTATCCAGACATGAGCTCTAACCTTTGGCAAAGATATTCACCTCTCCGATTGTAATTCCGGAACAAAATATTCCCTTCGGGCATTGAGGAGCATTCCTTTATAGGCAAGGCATTGCCCTTGACAAACTATCGTTTAATTTTTAGAATTGCGAAGTGTAGTAGGTTGAACTCTTGCTTGACATCCCAGAGATTTAAGCACACACTCGTCGCATTTAGGATTGAGCGGTCTGCAGATTCTCCTCCCATGCTGAATCAAATTTATGTGAAAAGAGAGAACCCTGTTCTCCGGAACAATCCTGCCCAGGAGTTCATGTGCTTTAACTAAATTAGCCTGTGAGTCAATAAGCCCGAGCCTCTTACTCACCCTCAGAATATGAGTGTCTACAGGCAGAACAGGTCTTTTCAAAGAAAAGAGTAGAACACAGGCTCGGGTTTTTGGTCCGACTCCTTTCAACCCGCTTAAAAATTCCAAAGCCTCCCCAGTACCCATCCTCTTTAAGAAGTTGAGGCTCAAAGATTTTCTCCTCCGATAAAGAAAATCGAGTAGGCTCTTAATCCTTCCCCCCTTAACCTTTCCCAGACCTCCGCACTTTATCGCATCAGTAATCTCTTCCGTCTTTGCTTTTCTGACTCTATCCCAAGTCCTAAATCTTCTTTTCAGATTATCGAAAGCTGTCCTGCAATTCTGCCAAGTAGTATTCTGAGAAAGAAGAGTAACTATCAATTCATCTAATGGGTCGTCAAAACTGTCGAACTCGGGCGTTCCATACTCTCCTTCTAAGAGAGTTATAATCTTTGATACTTTATTCTTCAGAATGGTCTCCCGCCCAATTTTGCTTAATGAACTTCCCCGGAATCTCTTTAGCAATGTAGACACTACCGCACCTTCTGAACTTTATTCCCTCGCAAAAGGCATCCCTTGCCCTGATTTGGAGAATCACTGGATTTGTGTCTTTGCGTCTACCTACTCGGTACGCTTCCTGTTCAGTCTGGCACAAATGGACATATTGCCGTTTCATAGGTTGCAATCCGTCTTTTAGAATAGCTTCCACTTTTCTTCTCGATGTGCCGTGGAAGAGGACCTCCGGCGGTTCAACTTCGAGACTTATCTGTTCAACTTCTATAGTGTGACCGTAAGTAGCTCTTATCTTATTTTCCCTTATCTCAAATCTCTTCTTTCCCGATTCTTCCACTACCCTCCTTATATCCTCTTCGCCCACCCATTTCTTCTTCTGGCTGATGGCTCTCACCACCTCCTTCAATTTGGCGAATCCATACCTATCCAGACTCAGACCATACTTTTGGGGATGGTGCCTAAGGATATAGGAAATCAGTTTCGATAATTCTACCGTTGTTCTCTTCTCCATAAGCAAACCAAGTAAGGTGAAGGGGGTTATATTATATCGACTACTTTCCAGCCGAGCTTCTTCAGGCTCTGGCTAATATATCTTCTGTGGCATCCAGCTGGCAACTTCTCACAGCACATTATTACAGCAGGGCTTCTCTTTGCTACTTTCTGGAGGGACTTCAGAGCCTGTTTATACTCTTTCGTCTTAATATAGGCTTCATAGCCAGCCTTACGAAACCCGCCCAGCTCCTTTCCCATATAGACATATTCAATTTCTGAGGAGAAAAGAATCATATCGAGATTTTCCCTTTTGAAATGTTCATATTTACTGGTGGGGAACCTCCTCACATCAAATAAAGTCTTTACTCCATGGGCCCTTAAAGTCTTGAGGAAATCATCCTGAGACCTGTCGGCTGAACCTATAGTATAGATAACTCTTTTCTTTGCTCCTTTGGTCATATCGAGCGCCAATACCTCTTATTTTAGTAAAAGATATTCTAATACACGCCCCTGAGAAAGTCGACACTCCTTCGGGTGAGCCAAATATAAAAAACGTTTAAAGAGGACAGTTTGTGAGGAAAATTGCAATTTTTAGCGAGGGAGCCGTCTTGGCTATATCTCTAATTAAGCAAAAGCTTGTCTGCCTCCCGACGCAGTCGAGACGAGTTTGCTTTTGCATGCGTGGAGAGATGGCTCGCACAGCGTTAGAAAAATTGCCAGTGACGAACAAACTTCCTCTTCAATCATATCACTTCATCACTTCATTTAAAGAGGAGATTTATTTCATCTCTTCTGCTCTCTTCTTCTGAAGTAGCTCTTCTCTCCTCTGAAGAAGATGTTGAGCATACTTTGAAGAAGTCCCTCCCATGATAGCCTGAACGGATTTCAGTTTCTCTTCTACCTCCTCCAGAGTAAGTTTTCCTATCTTCTCTCTCTTCTTGGGCTTAGGAGGGGTCTCTTCCTTCTTCTCACCAGCGGCTCCTTTAACCTCTTCAGGCAGGGCTTCCTTCTTCTCCTCGGCCATCCTGCTAAACCTCCCTTCATTATTTAAACTGACGCGCTTTCTGGCGTAAAGAATTTCTCAGCAATCAACAAACTATCTTTTAATTCAAAATCGAATCCTGAACTTTAGAATACCAAATAATTAACAAAATTTCAACAACCGCGGCCAAAAGAACCCTCGATCTTTGCTTTTTCTCCTCGCATCTTGACTTGGGAGGGATACTCATATATAATTGAAAACCGGAAGGAGAAACCGGATGGCAATTAACACATTTATTGGCACAAGCGGATATAGCTACCCCCATTGGTCAGATGGTGTTTTTTACCCCAGAGGTCTTCCGGAAAGGAAGTGGTTGGAACATTACACCAGTATCTTCGATACAGTCGAGCTAAATGTCTCTTTCTACAGGCTACCCAAGAAGAGCATTTTTGAAGGATGGCGAAAGAGAACCCCAGAGAACTTCACATTTGTAGTTAAAGGGAGCCGTTTCATCACCCATATCAAGAAGCTAAAGGACTGCGAAGAGCCTCTGAAGGTATTTTTCAATAATGTCGAAGGCTTAAAAGAAAAGCTCCGGGTGGTGTTGTGGCAATTACCTCCCAACCTGCATGCCAATCGGGAGAAACTGGAGATATTCTGTAGGATCATCCACCGCCTCAGGGTTTCCAGGTCGACCCGCCACTGTTTCGAGTTCCGACACCCAAGCTGGTTCTGTAAAGAGATATACGGTATATTGAGAAAGTATGGCTTCTCATTGTGTATTGCCCATTCCAAGCGCTGGCCTCGTGAGGAGCTTTCCACTTCCGATTTCATCTATTTCCGTTTTCATGGGGGAGAGA
The DNA here is from genome assembly GCA_046759165.1 of bacterium. GTDB lineage: Bacteria > UBA6262 > WVXT01 > WVXT01 > WVXT01 > JBHIBS01. Next base: position 7,989 of record JBHIBS010000024.1, on the reverse strand, counting down.
TTCTTTATGGTTCCAACTATTCGGAGGAAGAACTTAGAAAGTGGGCTTCCAAGGCTAAACATTGGATGGAAAAAAGAAAAGATATATATGCCTACTTTAATAATGATGCTTATGGATTTGCCGTAAAGAACGCTCTAAGATTTAAGGAATTGCTAGAAGGCTAAAAAGGACTCTTTCTAATATTTTCGATTTAGCCTTCGTGCTTCGTCTTTCAATTTCTGAAATTCCTTCCAATCTTTAACATCGTATAATGCAAATAATGAATTGTTGTGAAGAAGGGCATTGAGATTATCCTCCAATAAACTTTTCTCCCATTCCTTTGTTCCCGGAATTGGTGAGTATTCTACCAGCAAAATTTTGCCTCCCAGTTTGTGCACAAACTGCATCGTCTCATAGACTTCTTCAAATGGCTGATCGGCCATGCCCATCATAACATATATTCCGACCTGGCTGGAAGAGTAGCCCGCTTCTTCCAGATAGCGAAGTGCTTTCTCTACCTCTCCGCTGGTAACCTTATTTCCAGACGCCATCTGCCTCTTCTCGTTAACTGTTTCAAGACTTAATCTCGGATTTATAAAGCTAACTCTGTTCATCAATCTTGCCCCATCATAAGTAAGGAATCTTGCTTGAAGCCCATTAGGCCTGTGAAAAAAGCAATCGAGTTTAAGCTTCAATATAAGCTCAAGGATTCTCCTGAAATGTTTCTGTTCATCGAACAATAAAGAATAGTGTAAAAGACAAAATTTTTCACGCTCAAATTTTTATGAAAATGCTCGATTTCTCTTACCACCAGTTCTGGCTTTCGCTGTTCAAATTTTCCGTTCAATAGATTGACAGCACAGTATGTACATCTGAAAGGGCACCCCATAGAAGTCCTTATAGCCACATACTCATTCCTTCGATATAAGTCGTAAGCTGGATATGGATAACTGAAAGAATCTAAAGGCAATTTTCCTTTAGAGAAATCGGCTCCTGTAATCTCTTCTACCAATCTTATCAACCTGCCCAGATCTCCTCCCTTAAATACATAGTCGGCTCCCGAGCTTTCGAGTGCATGTTGGTAGCATAGTGTGGCATATGTGCCTCCCAGAATTATGGGAACTTCGGGAAATTTTACTTTGAGTGTTTTAATTGTTTCAAAGGCTCCGGGATACCAATAGGTCATACCTGAACTCACCAGAATAATATCCGGTGTGGACAACTTGCCAATCTCTTCGAGAAAGAACTGAACAGGAAGTCCATATCTCTTATACTTTCGAGGAAACTTCTTAAGCAGTTGAGGCTTTTCTACTTCTTCATAGTAGTATGTCCCGCAACCGTACTTCTTCTCAGAAACACTATTTCCTAAAGAAGGAGACAAACTCTCATGGTATCTGTCCAGACAGTCTATAAAGTTAACCTTAATTGCGAGTTTTCTTAGTATGCTTGCTATATAGAGTAACCCTAGGAGCTTAAGCCATAAATCGTAAGCGGCAAAATCGTATATCCATGGATATATTAAGAGTGCAGATGCCATCTGCAATCACCACTCACTTCTAGTGGAAAACAGAACCGGGTCGATACTACTATAATCCCGAGACAAAGTCAACAATCTATGTCTTGAGAAAAATTTAACTATTCTGTTGACAAATTTTTTCTAAGATGTTAAAATAACAAAAATCAAAATTCCGGTAAAGCCATGACTTAGCTTTACTCCATTAGAAATATCTCCTGCGTAAAGGTTTATAGCAAAATTTCTAACGGCATTTATTAAATAAATTAGAAGAACTCCTTAGTAAGTTACCACCAACTTAAAAGGGAGAGGATGAAAAAGAAAGCGAGGGGATATTACAGCAAGTGCGAGCAATTTGACTACGCAGGGACTCACCTTCTCTTAGAACTGTGGGGAGCTATAAATATTACCTCCTTAAAGAAAGTTAAGAAAGCTTTGATTGATTCAATTGATGCCTCCGGCGCTACCCTCTTAGAAATAAAACTGCGCTATTTTTCTCCTAACCAAGGAATATCGGGCATAGCAATTATTAAAGAATCCCACCTCACTATCCACACCTGGCCTGAGTTTGGATATGTGGCAATCGATATTTTTGTCTGCGGGGAAGTAAATCCATATAAAGCTATTCCTGTATTAAAGAAGGCATTCAAGCCTAAAAAGATGCAGCTACTGGAACTTAAGAGGGGAATTCTGCAATGAAGGAAACGTGGTTTTATGAGTCTCTTTTCCCTTCGGTGAAATTGGGGCTTAAGGTTAAGGAAACTCTCGTTTCGAAGAAGAGTCCATATCAGAAGATTAATATTTTAAATACTTATGAATTTGGCAAGGTATTAGTTTTAGACGGAATTGTACAGACCACAGAAGCAGATGAATTTATCTACCACGAGATGCTGACTCATTTACCCATGCTCTCTCATTCTCATCCGAAAAGGGTACTAATTATCGGAGGTGGGGACGGAGGGGCCTTGAGAGAAGTCCTGAAACATCCGGTTAAGGAAGTATTTTTAGTAGAAATAGACGAGAAAGTAATTGAACTGTCGAAAACCTATCTTTCACCCATTTGTAGAAATTCTTTTGCCGACAGGCGGGCTAACATAATAATTGACAATGGAGTAAACTTCATTAAGGAATGCAAGGAAAAATTCGACGTGACGATAATTGATTCTTCAGACCCTATTGGTCCATCAAAAGTGCTTTTCTCATCGAAATTCTATCGGGATGCCTTTAATGCACTTTCCAACGGCGACGGAATATTTGCTCAACAGACGGGCTCGCCTTTTCTTCAGAGAGAAGAACTCCCTTATGTATATAAAAGACTGAAGAAAATATTCCCTTTTGTGGCTATCTTTTTGACAGCTATTCCCACCTATGTGGGCGGATTCTTCAGTTTTGTCTTCGCTTCTAAGGGGATTGATCCCCTGAATATCCGCCTATCACAACTAGAAAAAAGGTATAGGAAATTTAAACTAAAAACCAGATACTATAATCCGGAAATTCATCTCGCTTCGTTTGCCTTGCCCACTCATATAAAGGAAACAGTGGAGACTAAAAGAAATGGATAGAAGAGAAACTTATGGCACAGAACTTATGCTTGACCTCTACGGTTGCGATGAGAAAACAATTCGCTCCCGTAGGAAATTGAGTGATTTCATCGATAATTTGTGCAGTCTAATAAAGATGAAAAAATGTGGCAAACCTTCTATTCTCCACTTTGGACTGAAGCAGCCTTACACTACGGGCTATTCTCTCGTCCAATTCATTGAGTCCAGTTCCATCATCGGCCATTTCTCCGAGCTCTGGAATTCTGCTTATATCAACATATTCTCCTGTAAGCAATTCGATACAGAGAAAGCCGCAAATTTCGCCAAAAAATTTTTTTGTGCAAAGAGAATGAAAAAAAGGGTAATCTTAAGAAAATAGAAGGATCCTAAGCAAGGTCAAATATCTTCCCTGGATTTAAAATATTTTCTGGATCGAAAATTTTCTTTATCCCCTTCATAATCTCAATATGGGCTTCGCTCAGGGCCATAGATAGATACTCCTTCTTCACTATGCCTATCCCATGTTCTCCTGAAACAGTTCCTCCTCTATTTATACCATCTATGTGGAGTTCTTCTCGCACCTGGCGATACTTCTTCTCCCATCCTTCTTTTGCCTCTTCTATCTTCCCTTCCTTAAATTTGACTTTCATGAGATGGGTGTGCACATTCCCGTCTCCTGCATGGCCGTATGTGGGCAACCAGACATCATATTTATCCGCGATCTCATGTACCTTCTCCACGTGAGCGGTAATCTGTGCTCGCGGAACGGTGATGTCCAGTATCTCGATTGTGTAAGGCTTAATAGCTTCATAGATTTGGCTCCTTATGTTCAATATATTATCCTGTCTCTCTTTAGTATCGGCCACAAAGACATCCAGCGCATTATTGGCAAAACATAACTCTCCTACAGATTCCGAAAGCTCCATCACCTCTTGTTCGCTGGAGCCATCTATTATTATCATAAGATATGCCTCCCCTTCCCGAGAGGGCCATCTCTTCTGGAGATACTCTTCAGTAACAAGGATGGGCTCCTTCTCCAGAAATTCTATTGCCATAGGAACTGTCTTACTCTTTATTATCAAGGGAACTGTCTTTATGGCATCGCGAACGCTATTGAAAGGTACAACCAGTGTAAACATAGCTCTTGGTGGCAGGAGGAGAGAAATTGTGGCTTTGGTAATAATTCCCAGAGTGCCTTCGGAGCCTATCATCAGATTGAGGAGGCTATAGCCAGCGCTGTCTTTCATAATTTTTCCACCGATGTTTATTATTTCTCCTGTGGACAGAACGACTTCCAGTCCCTTGACAAAGTTCCTTATTATTCCATATTTAACTGCCCTTGAGCCACCTGCATTGGTGGCTATAACTCCTCCTATGTTTGCACTCTCCTCACCAGGATGGGGAGGGAAGAAGAGTCCCGCCTCTTCTACCTTCTTATAGAACTCCATTAATGGGACACCTGCCTCGACCACTGCCATAAGATTTTCTGTATCTACTTCCAGAACCTCATTCATATTTTCTAGAGAAAGAACCAGACCGCCATACAGAGGAACGCAGCTACCCACAAGTCCTGTGGCACCTCCCCGGGCAGTGACCGGAAACTTCTCCTTATCGGCAAGTTTGAGAATTTCGGAAATCTCCTCACTGTTTTTCGGTTTCACCACCACCTCAGGAAGTTTCCTTATCGACTCGAGGGCAAACTCGTCATGGCTATAGTCGACCATTTTCTCCTGTTCATAAATCAAGTTCTCTTCGCCAACGATATCTCTGAGCTTCTGTATAGTACCCTCTTCTATCCGCTTATATACCATTCTGTTCTCTCCTCCCTTAATCTATTTTAAACCCCTGACTGTTAAAAGACGCAGAAGAGATAGGCTATCCTTACCACCAGATACAACAACGATATTTCTGAGATTATTCTCTATGAATTCGTAATCTGAAATTGTCTTGCCCACTCTCTTCAAAAGAAAATATTCATACTCATCGATTCTCTTCACAGCCAAATCTACTCCCGGTCAATGTCAACAAAATTATGATTTGACTCGAAGGGTCATTGCTAGCCAATGAAAGGAGCGTGGTCCCCACCAGTTGGGACTTCACTCCGTTGGCAATGACAGTGCATAATCCGAAACAAAAATGTCCAAATTCATTGGAGTTTATAAAAACCGCCCTTTCGGGCGGACTCAAGTCTTTCGCAAAGATTGTTCGGAATTTCGAATTGAAATTTTGAAATTCTATTCCCTGGCATATGAATTCCCTTTAAGGTCACTTCTCGGAAGGCACAAAATAGACAGCAGAACCCGTAGCTAATAACTTTTTCTTTCCATCATTAACTTCAATTCTGCAGAACAAGAACTTCCCTTTTCTTTTGATGATTCTTGCCTCAGCGAAAATTTCTCCATCTTCAATAGCAGACTTAAACCCCATCTCTAGTTTAGCTGTGAAGTACATTCTGTCACCATATTTCATAGCCAAGGCCACAGCTCCAGCAGTATCAGCCAAAGAACATATGACTCCCCCATGAATTAAGCCATGGGGATTAGTGAACTGTTTCCTGTAGGGCATCACTACTTTTCCAAAGCCATCTTTAGCTTCCAAAACCTTCATCTCAAGCAATTTTCCAAAAGGCGCTCGAATTTTGATCTTCATATCTTCTCTTGGGAATATTAAAATTTATTTCTACTCTATCCCCAGTTCAGAAAGTGTACGAATAAAACTGAGAATATTGTCCCTCCCTATTATACCCACTAATTCTCCGTTCCGGACAACGGGAAGTTGACTGATATCTTCTCGAGTCATTGTCTCAAATACAGAAAATAGAGAGTCACTGGGTTTAACTGCCTTTGTCTTATCTAAAGGAATCATCACTTGTTTAACAGTGGTACTACTCCAGGCATGGCGAGGAACCTCTCTTACCTGATGTACTGTTACAAGCCCCAGCACTCGACCATGCTCAATTACAGGCAGACAGCGAGAGCCCCCCCGAATAATATGTTCATAGATAAGCTGTTCGAGCGTGGTATCGCCCGGCACTCCATAACATTCCCTAACCATTGCTTCCTCCACAGTTACCCCGCGCATCGTATCTTTCAAGGCAACCAGCCGGTAACTTCTCTCAGCAGCGTTATTGAGGAACCATCCAATAAATACAAACCATATCCCATTAAGAAATCTCCCTGCAAAGAACATAAATATACCAAAGAAAATCAATAAAAAAGCTACAAATTGACCCGCTCCCGAAGCAACCCGGGTTGCTTTCTTAAAGTTACCAGTTATCTTCCAGATAACGGCTCTCAAAAGACGGCCGCCATCGAGAGGGAAACCGGGAACCAAATTGAATATAGCGAGTATAAGATTTATCCTGCTTAGCCAAGATGCTAAAGCGGTGACAGGATGGAGGGGGGAACCAATTAAAACCACAACGAATCTAAAAAGGATGGCAATTACAATACTTACCAGAGGTCCTGCAAAGGCCATAAGAAATTCTTTCCCCGGCCTTTCAGGTTCACTTGCGATTTGGGCAGCTCCTCCGAAAATAAAGAGCGTGATATCTCGGACAGGGATTCCATGAGCCTTAGAGACTAAACTGTGGGACAATTCGTGGGCCAATACAGAGGCAAAGAATATCAAACAGGTCGATAAGGCGACAATCCAATAAGTAAGGGAGTGCCAGCCCTGATAGTAATGGGGAAAGTAGTGGCTTCCCAAGGACCAAGTAATTAATAAAAAGATAATGAACCAGCTGTAATCTATCCTTATCTGAATACCGAAAATTTTTCCCAACTGTATAGTATTTCTCATCTTCTCAAGACTCTACTTGAAAAAGAAACGTGCTCCGATAGCCCCATCAATTTCAAAATCAGTCTTCTTAATGACCCTGAGGACAGGACCCACTTCTACAAAAATATCGAAAGGTGCCCCAGGAAAGAGATACTCCAACCCAATTGGGAACCTCACTCCTGCCTCTATCTCATCTCCAAAATTGACCCGAAACCCTAAACCATAATATAGGGGCATATTACCTTTCTCCACTTTGATAAGGTTAAAATTATGCCAGAGATAATCCCCATGAATCTGAAGCCGTCCCTTCCTGCTAAAAGACCAGGCAGCCGCAGCATCGAAAGCACTACTTTTACTGAGCCAGAGCTTTGCACTGAGTCCTGTGGGAGAACCGAGAATGATCCCCAGGCCAAAATCGTTCTTATCATAAGCCAGCCCTTTACTGGAAACACTCAAAAAAATCAACATCAATACTAAAATTGAAAATGTTTTTCTCATTTCAGCGTCCTCCCCGACCTCCACCGCCTCTTCCGTGACCTCTCTTTGGTGGTCCATATTCTTTACCCAGCTTCCCCTGTTTATACTTAAGTTGTGGCGAGCCGACTTCCTTGGCTCGCCTGCGCCTTTCCTTCCAAGAGTGGCGGAGAGTACGTCGCTCTTCGCGCGTAAGTTCGCGCCTAATGCGGCGATACTCTCTTTTCGTTTCTCTTCTCACCTTCCCAAATCTTACCCCGAGCTCCTCAGCTATCTGTCCCCAGCCTTTGCCACCATCCCTCATGGCTACAATTTCCTCCAGTGAAATATCCGCCATTTCAGAAAACACAAGTGCATGGCTGATTTCTCCATAACCCATGCGTTCTGCCCTTAAGTCTGCCAGAGTCTCTGTGTCCACTGCAAAGCGCTCAGCATATTTCTCAAGAATCTTACTTTCGTTTTCCAGAATCCTCTCCCTATCGCGCAGCCTCTCTTGCTCTGTCGTTTCTTCCCGTGTTGTCTCTTTTGCGGCTTCCTGACTCTTAACGGCACTCGCTACTCCCACCAGAATAAGACCCAGAAAGACAATCCCTAATACATTCCGAAAACTCTTCATTTAGTTTACACCTCCTATCCATATTTATTTATGTGCCTGTCACAAAACTATTTTCTCGTCGGAAAATCAATAAACTGAAAATACTT
>JBHIBS010000023.1:0-25033 GCA_046759165.1 bacterium | reverse complement strand
TTAAAAGATATTACATTAACGTCTTTATTAGGCGATACCCGGACTTATGGAGCGAGGAGAGGATAAGCTGATGGCAAAGAGAAAGATAATAAAGATAGATGAAGAAAAATGTAATGGCTGTGGCCTTTGCATTCCCAACTGCCCTGAGGGGGCTTTACAGATAATAGATGGGAAGGCAAGGCTTATAAGCGACCTATTCTGCGATGGTTTAGGTGCCTGCATTGGCTACTGCCCCGAAGGGGCAATTACTATAGAAGAAAGAGAAGCCCAGGAGTACGATGAAAGTAAAGTTATGGAAAATATCGTGAAACAGGGAAAGAATGTAATTAGAGCGCACTTAGAACACCTTAAACAGCATAACCAGATTGAATATCTTAAACAGGCGATAGATTTCTTAAAAGAGAGAAATATAGAAATTCATCTTGAAGAAGAATATTTACCCAGCGCGCATAAGAATATGTCTAATTTTTCTGGATGCCCCGGCTCAAAAATAATGGATTTTAGAGAGAAAGAAGGAGCTAAAGAAAAGAAAGCCATTTCTAAAGGTGTATCTCAGCTCAGACAATGGCCTGTGCAGATCATGCTTGTTCCGCCGAATGCCCCTTATCTGAAGGAAGCCGACCTATTGATAGCTGCAGATTGCGTTCCCTTTGCCTACGCGGATTTCCACGATGATTTATTAAAAGGAAAGATTTTACTTGTAGGCTGTCCTAAGTTCGATGATGTAGACTTTTACAAAGAGAGGATTACTCAGATTTTAAAAAATAACAATATAAGGTCCATAACCTGCGCCCATATGGAAGTGCCTTGCTGTTTTGGGTTGGTGAGTATTGTTAAATCGGCGATATCTGCCTCAGGGAAGAATATACCATTAGAAGAGATTACTATTACAATAAAAGGGGGAAACTGAAATAATGATTTTTAAGTGCCCGGGGGCTCAAAGGTTTAGACAGCCCCAGCCAGAGATTATAAACTGCCCTTTCTGTTCTGAGGAAGTAGAGATATGGACAGATGAGGTTCAGGCAACTTGCCCCCACTGCAAGAAGAGTGTAGTGCGTCAAGAAGGCACCAGTTGCCTTGACTGGTGTAGATACGCCAAAGAGTGTGTTGGAGAGCAACTCTATAATAAGTATATAAGAGATAGATCGATAACCATAAAACAGAAGCTCATAAAAGAATTAGAGGAATATTTTGGCAAAGATAAAAAAAGGATAAACCACGCTAAAACAGGATATATCTTCCGTAGCAAAAAAACTTGACAGTTATGGATATGTTATATAGAATAAGCCTTGCCTAAATAACAATTAATTAAGAAGAAAAAAGGAGGAGACAATGAAAGAAAAAGTAGAATCTGCTTTAAATAAAATAAGGCCATCGCTTCAGGCAGATGGTGGAGATGTAGAACTAATAGAGGTTACTTCTGATGGCGTAGTCAAGGTAAGATTGACTGGTGCCTGTCAAGGATGTCCGCTGAGCCAGATGACCATGAAAACGGGCATAGAGAGGATAATAAAACAGGAAGTGCCCGAGGTAAAAGAGGTCGTCGCTTTATGACCTGGAACATCTTTTCTGGATTAGCCTTAGTTTTGGTAATATACACAGATTCCTTAAAAGATGAAAAGGAGGTGACAGGTAGGAGTTCCAGCAAAAAGACCGTTTAAAGAGCACCTACAGATCAAAGAAGGACCGGAACAAGTAATTCTAAAGGGAATAAAGGGATAAGGGAGTAATTGCTATGCCTGAAGCTAAATATAGTTGTGAGCAAGATATTCTCTGTGGTGTGAACATCCCCAAAGATATGAATGCTCTATCTGAACTTGAGCAGAAGCATCTACCGGTAATTAGCGCGCCAGAGAAGGTAAAAAGGGATAAAACATTTTTGGTAACTGTTGAGGTAGGAAAATATAAAGCTCATCCCAATGAGCCAGGACATTTTTTCGAATGGTTAGAATTATATTCTGGCGATACCTTTCTTTTTAGAGTGACTCTATCCGGTTCGCTAACTCACCCCAAAGTTACTATCCCCGTTAAACTCTCCCATGCACACGGCCCATTAAAGGTTTGGGCAAAGTGTAATCTACATGGCCTCTGGGAAGGGATAAGGGACATCGAGGTTGAGGGCTGATTCAAATAATTCCTACCGGGAAAAAACAGAAGCCAAATCAGAACCCCTTGGTCTGGGACCAGAACATTAAAAAGAATGTGGAAAGAGCTGCTTTAAAAAGAGTAACTGTCTTTGGTGAAAAAGATCAAAGTAAGTAAGGCACTGGTTATTTCCGCTGAGGATATTTGATTGTTCTGTTGTTCTCATTCTTGAAGGAGCATGCAAAATTTATCGATAAAGGAGAAGGCAGGATGGGTAAAGTAGCAGTTTTTGTTGAGGACAATTATCAGGTTTTAGAGGTTTGGTATCCTTATCTCCGTCTCAGGGAAAATGGCATAGAAACTCTTCTTTTAGGAACGGGGAGGAAAAAGGAGTATAAAAGTAAGGAAGGCTACCCCGCAGTAGAAGAGCTCTCCATAAAAAAGGCGAGGGTGGCCGATTTTTTAGGAGTAGTTGTCCCCGGAGGATATGCTCCTGATATTTTAAGAAGATACAAAGAAGTAAATAACTTTGTAAGAGAAATGTCTAAGAAGAATAAACTTGTTGCCGCTATCTGTCATGGGGGCTGGGTTCTGGTGTCGGCAGGCATATTGAAGGATAAGAGGGCAACTGGCGTTTATGCTATAAAAGATGACCTGGTAAATGCTGGAGGACTGTTTATCGATAAGGAAGTTGTTGTGGATGGCAATCTGATTACCTCTCGCAATCCTTACGATTTGCCGGCATTTTGTAGAGAGATACTGAGAAAATTGAAGAAAGGAGAAAGATAATATTCTTATTTTCCGGATTGGTCTCACCTTTGACAACGTATATAGATTTCTTTATAGGATGAAGAAGAAGTGAGAAATGGCTGATTTGAAGCCAAAGGTGTCTATCATTGGCTGCGGGAATGTAGGTATGCGCTATGCCTATGCTTTACTGTTGAAAGGTGTGGTGCGCCAAATTATTCTTGTGGATGTTGATAGGAAAAGGCTTGAGGGTGAGGTTATGGACCTCTCCCACGGTGCTCCTTATATCTCACCCGTGGAGATAATTGCCGGAGATTATCCTGACATAATAAATTCAGACTTAGTTGTAATCACTGCCGGCAAAAAACAGAAGCCAGATCAGACCCGCCTTGACCTGGCAAAAGATAATGTGGAGCTTTACAGAAAAATAATTCCTGAAATTGTAAAATACGCCTCCTCTGCAATTCTTTTAATCGTTAGCAATCCCGTGGACGTCCTTTCCTATGCTGCTTATAAATTTTCCTCAAAGCCGGCAAAAGAAGTGATTGGTTCAGGAACAGTTTTAGATACAGCAAGATTTAGATCTCTCTTGAGCAACCACTGCCAGGTTGACCCTCGAAATATCCATGCTTATATTCTGGGTGAGCATGGAGATAGCGAATTTCCCGTCTGGAGCAGGGCAATGATTGGTGGAGTTTTATTTAAGGATTACTGCTATATTTGTAAAAAAGCGGCCACCTGCCAGCACGATGAAGAACTTAACAAGATTTTTATGGAAGTGAGGGATTCGGCATATAAAATAATGGAAAGAAAACAGGAGACCTCTTATGGGATAGGTCTGGCTCTGGTAAGAATAACCCAGGCAGTTATAAATGATGAGAACGCTATTTTGCCCGTATCCTCTTTAGTTGAGGATTATTTAGGAATAAATGATGTATATTCAAGTCTCCCAGTTGTGATTGATAAAGAGGGCGTAAGAGAAGTTTTGAAGATAGAACTTGACCCACAAGAAAAGCAGGCATTTAAGAATTCGGCAAATGCCATAAAAAGAGTGATAGAAGAAACAGGCTTGTAGAAAATTTGGAGAGAAATTAGTAATGAATGATTTTTCTGTTTTCATTGGTGGAAAAGCGGGAGATGGTATAGATAAGTCGGGATTAATTATCGCTCGTATCTTAAATCAACTCGGCTATCGTCTATATGTATACCGCGACTATCCTTCTATTATAAGAGGAGGACATACCTTTTCTATTATCAGGGCATCTAAAAATAAGATCGCTACTCACCTGAACAAAGTAGATTTTCTTCTTGCCTTAAATCGAGATAGTGTGGATTTACATAAGGATAGAATAAAGGATAATACCTTTATGATCTATGACTCTGACCTAGTAAAATCAGAAGGCCTACCTGTCGGCAGTCAGGGGTTTGGGCTTCCTTTGGGAAAAATAGTAAGAGAGGAAAATGCACCAGCAGTAATGCGTAATTCCTGCATCATTGGAGGCTTCTGTAAAGCTACAGGGTTAGAATGGGATATTTTAGAGAGGGTGCTAAAGAAAAATATTTCTAGAGAAATAGATTTAAATTTAAAGGTTGCTCTTCGGGGATATAACGAGGCTAAAGAATTAGTTAAGATAGAATTCCTACCAAACAAGAGCATACCTTTACTTACCGGCAATGAAGCTATAGGTTTAGGTCTTATTAAGGGTGGTCTTAAGACTTATATTGCCTATCCGATGACTCCTTCTTCGAGTCTCTTACATTTTCTTGCCCAAAGATCCGAAGATTTTTCTTTAAAGGTTATCCATCCTGAAAGTGAAATTGCCGTAATATTGATGGCTTTGGGTTTTTCCTATGCCGGAGAAAGGGTAGCAGTGGGCACTTCAGGAGGGGGATTCTGCTTGATGACCGAGGGTTTAAGTTTAGCCGGCATGGCCGAGTTACCCATAGTTATCGTTATTGCCCAGAGGCCTGGACCGAGCACAGGAGTTCCAACTTATACTGCTCAAGGAGATTTACATTTTGTATTAAATGCCGGACAGGGAGAATTTCCAAGATTTGTGGTCTCTCCGGGAGATGCAGAAGATGCATATTTCTGGTCTTGTGTTGCCTTAAATATTTCCTGGGGGTATGAGATACCATCCATCATTTTGGTGGATAAGGCTTTAAGCGAAGGGACATATAGTTTTGATATAGATTCAGTAAGGGAGCTGAAAGAGGAAAATCCCATTTCATGGGACAGAAAACAACCCTATAAAAGATATCTGGATACAGAAACAGGAGTCTCTCCTTTAAATTTTGCGCCTGACAAAGAAGCAGTCATAAAAGTAGACAGTTACGCGCACGATGAGTTCGGGATAACTACTGAGGAAGCTCAAAAGGTTAAAATTATGCAGGATAAACGCCTGCGTAAAGAAAAATATTTGATGAAGGAATTAGAGACATATAAGACAGTAAAAGTTTATGGTAATAACAGGTCTTCAATCGCTCTTATTTGCTGGGGATCGAATAAAGGGGTCTGTATCGAGGCAGCGGAAAATTTAGGCCTAAAGGTCATATATCCAGTGGTGCTTTCACCATTTCCCGCAAGACAATTTCAGGAGTCACTTAAAGGAGTCCAAAATTTGATCTGCGTGGAAAATAACGCAACCGCTCAATTGGCAAATCTTATCAACCGTTATGGATTTAGTGTTAATGAAAAAATATTAAAATATGATGGAAGACCCTTTTCTTTGGACGAGTTAGAGGAAAGGTTAGAAAAGCTGGTGGATTGACTATGAAAGATTTAAGTACGTATGCCAAGAATACCTGGTGCCCGGGCTGTGGCAATTTTGCTATTTTAAATTCTATAAAGGCAGTCCTTAATGTATTAGACGAGGAAGGATTTCCTTTGGAAAAGGTAGTTTTGGTTTCTGGAATTGGTTGCCATGCTAAGATCGTTGATTACATAAATGTTAATAGTTTCTATGCCGTCCACGGAAGGGTAGTGCCTGTAGCTACTGGAATAAAACTTGCCAATCCTGATTTAAAAGTAATTGGTTTTGCAGGCGATGGCGACGCCTATGGCGAGGGCTTAGAACACTTAATATTTGTCGCGAAAAGAAACATTGATATCACGATGATAATCCATAATAATCGCGTATATGGACTTACTACCGGCCAATATACTCCTACTTCACCCTTAGGTTTTAAAGGCCGTTCCACACCTCAAGGGACAAAAGAACTTCCCGTAAATCCTCTTGAACTTATGTTGGCAAGTGGCGGAACTTTTATTGCCAGAGGTTATTCTCACGGCATGGACCTTCTTAAAAGAATTTTCAAAGAAGCCGTTTTGCATAAGGGTTTTGCTCTTGTTGACGTATTGCAAGTATGCGTAACTTTCTTTAATATCTACGAGTACTATAACAAAAAGGTCTATGAATTGAAAGACCACAATCCCCGAGATTATGATGATGCTTTAAAGAGGATAAGGGAATGGGATTACAACTCCGGTGCTCTTATTGCCTTAGGAACATTTTATGAAAAAGAAGTTCCAACATTTGAAGAGAGGCTTGTGAGACCTGAAACTAAGATTATAGATAGAGAATCAAAGATAAAAAAGGTATTAGAAGACGCTATTTAGAATAAGTTTCAATGCCCGTCAATAGACGGTAAGATAAAGGAAAGGAGATAGAGGTTGTGAAGCCCAAAGTTATGGTTTTATTTACAAGCATGCTTGGAAATACTTTTTTGATGGCAAAGGGAGTCTGTCGGGGTATCGAAGAAGAAGGAGGCGAAGCCATCTTACATACAGTTCCGGAATTACTCCACCAAAGTATTATTGATTCTAATGAGAGAATAAAGAAAGCAAAAGAGATGCAGAAAGGAACTCTTGTCAACAAGCCCCCAGGCGTATTCTGCTGCACTGGATCCTTACACGGAGGGCAGGAAACAACCCTTATTTCTATGATGTTTACCTTAATCCATCATGGAGCAATAATTGTAGGCATTCCTTACAGTGTAAAAGAAGCGATAGAAACCAAAAAAGGAGGAACACCTTACGGGCCTACAGTTGTAGTGGGGCACTTAGCAGACCAACCACCAACAGAAACCGACTTGAAGATTGCTAAAGAATTAGGTAAGAGAGTAACCGGGATTGCTCAAAAGTTAAAATAAAAAATTTAAGGAAAGTATTATTAAAAAAAGAGAAGCATTTAGAAAGGATAGAGATGCAATGTCTAGTGCAAAAATTCTTCCGGATATTTATTGGGTAGGCGTCATTGATTGGAATGTGAGAAACTTCCATGGCCACACCTATGAGACAAGGAGAGGGACTACCTATAATGCCTATCTGATTTTGGATGATAAGATAGCTCTAGTAGACACTGTCTATGGGCGGTATGCAGAGGAGATGATTGAGAATATACACCAGATTATCCCACCCGAAAAAATAAACTATATTATTGCCAACCACATAGAAATAGACCACTCTGGAGCGCTTCCAGAAATACTTAAACTCTCCCCAAAGGCAAAAGTTTTTGGCACTGAAAAATGTAAAGAGGGACTGTATAAACATTACTATGGCAACTGGGATTTCCAAGTAGTAAAGACAGGCGACAAATTAAAATTAGGCAAGAGAACTCTAACATTTATTGAGGCCCCAATGCTTCACTGGCCAGATAGTATGTTCAGTTATCTAATTGAAGACCAAATCCTTTTGCCGAACGATGCCTTTGGCCAGCATTATGCAACTTCACAAAGGTTTGACGGCGAGGTTGATGAATCTGTGCTCATGGATGAGGCAGCAAAGTATTATGGAAATATTCTTTGGCCGTTCAGCTCCTTGGTTTTGAAAAAGATCGAAGAGATTCAAAAGTTAAATATTCCCCTGATGATGATTGCCCCCAGTCATGGGATTATCTGGCGTAAAGACCCTGAAAGAATAATAAACGCATATCTATCCTGGGCGAAGAACGAAACAAAACCAAAAGTTGTGGTCGTCTATGAGACGATGTGGGGCGCGACCGAGAAGATGGCAAGAAAGATAGCTGAAGGGATAATCGATTCTCAAGTTGAGCTAAAACTCTTCGATATAGCCTTGTCCGAGCGCACCGAGGTAATCAAAGAGATGCTCGATAGTAAAGGTTATATTATTGGTTCCTCAACCCATGATAATGATATGCTTCCTGCAATTGCTGGATTTTTAGGATTCCTAAAAGGCTTGAGACCCAAGAATAGAGTTGCTTGTGTATTTGGCTCATATGGCTGGGCGGGAGGAGCAGTAAAGAGCATTGAAAATATCCTAAAGGAGGCAGGGATAGAAATTGTTCAGTCATCCCTTGCTATTAGATATGTTCCGGATGAAAATGAAACCAAACAGTGCTATGAATATGGAAGAGATTTTGTAAAAAAACTATAGCAAAGCAAAAATTTAGAGTATGGCAAAATATCGTTGCACGGTCTGCGGGTATATCTATGACCCCCAAATTGGCGATCCAGATAATGGGATAAACCCTGGCACAGCCTTTGAGGATTTGCCTGACAGTTGGGTCTGTCCTGAATGTGGTGTGGGGAAGGATATGTTTGAAAGGGTTTGAACAGATAGAACCTAAAGTATGGAGATGTTTTGAGGATTTAATGGTACAGGAGGCGAAAAATGATGAAGTTTAAGTGTGGTGTATGTAATTACGTCTTCGACGGTGAAAATGCGCCGGATAAATGTCCTCGCTGTGGCGCAACAAAGGATAAGTTTGTAAGATTAACAGATGATAAAGCAAAACTTGTTGATAGGGCAAGATGCACAAATCAACTCCATATGGGATTGGCAGCTGTATTAGACCAGATGCATTCTATTGCTGAGGCAGGTATCCAGGATAATTTAGACCCGGGGTGTTCAGTTATTTTTACGAGGGCAAGGGATGAGGCAAAACTATTGAGTCAATTCATTAAGGCTGAGATAGAAGTCCATATAGGGAAGGGTAAGTGGGGATAAATACTCCAATTAGTTCTTTAATGCATTGGCGAGGAGCCATGAAACAAGAAAAAGCACTCTTGATAGTAGATGTGCAGAACGATTTCTGTCCAGGTGGGGCCCTGGCTGTACCAGAAGGCGATAGAATAATCTCCGTGCTGAATAAATATATAAAGATTTTCTTGAGGAAAAAGTTGCCAATTTTTGTCTCAAGAGATTGGCATCCCAAGGAGACCAAGCACTTTAAACAGTTCGGTGGTCCCTGGCCAAAGCACTGTATACAGAATACCAGGGGAGCCAGGTTCCATCCAGATTTAGAATTGCCTAAGGGGATAATAATCTTATCCAAGGGGATGGATCCTGATAAGGACAGCTATTCAGCTTTTCAAGCCGTTGATTCCAATGGAACTGAATTTTTCAAACTATTGAAGACTCTCGGAGTAAACGAAACGTTCGTTGGCGGTCTGGCTACGGATTATTGCGTTAAATCGTCAGTTTTGGATGCTTTAAAATTTGGCTTTAAAGTTAAATTATTAATAGATGCTATTAAAGGCGTTAATATAAAGCCGAAAGATTCTGAAGAGGCTATAGAAGAAATGGTCAGTCGCGGTGCTGAAAAAATGACTTTTGAGAAGTTACCATTTTCCTAAGTCTAAGTCTCCTGGAAGGAGGTTGAATCATGGGAAAGTCTATAAAAGGAACCAAAACGGAAAAGAATCTGTTGGCATCTTTTGCCGGAGAATCGCAGGCAAGAAATCGCTATACTTATTTTGCAAGTGTGGCAAGAAAGGCGGGCTATGAGCAGATAGCGGCAATATTTTTAGAGACTGCTGATAATGAAAAAGAGCACGCCAAGAGGTTTTTTATACTCTTAGAAGGCGGAGATGTAGAAATTACAGCCTCCTATCCAGCTGGCGTGATAGAAGACACAGCAGCAAATCTGAAAGCAGCTGCAGCCGGAGAGAACCTTGAATGGACAAAACTTTACAAAGAGGCAGAAGAAGTAGCGCGCCAGGAAGGCTTTGAAGAGACAGCCCGTCAATTTAAGGAAATAGCAGAAGTAGAAGAACAGCATGAAATACGATATAGAAAGTTGCTTAAGAATGTAAAAGAGGGTAAGGTATTCAAAAAGGATACGGTGGTTAAATGGAAATGTCGGAATTGTGGGTATGTCCATGAGGGAAAAGAAGCACCCGAAGAATGTCCAGCGTGTGCCCATCCCCAAGGATTCTACGAGCTTCTTTGCGAAAATTACTGAGTTGAAATGAAGACATAACTTGTCAGCTTTATATGCAACTTGTCGAATGGACAGATGACAAATATTAGAAAGGAGTGAACGATATGAAAGTATATCGCTGCCGGATTTGTGGAGAGGTCTATATAGGAAAAGAGAAGCCCAAGAGTTGTCCTTTTTGTGGCGCTCATGAGAATTATTTTGTCTTAGCAAAAGAATGGAAATTGATACAGAGTGAATCTTTGTCAGACATAAGTAAGAGGAATTTGAGGAAGGCGTTGGAACTGGAGATAGATAATACAAATTTTTATAAAGCCATATTTGAGAAAAGCAAAGACGTCTATGTTTCAAGTATGTTTAAAGGTTTATCAAAGGTGGAGAGAGAACACGCCTCAGCGATATGCAAACATCTAAACATAGAGAAGTCAGATTCAAAAGTAGGATTGGATAAAGCAGTTGATTCTGATCGAGCGAATATAGAAGAGGCCAACAGGAGAGAAAAAAGGGCAGTAAAATTCTACACAGAAGCAAGAAATCGAGTCCCGGAGAAAGAAATAAAGGAGTCCTTTAAAGCCTTAACGGAGATAGAGTCAGACCATATAATACTAACCGAGTAGAGATAATGATTGAATTTGAAACAGAGGTAATAGATATAGTACAAAGAACCCATAACGTCAAGAGCTTCCGGTTTAGCATAAAAGGAGATGTGGATTTTAAACCGGGGCAATTCTTTTTTGTTACAATAAAGATTGACGGGACAGAGAGGACAAAACATTTTTCTTTTTCAAACTCACCCACTGAGAAAGGATATGTAGAATTTACCAAAAGAATTACTGAAAGTGAATTTTCAAAGGCCTTAAATGGATTAAAACTTGGCGATTGGGCAAAATTGAAGATGCCGTATGGGTCTTTCACATTTGAAGGTGAGTATGAAAAAATTGCCTTTCTTTCAGGGGGCATTGGCATAACTCCCATAAGGAGCATATGCAAGTTTGCCACAGACTCGATGTTGCCACCAGACATGGTGTTACTGTATGGCAATAACAGAGAAGAAGATATTATATTCAGACAGGACTTAGATAATATGCAGTCAGTCAATAAGAATCTGCGGATAGTCTACACCTTAACCTCCCCAGATATAGATAGAAAAACTTGGAAAGGCAGAACGGGCTATATAGATGATACCGTGATAAAAGAAGAGATACCGGATTATATAGAAAGAACCTTTTATATCTGTGGACCTCCAGGGATGGTAGAGAGTTTAATAAATATTCTAAAAAGTAAATTAAGAATTCAAAAAGATAAAATCAAAATAGAAAATTTTGTAGGATATTGATAACGGATGAAATACATAGACCTTATTATTTTTGATTTAGATGGCACACTGGTTGACTCAAGAGATGACATAGCCAATGCTGTTAATTTTACTTTGAAAAAAATTGGGCTTAAAGAGAAAAGTATATCAGAAATAAGTTCTTATATAGGCACAGGTGTAGAGGGCTTGATAAGAAAATCGTTAGGTAACAAGGAGGAAGTTCTTCTTAAGAAAGCCCTATCCGCGTTTGAAGAATACTATAAAAAACATTCCACAGATAATTCTGTTCTCTACCCAAACGTGAAGGAAATTTTGGAATATTTTAAGGGTAAGAAAAAGGTGATTGTAACTAATAGAAATTATGAATTTGCTCTGCTTACACTAAAGACGTTAGGTATATATGATTATTTCGAAGACATTGTAGGAGGAGATGACATAGGTTGTATGAAACCTTCTTCATGTCCTTTAGATATGTCAATGCACAGGCTTAATGCAAATAAAGAAGAAGCTATAATAGTCGGTGATATGGATTTAGATATAGTAGCCGGTAAGAGGGCTGGTATAATTACATGTGGCGTTACTTATGGAATAGGCAAGAAGGAGGATATAATCAAGGCAAAGCCAGATTTTATTATAGACGATATAATGAATTTGAAGAATTTAATACACTAGAGTGATGGGGGATATAATCAAAAATATAATAATTGAGATTATGAGAGGAGATATCATATGGCCGTAGAAAAAGTAGGGGAAAAGTATAGATGTAATGTATGTGGTAATGAAGTCACTGTAACAAAAGTGGGCGGTGGTGAACTTGTTTGTTGCGGGCAACCCATGGAAAAAATAGAAGGTTAAGAAGTGAAAGTATTAGGGATAAATGGTAGCCCGCGAATAGGTGGCAATACAGATATTCTACTGGATAAGGTTCTGGAAGGAGCCAGAAGCACAGGGCATTTCATTGATCACACTCTTGGGTTTACTCACAAGTCTTTTCAATAAAATTAGTGTTGGGTTGTTGAAGGAGGGAAGAGATGGTAAACATATTTGCAGGAAGCGAAATAGTGGAATTGGGAATTCAAATTGAAAAGAATGGTAGAGATTTCTACAACACGTTGGCTAAGCAATCAAAAAATCAAAAAGCTAAAGACACGTTCAAATATTTGGCAGGCGAAGAAGAAAAACACATAACTGTTTTTCAAAAGATATTAGATTCGGTGCACAAATATGTACCGCCAGAGTCGTATCCCGGGGAATATTTTGCATATATGAATGCGCTGGCAAGGGCCTATGTATTTACCCAGAAGGATAAAGGCGAGGAAATAGCCAAAAGAATAAGAAGCGATAAAGAAGCTATCGATCTCGGTATAGGATTTGAGAAAGATTCGATCCTTTTCTATGAAGGGATGAAGAAGGTAGTGCCAGAATATGACCACAAAATAGTTAATCAGCTTATTTTAGAAGAGCAAAACCATCTAAGACAGTTGTTCGATTTAAAGGAGACCCTGTAATCTAAAAGAGGTGACTATGGTGGACAAAAAAGTCATAGTCTACAGTACCCCCACTTGCCCGTTTTGCATGATGGCCAAGAATTTCCTAAGGGACAACAAGATTGATTTTGAGGATATCGATGTCTCTAGTGACCGGGAAAAAGCCCAAGAGATGGTTCAGAAATCGGCGCAAATGGCTGTGCCTGTAATAGATATTGAAGGCGAAATTATAGTGGGTTTTGACAAAGAGAGGATAAGAAAGGCATTGGGGTTATAACCCCATTAGAGATAATAGGAAAATGTTCGATTTAATTATTGTAGGGGCAGGACCAGCAGGTATAACAGCCAGCGTCTACGCTGCCAGAAAGAAAATGAACCTTTTAGTTATTACCAAAGATATCGGGGGGCAGGCGGCATTGAGTGGAGACATAGAGAATTACACTGGCTATCAGTTCATCACCGGCCCTGAGCTGGCAGGTAAGTTTGAGGAGCATATGCAAAAATATGGCATCGAGTTAAGAGAGAATGAAGAAGTAATAGAACTCAGAAGAAAAGACGACGGAGTCTGGGTTAAGACTGACAAAGGTACCTACGAAGCGAAAACAGCGGTAGTTGCCTCTGGCAAGAGGTCAAGGGAACTTGGTGTGCCGGGGGAAAAAGGATTTAAAAATAGAGGCCTCACTTACTGTGCTACTTGCGATGGTCCTTTATTTGCTGGAAAGGATGTGGCAGTTATTGGTGGAGGGAACTCTGCTTTGGATGCAGCGCTACAATTGATAAAGATAGCCAAACATATCTATCTTATCAATATCACCTCAGCCCTCACTGGAGATGCGATAATGAGGGGAAAAGTCAGTGAGAGTAAAAAGGTCTCTATCTTAAACAGCACACGGGTAACCGCTGTCCTTGGAGATAGGATGGTAAGTGGAATTAAGATAAAAAGACAAGAAAGGGAAGAAACGCTGGCTGTGCAAGGAGTTTTTGTAGAAATCGGTCTTATTCCTAATTCTGAATTTGCTAAACAGTTAGAAAAGAATGAACTGGGTGAAATCAAGGTAAACTGTCACAACGAGACCAATATGCCGGCCATCTTTGCCGCAGGTGATGTTACTGATGTGGCTGAAAAACAGATTATAGTAGCAGCCGGTGAAGGGGCTAAAGCGGCACTTAGTGCCTTCAGATATTTAGCCAAACACAAGCAGAAATAGAGAGGTAATGGAAATGAAAGATAAAGTTAAAACATCCTTGGTTCAAATGGAGGTGGCCAGTCTACAGCCAAAGAAGAACGCCTCTAAAATCAAGGAATTTATTGAGAATATTTTTGATAACCGGGCGGCAGACCTGATACTCTTTCCCGAACTTGCCAACACGGGATACGTCCAGCCGATGGACCAGGATTTCGGCCGGGAGTTCCTGAAGTGTGCAGAGCCGATTCCCGGCTATACCACCAATATTGTCGCTAAGCTGGCTAAAAAACACCAAACTCACATTGTGGTGGGATTAGCTCAGCTTCATCCTCGGATACCAGGCACCATATACAATTCATCAGTGTTGATCGGGCCTCGAGGAGAGATACTGGGCATCCATCACAAATTGCATATTCCTGATGAGGAAAAACACTACTTCTACCCAGGTAATACATTGGAAGTTTACCATACGGAGATCGGTAACATCGGAATGACCGTGTGCTGGGATAACCTATTTCCCGAACTACCACGAATATTGGCTTTGAAAGGCATGGAAATTCTTTGCTCCAATTATTCATGGGGAAAGCCAACCTCTCCTCACAAGAGAGTGACCTATATACCCACTCGCTTCCGATGCTTCTCGATGATGCATGCAATATCAAACAGGGTCTACGCAATGGCATGCAATCCAGTGGGCAAATATAGTCGGCATGATTTCGATGGGCATAGTGCCATAGCCGGACCTGACGGAGAGATTCTTGCCTATGCAGAGAAGGAGGGGGAAGAAGAAGTTCTTTTTGCGGAATTTAGTAATGACCACCTGCTTGAGATGAGAGCCGTCTCGCCCGTCTTTAGAGACCGCCGACCGGAACTATATGGTTTGCTCAGTGAGCCTTTCTGAGGCACAACTGCTGAAAAGCCCGCCATTTTTTAAAAAGAGACACATCCTATTATCTATCAAATTCTGGGTTGGACTATCTATAACACAAGCCTGTGGCGAATAGGCTTCTTAGCTGTTTGGGCAAGAGCGTTGGCGCGCTGCTTTTCTATTCTGTATAGCACCAGAAGTCTGTAAACTTTAGGGTCCGTTTCTCTGTAATCTATTCTTCATTCGACAAGATTTCTTATTGACCTAAGAGCCCTATTTAACAGGCATGAAAGTTCAACCCCATATGTTAATCGACCGCAAAAATAATAGAATAAAAACTCTTAAATATATTTGAATATTATGGTATAATAAAATATAGGGTAGCTGGTTGGGCAAGAATGGAATATCAATGGGAGAAGATTATGAGAGGAATATTAGTGTTAGAGGATGGTAGCTACTTTGAGGGCGTCCCAATAGGGGTAGCCGGAGAAAGGATAGGAGAGGTGGTTTTGAATACTGCGGTTGTTGGATACCAGGAGATTATGACCGACCCGGCAAATGCGGGCAAAATCCTGGTTTTCACCTATCCCTTGATAGGTAATTACGGTGTAGCCAAAAAATTTTATGATTCCAAAAAATGTTGGATAGAGGCCTTGATTATAGAAGAGGGAAGTAAAATGTATTCCAATTGGCAGGCAGAGGACAGTTTTAACAATTTCCTTAAGAAGGAACACCTTGTTGCTATAAGCGAGGTCGATACAAGGACATTGGCTGTCAAGATTCGAGATAGAGGACAGATGTTAGGAATAGTTTCGACCATAGTGCCGCTCGAGTGCAAGGAGGCAAAGATTAGTCACTTACTTAACAGGTTAAAAAATTATAAAAAAGACATGAGAAAGGACTTTATAAGAAATATCTCTGTAAAAAGGACTACAGAAATTAAAGGTAATCCTTCAGGACCAAAGATAGTTATATTAGACCTTGGGATCTTGAATAGTTTTCTCAAACAATTAAAGAGTCTGGGATGCAATATTACGTTATTACCCTATAATACTAATAGAGATAAGATTCTTGGATTGAATCCTGATGGCTTGATCATTTCCAGTGGACCAGAAGAAGATGAAGCAATTTCTAAAATTGTGGAGTTAGTTAAGAGGCTCGTGGGCAAAATTCCTCTCTTAGGTATTTCCTTAGGACATGAAATTATCTGTCTTGCCTTAGGAGGCAGACTAAGAAAACTCAAAGTAGGTCATCACGGTGTAAACTATCCAGTGAAGTCACCTTCTTCATATAAGGGGGATATCACTGTTCAGAACCATTCATTTATTGTGGATGAGAACTCAATAAAGGGTAGAAATGATATTAACATTACCCTGCGAAATGTTAATGATGACTCAATTGAGGAGATGGAAAGTGGCCCTTTAAGGTTTATTTCCACCCAGTACTATCCGGTAAGTCCTGGGTTTGAGGAGGTAAACGAAGTATTTAGAAGATTTTCAGGAATCAAATGACCCCGCACTTATCACCCAGCACACTGGGTGTAGGGTGATGTGCTCATTGAAAAAGGGGATGCAGCATGCCAAAGCGCAAAGATATAAATAAGATATTGATGATAGGCTCCGGCCCTATTGTTATTGGCCAGGCCTGTGAATTTGACTATTCTGGTTCTCAAGCCTGTAAGGCTTTAAGAGAAGAAGGTTACTTTACAATCCTTGTAAATAGCAATCCAGCTACTATTATGACAGATCCTGGTATGGCAGATGTGACATACATTGAGCCACTCACAGTAGAAGCGGTTACGGAGATAATAAAGAAGGAGAGACCCGATGCCATTCTGCCCACACTGGGCGGCCAGACGGGCTTGAATCTGGCCTATTTTTTAATGAAAGAAGGTGTACTGGAAAAGTATGGTGTAGAGTCTATAGGAGCCAATGTTGGGGCTATTTCAAGGGCTGAAGATAGAGAGCTATTTAAGAAGGCAATGCAAGAAATAGGGATAGATGTCCCCAAAAGTGGAATTGCTACAAATTTGGAACAGGGCATGAGGATAGGCCTTGAGATAGGGTTTCCGTTGATTTTGAGGCCAGCGTATTGTTTGGGTGGGAGCGGTGGTTCTACTGCTTATAATAAAGAGGAATTGGAGGAGTTTCTAATAAAGGGCCTTGAGATAAGCCCGGTGGGACAAGTATTGGTGGAACAATCTGTATTGGGGTGGAAAGAGATAGAGTATGAGGTGATGAGGGACTACGTTGACAATGTTATTATGATTACTTCTATGGAGAATGTGGACCCAATGGGTGTACATACTGGTGATAGCATTGTGGTTGCACCATCCCAGAGCGTTACTGGAGATGAATACGCACAGTTTGTGAATCTATCCAAAAAGATTATAAGAAAGATTGGCATAACGGGAGGAGGTGCGAATATTCAATTTGCCCAAAACCCGGATAATGGACACATTGTGATTATCGAAGTCAATCCAAGACTTTCAAGAAGTTCAGCTTTAGCTTCTAAAGCTACCGGTTTCCCCATTGCCAGGGTTGCTACAAAATTGGCTGTTGGCTTAACTCTTCCAGAGATTCTCAATCAGATTACAGGAAAGACAACATCATTCTTTGAGCCTACAGTTGATTACTGCGTATTTAAAATCTGTAGATTTACTTTTGAAAAATTTCCTCAAGTTCAAAGGGTCATAAATACATCTATGAAAGCAGTTGGTGAGGCAATGTCTATTGGTAGAAGCTTTAAGGAGGCCCTCCAGAAGGGAATAAGGTCTACTGAGACAGGGAGATTTGGATTGGGTTCAGACGGAAAAGACAGAATCACGGATGGAGCATTAAGATCAACGTCAGAAGATTTGATTGAGGAAATAAAGGAAAAAATAAGAATTCCCAATGATGAGAGGCTATTTTTCATCAGATATGGTCTCAAGCTTGGACTAACGGTTGATGAGATTTATGAGTTATCAAAAATTGATAGGTGGTTTATAGACAATATGAAACAGATCATAGAACTGGAAAAAAAGATAAAGAGATATAGAAGTAAAAATGCAAAATATAAAATTGAAATCCCACCAGAGTTGCTTAGGAAAGCGAAAAAGTACGGCTTCTCAGATATGCAGCTTGCCTATCTTCTAAATTCGACGGAGAAAAAGGTAAGATTCTATAGAAAAAGGTGCAATATAAAAGGAGTTTATAAATTGGTAGATACCTGCGGAGGAGAATTTAAAGCGGAGAGACCATATTACTATTCTACATATGAGACCAGGGATGAAAGCCAGCCATCCGGGAATAGGAAGGTTCTTATCCTTGGAGGGGGACCCAATAGAATCGGGCAGGGCATAGAGTTTGATTACTGTTGTTGTCATGCATCGTATGCTTTAAAGGAAGAGGGCATTGAAAGCATTATGGTAAATTGCAATCCAGAGACTGTTTCGACAGATTATGACACTTCAGACAAATTGTATTTTGAACCTTTGACAGTTGAGGATATATTAAATATTGTGGATATTGAAAAACCCATCGGGGTGATAGTTCAATTTGGAGGCCAGACTCCTCTAAATATATCTGTCCCATTGGCCAAAGCAGGAGTGAAGATTTTAGGAACAAGCCCTGATTCTATAGACAGGGCAGAGGATAGAAAAAGATTTCAACAGATGCTTAAGAAATTGAAACTCATCCAGCCTGATAACGGGACAGCTACCTCATTCGAAGGAGCAAAGAAGGTTGCAAACAGGATAGGATATCCAGTGGTGGTAAGACCTTCTTATGTTCTGGGTGGTAGAGCAATGGAGATAGTCTATGATGAGGAAGGCTTAAGCAATTTTATGAAAAAAGCAGTAGAGGCATCTCCTGAACATCCAATTCTTATCGACAAATTCTTAGAAGATGCTATAGAAGTTGATGTGGATGCAATAGCAGATGGCAAGAGGTGCGTGATAGGTGGGGTTATGGAGCACATTGAAGAAGCAGGGATCCATTCTGGTGATAGTGCAATGGTCCTTCCGCCCTATACCTTAGGTGAAGATATAATAGAAGTTATAAAGAAAAATACTTATGCTATGGCAAAGGAATTGAATGTGAAGGGACTTTTGAATATCCAGTACGCCATCAAGAATAATGTGGTCTATGTCCTGGAGGTAAATCCCAGGGCAAGTAGAACGATTCCATTTGTGAGCAAGGCAATAGGGGTTCCTCTGGCAAAGCTATCAACTAGGATAATGCTTGGAAAGACCCTGCAAGAGTTAGAATTTACCAAGGAAAAGGAGATAGATCATGTTGCAGTAAAAGAGTCTGTATTTCCTTTCATAAGGTTTCCAGGCGTAGATGCAATCTTGGGGCCGGAGATGAAATCCACGGGGGAGGTTATGGGAATAGATTCCACATTTGGTGTAGCTTATGGGAAGAGCCAGATAGCTGCTGGACAAAGGTTGCCAAAAAAGGGGAATGTATTTATAAGTGTGAAGAACCAGGATAAGAGGAGTATAATGTTCATTGCCAAGAAACTTACTGACCTTGGGTTTAAAATTATGGCAACTTCTGGTACAGCAGCCGCCCTTATGAGGAATGACATAGAGGTAGAAACTTTGCCTAAACTTCACGAAGGGAGACCTAACATAATCGATTTAATAAAAGATGGTAAGGTAGATCTTATAATAAACACTCCTGCTGGCAAGGTGACCAGAGAGGATGAGGCAAAGATAAGATCCCATGCAATTCTTTATAGTGTACCTCTCATAACTACTATTGCTGGTGCACAGGCATCTGTTAATGGAATCGAGAATTTGATTAAGAGACCAAAGACCTTTGTGAAATCATTACAGGAATACCATAAACAAGTGAAATAGTAAATTACACATTACAAATTTCAGATTTTGATTGTTTTAGAATTTGAAACTAAATATAACAGAGGTAAAAGATGAGCGGGATTTTTGGAGTAGTTTCTAAGGGAGATTGTGCAGAAATTCTATTCTGTGGAACGGATTATCATTCGCATTTGGGGACAGAATATGGGGGCATGGCAGTGCTGGGAGAGGATTTCACCCGCCAGATACATGACATAAGCCAGAATCAGTTTAAGTCAAAATTCTATCAAGATTTCAAGCGTATGAAGGGCAACAAGGGTATTGGCGTTATTAGCGCCTTTGATGAACAGCCTATTTATTTAAACTCCAAGTTCGGTCCGTTTTGTATAGTCACCAATGGACTCTTAGAAAATATCGAAGAATTAGTGGGAGGGCTGTTGGAAAAAGGAATATCCTTCAGTGAAGTGAGCAAAGGTGTGGTTAATGTAACTGAGCTCGTAGCCAAGTTGATCAGCCAGGGGAACAATTTGATAGAGGGTATAGAGAAGATGTTCGATGCAATAGATGGTTCCTGCTCACTTTTATTGCTGAACAAAGATGGAGTCTATGCCGCCAGAGATAGGTATGGATATACCCCTCTCGTAGTTGGAAAGCGACAGGATGCCTGGGCAGTTACTTCTGAGACTAGTGCGTTCCCAAATATTGGGTTCGAAGCAGTGAAATACTTCGAGCCCGGGGAGATAGTTCTGATAAATGAGGAGGGCCTGGCGCAGAAGAAGCCAGGCGGGGATATGAATCAAATCTGCGCATTCCTCTGGATATATACCGGCTTTCCCGCTTCAAGCTATGAGGGGATAAATGTGGAGACAGTGAGGGAGAGATGCGGAAGGTTTCTGGCAAAACGGGACAGAGATATAGAAGTAGATGTAGTCTCTGGGGTTCCCGATTCAGGAACCGCACACGCTGTGGGATATGCCATGGAGTCCGGGAAGCCTTACAGGCGACCTCTTGTGAAGTATACGCCTGGATATGGGAGGAGCTATACTCCTCCTTCGCAGGAGACCCGAGATTTGATAGCCAAGATGAAGCTCATTCCTGTCAGAGAGATAGTTGAAGACAACAGGATTGTAGTATGCGAGGACTCTATAGTCAGGGGAACTCAGCTTAGGAACTTCACCATAAAGAAGTTGTGGGACAGCGGGGCCAGAGAGGTTCACATAAGGCCCGCCTGCCCGCCCTTGATGTTTCCATGCAGGTTTAATCTCTCCACGCGGAGCATCCATGAACTCGCTGCCCGAAGAGCCATTCGCAGCCTGGAAGGCAGAGATTTAGAGAATGTGGCAAAATATGTAGACCATAATTCTAAAGAATACAAAAAGATGGTGGAATGGATTGCTAACGATTTAGAAGTTACCACACTTAGATACCAGACTGTGGATGCCATGGTCAAGGCCATTGGGCTCCCCAAGGAGAAGCTGTGTCTCTATTGCTGGACTGGTGAATATCCAAAACCAAGGAATATAAGAGTAAGAAAGAAGGGGACGCGCAAAGTTAAGGAAGTGGTATAAGCGAATGAGGTGATTAAGGTGGCGATAGACCCGATCTGTAAAATGGAAGTTGATGAGAAAAAAGCGATTAAGGTAGAGAAAGACGGTAAACAATATTTTTTCTGTAGTCCTCTTTGTCGAGATAAATTTTTAGGTGTGGAGAAAGAGGAACCAGTTTCAGAATCAAAAACTGAAGCTGCCTCAAAGAAAAAAGAAAAGACGACAATCGGGATTACAGGCATGCATTGTTCATCCTGCGTGATTACGATAGAAAATTCTTTAAAGAAGGTTGATGGCGTATCGGATGCGAAAGTAAATTTCGTTTCTGAGAAGGCACATATTGAGTATGACCCTAACAAAGTCACAAGAGAGAAGATGGAAGAAGCTATTTCCAGGGCCGGATATAAGCCAATAAGAGAGGGAGGGATAATCTCAACGCTCAACCTAAAAGTTATTGGCATGGATAATCCCCATTGTTTGAGCACTGTGAAAGGGGCATTAAATAGCCTTAAAGGAATTACAAAGCAAGAACTCTATGTCAATGAGCGAGCAAAAATCCAATTTGATACCTCTTTGTTAACTAAGGATAGAATAAAAGAAACAATTAAAGCTGCAGGGTATACACCAATTGAGGAGAAAGAAGTTACACCCGATATCGAAAAAGAAGCACGACATAGAGAAATTAGAAGCCTGAAGATTAAGTTTTGGATTTCGTTAAGTTTGGGTATACCACTTCTATATTTTGCTATGGCACCCCACCTGGGTTTGTCGCTTTCGGATTCTATTCTAAGGAATATGGCTCTCATCCAATTTCTTCTTACAACTCCTATCATAATGGCAGGCTACCAATTTTATACTAAGGGTTTTAGTTCAGTTATCAAAACCAGAACTGCCAATATGGATACTTTAGTGGCTCTGGGAACGGGTGCAGCATATGTTTATAGTCTTTTTGTGTCTATAGCGATATGGTCGGGTAGTCCCAAATACGGAATAGAAAATCTATATTATGAAGTAGCCGGGATTCTTATCGCGTTCATCCTCTTGGGAAAGTGGCTGGAAGCCATTGCCAAGGGAAAGACTTCGGAAGCCATCAAGAAACTTTTGGGGTTGCAGGCCAAGACTGCCATTGTCATCAGGAATGAGCAGGAGAAAGAGATTCCAATAGAGGAAGTCATTGTTGGTGATGTTGTTCTGATGAAGCCGGGACAGAAAATCCCTGTAGATGGAAAAGTAGTTGATGGGCATTCCAGTGTAGATGAATCAATGATTAGTGGCGAGTCCATTCCGGTGGAGAAGACACCAGGCAATGAAGTTATTGGCGCCACAATTAACAAGACAGGTTCTTTTAGGTTTGTAGCCACAAAAGTTGGCAAAGATACAGCTTTAGCCCAGATCATAAGACTTGTTGAGGAAGCGCAGGGCTCCAAAGCCCCTATTCAAGAATTGGCAGATAAGATTTCTGCTTATTTTGTTCCTGCAGTAGTTTTAATTGGAATAATTGCCTTTACCATGTGGCTTCTGGTTGGACAGGGATTTGTGTTTGCCTTGACTATCGCTATCGCTGTCTTGATTATTGCCTGTCCCTGTGCTTTGGGTTTAGCGACGCCCACAGCGGTTATGGTAGGAACTGGTATTGGGGCGCAGAATGGGATTTTGATTAGGAGTGCTCAATCACTTCAATTGGCTCGTAATATAAATACAATTATATTTGACAAAACCGGAACTCTGACTAAGGGTAAGCCGGAATTAACTGATGTCATCAAGCTGGATACGATGAGTGAAAACGATGTGTTGAGATTTGCGGCAATAGCAGAAAAGAATTCCGAGCACCCCCTGGGGGAAGCAATAATTGAGGGGGCAAAAGCAAAAGGAATAGATATCCCTGAACCAGAAGCTTTTGATTCTATAACTGGAAGAGGGGTTAGCGCGAAATACCAGAATAGAATGATTCTATTAGGAAATAGTAAATTGATGCGGGAGAGAAGTATAGATTTGTCAAAAGTAGATAAGTTTCTTTTGGACTTAGAAACACAGGGTAAAACTGCGATGATTGTCGCCGTAGACAATTCAGTTATGGGAATAGTGGCTGTGGCTGATACTTTAAAAGAAAATGCAAAACAGGCAATTAAGACACTCAAGGAATTTGGCAAAGAAGTTGTTATGATAACAGGAGATAACAGAAGGACAGGTGAAGCCATAGCCAGGCAATTGGGTATAAAGGAAGTTTTAGCAGAGGTTTTACCACAAGATAAAGCTAACGAGATAAAGAAACTTCAACAGCAAGGTTTGAAGGTGGCCATGGTTGGTGATGGCATAAACGATGCTCCTGCGCTTACTCAGGCTGACATTGGTATTGCCATTGGCACGGGCACCGATGTCGCCATTGAATCTGGGGACATAGTACTCATTAAAGACGATCTTAGAGATGTGGTAATGTCTATGGACTTATCAAGATACACAATGAAGAAGATAAGACAGAATCTATTCTGGGCATTCTTCTACAATAGTGTGGGCATTCCTGTGGCAGCGGGGTTGCTCTATCCGTTTACTGGGTTTCTATTGAATCCTATTATTGCTGGCGCAGCCATGTCTTTTAGCTCTGTTTCTGTAGTTAGCAATTCGCTATTAATGAAGAGATACAAAAGGAACATGTAGATAGGCGACGGAGTGAGAAGAGGTTGCAAGATGAAGGCACGCCATTTATAGCTGGCGTGGCTGGCATTATTGTGAGAGTCGATGAAACGCGCGATAATTAGTCAGTCAATAAGGATGTTGAACCGCTCCGCCTCTCTGGCCATTGGCCATCTCGCGTCCTTGGCTAGGCTCGTTTCGACTTATTCCTCGGAACAGTTACCCTTCTCCGGTCTCTCTCATTCCAAAATTTTTCAATTACATGAATAAAAAGGGGGTATTTAAATGGTAATCCCCACATTTATAATGGGTCTTCTTGCAGTTATTCTTGTCTTTATTGGTTATTATAGAGGAGGGGGAGAACATGTCCTGGGATTGAAATCAGCAATGAACATGACAATCCAGATTCTCCCATTAGTGATTTTTGCGTTTATAGTAGCGGGTATGGTTCAGATTCTTGTATCTCATGAACTTCTTTCAAAGTGGATAGGTAGAGAATCTGGTATACGAGGTATACTCATCGGTACAGTAGCGGGTAGTTTGGCCCCAGGCGGTCCCTATGTCAGTTTACCGATTGCAGCAGGGCTTTTGCGTTCAGGTGCCAGTGTAGGAACTATGGTAGCATTTTTGACAGGATGGTCGTTATGGGCAGTTACTCGCTTGCCGATAGAAGTGAGCATAATGGGCTGGAAATTTACACTCATTCGTGTTGCCAGCACGTTTTTCTTCCCGCCTATTGCTGGCTTAATAGCAAATAAATTTTTTACGTAGAAGTCGAAGCGGATTCGATGAATCGACTCCCTGCGTTTACCAAGCGAGGGATTTGGTGAAGGGAGCGAAATCGAACCAGAAGCATATCCTTTTTCTGGTTGACTCTCAGGTTTATAATCTATATAATCTAACTACTACCAAATTTTTGAGGAGGAATAAATGCCATTAGTGAATGTAGATTTATGGGAGGGTCGGAAAGTTGAGGAGAAGAAAAAATTGGTGGCAGGGATCACCAATTTATTTGTAGAAATTACTGGATGCCCCAAAGAAGCGGTTACAGTGATAATCAGGGATGTTCCCAAACATAACTGGGGAATTGGAGGTGAATTGAGTTCAGAAAAATTTAAAGATAAATAAATATTAGGCGGTCACAAAACTAAAGGTTAGGAAGGAATTTCTTCACAAAGCGA
>JBHIBS010000022.1:0-26007 GCA_046759165.1 bacterium | reverse complement strand
TTGACAAATTCATCTGGGGTAAGTTTTTCTTCATTAGGCCAAGCCATAATTTTTCCTCCTTTTTCTATTTTATTATCTTGTCAGGGTAGCTGAATTACTATACATTTATTTTGTCTACCTGTCAATAGTAAAAATCAAAAGATTTTAGGAAACAAATTCAAGTGGAATAAAGCGAATTGCCACCACAAAGCCCGAACGGTAGAACTGTGAGGGCAACTGGGCGTGTGCATCAAGGGACCAAGTGCGAGGCAATAGTAGTGGTACCAGCTCACGTCCCCATTATTGGTGTAACAATTTGTTAGGTTGAGAAGTTTTATACCTGACAAAAAAAGCCTCCTTAAAAAATCTTCTACAGGCTTTTCAGTAATTTTAACGAATGTTAGGCTTTTCACCATTGATGATTCATCTTTGATGGTTTTGGATTTTTTATTTTTAAGCTCTCGCCTATTAATATTTTTCAAGTTCCCTTCTTCTATCCATTATCGATAACATCTTTCTTAAACCGCCACTGGCCAGCGATTTTGAAAGAACGTAATAACCCTTCTCGAGCTAACGCTATACAGTATGTTCAGCCATTTGCAGATATTCTGCCACTTGTTTAACAGCTAAAGTCTGCTTTTCTTTAAGGTCGCTATTTTTCTCTTGAGGCAGAGACTACCACTGATACTGTATCCCAAAGTTATACCGTCGAACCGATACAGCTGTTGATCTGGCTTCATATTCCCAGGCAATTCGAATCAAAAAAGCACTTGAGGTTCTGTGCAAGGTTTCAATCCTACCCACATGAGCCGAGAACCTTTCAGTCTGGCCAGGGGCGCCTGCTTCGAAGCTTTCTCTGCGGAAAGAATACGAGGGGATAATGGTGAATCTGGAATCCAATAGGAATCGTCCCTGTACCAAGAACGCCGGATTCCATTCAGTTCGCCCATTGTGAAACCGTGTTGCGCTGATATATGCCCGTCCTATACTTTGGAAAGATCTTGTAACAGGCCAAACGGCGCCCATGGCGAGAAGATGGACATCCGCTGTTTCAAAGCGGGAAAAACGGTAGTGCGGCATGATTTCTACGGAGGCAAGAGCCCGATACAAGAACCAAGAAGTGGAGAACTTAGGTGCAACCACAGCCCCCGGACTCACACTTATTTCCCCCTCAAGCCCCGTTTTGGCACCGACACGCAGGGAACCCCCAAGAGTCCCTTGAATGTCAGATTGCTGGAAGCGGGAGATCGTCATTAGACGTCCAAGAAAAGAGAATCTTTGTGAAGCGGGAATCACTGCCTGCACCCATTCGGTATGGCCCAAGTCCGCGAAGCTGAAATCCTCAAAGATTACCTCAGAATCTACGCGTATCTTCTCAGCGGAAGCCATAGAATAGAAGCAAACCAAAAGCACCACGAGACATAACTGATTAATGCGTGCCTTCCAGGCCTTTCCTTTCAATAAATCACCAAACATTTTCCTTCCTTAAAAAGTCATACAGCCCTCTTAACCTAAAGAAAGCAGTCATTTGCCGATACCCAAAATTCTCCAAGACCGCACAAAAGAGAAGCTTCAAAAGGTTACGCACTCTGGGATAGCGATGAAGTGTGAACTCTTCTAATAAGACGGAAAGTAGAGAAAGGAATATCCCCATCCATACCGCCAAGATGAGAAAGGTCGCCACCGCTTCCCAATACACTGCACCCAGATAGAGGGCGATGCCAAAGAGTGTATAACCGAATAATTCCACTGCCGGGCTTAGAAGTTCCACCATAAGGAAATACGGCATAGCCAGCATCCCTATGAAACCATACTTAGGATTGGCGAACATGGGAAGGTGACGGTATAAGGCCTGGCCAAGTCCCCTCTGCCATCTATTTCTCTGTCTTCCCAGCATGCCCCATCGATGAGGAACCTCCGTCCAACACACGGGATCCGGGATGAAATGGATGTGGTAGCTCCTTTTCTGCTTCCTCATCTTCCGGTGAAGGCGCACCACCAGCTCCATGTCTTCCCCCACCGTTTCAGTCGAATAACCGCCAATATCCTTGACTGGCTGCTTTTTGAACACCCCAAAAGCCCCGGATATCACCAAAAGCGCATTCCATGCACCCCAAGCAACCCGACCTGAAAGGAAGGCCCTAAGATATTCGACTACCTGGAAGTTGGGAAGCCATTTTTTGGCAAGCCCTACCTCTTCTACAATCCCACCTCTAATGCGACATCCATTAGCAACGCGAACGATTCCCCCTACAGCGACCACCTCCTGGAAACGATCCATATAAGGACGGATCACCCTGACCAGGGTATCCTTTTCCAAGATTGAATCCGCATCAATGGCACAGTAGAGCGGATACTGTGAGAAATTGACCCCCGTATTCAAGGGGTCCGACTTCCCGCCATTTTCTTTGTCTTTGTCTAGGACCCAAAGATTAGGATATACCGTCGACCGGTAGACCACCTTTACGGTAGCCGTAGGGATCTCCCGGTGGTAGACGTGGGCCGTGCGCCTGAGAGAGAATGCTTTTTCCAGCACACCAAGAGTATTATCTGTGGATCCATCATTAATCACAATGACTTCATACTGTGGATAGTTAAGTCCGAGCAGGGCGCGAACACTGGAGACAATACCCTTCTCTTCATTGTAGGCTGGAACCAGGATGGAGACAGGAGGTGTCACACGTGCCTTGAGTATCTCAGAAGGTCCCCTATATCGGCAGATCCAACGGTAATTGATAATGGCAGCACAAGAAAAGAAAAAAAGCAGCAAATAGAGTCCATTGACCATAAAAAAATAGATAAGAATGGACATTTGCAGATATGTCATCATGGAGTTGCCTCCAATTCATCGAGCCACTGAGTAGCCATATCCCTGGCGAAGCGATCCTGTGATTTGAGCGCTTTTTTGAGGGCGATTCTTCCCCTTTCCCCCATCTGACTCAACGCCTCACCCGCATTGAGCCGCACCCACCAAGCTAAATCCTCCAGGCATTTTAATAGACCAGGGATTGCAGAGGTGAAACGGTTGCGTCCAAACTGCTTGGCAGCCTGGGCCCTCATCTGCCAAGCTGAATCCTCCATGTACGGAATGATACCAGACAAGCCTTTTGGATCGCCAATCGAACCTATAGCTTTGCAAGCCGCCAGGCGAATCTCCAAATTTTGGGAATCCAACAGGGGCAAGAGTACTTCCACCGTCCCTGGATCTTTGAATTCCCCAACGAGGTGGATTGCCAATAACTGAATTTCCCATTCTGGATGCTTACAGAGATCCAATAAAATAGGCAGGGCTGGGGCACCCATCTCAAAAATGAAAGCATCCATCCGTAAAGCTGCTATCTTGAAGAAACGAGACATGCTCTCCACAATCAGAGGCAAGGTGTCCACAAATCCCATGTGTCCTATCGCCCAAGTAGCTTCGAGTCGCACTTCTATACTTTTATCGCGAAGTGCCTGGATCAAATCGTTCTTGGCGCGTTTGACACGCATCTGGCCAAGAGCATGCGCTGCTGCCGCCCTCAACCACCAAAACCAGGAACGCCTGAGAGTGCGGATTTCACTATCGGCAATGCCGGAAAATTCATACAGTTCCGTAGCCCTTGATTGTTGAATTCCAGAAATCTCCTCTGACAATTCCAGAAGAATCGCCTTGAATATCACAGCATCTGCCCACCCTAAATTCTTCAGTGGAAGTTTCGCTTCAGCATTTCCTGTACGCAGGAATTCAAGAGCCAGGGACTTGAGAGATGCTTGTCGTTTGTTTTTGTACTTGTCCCAGAGCACGCCTATAACTTTTGTCACCACAAGAATAACGACTAAGGAAGCAACTATGACTGCCAGGATGTTGCTCATTAAGATGCCAAGTGTTAAAAAAGCCAACGGCCAATTAGAAAGATTCACAAATTATTCACCACCCTGCTCCTGTTTTTGACTCTGGAGTATCCGCTTAAATCGAAGCACCTAGGAAATTCAGACCTATTTTTTACCTTATTCTATATGATTTTTATTATTTAGTCAATTGTTATAATGGAAGTTCGATACTTCAATTAAACTCAGCGCAAGTTCATCGAACCTATACATTATCGATGGTAAGATTAGATTTTTAGGATGGGGCTACGAATTTGGAGTGAGAACTTTAATAATATTTTGGAAGCTAGTAGGTAGGGTTATTATGAAAAAGAAGAACAAAAAATGAATAAAAGTGGCAGTTAGATTTATATTTGTTATTGTCAAAAAGGTAAGAGTCCGAACCAATAAAGATGGCTCCCCGTATATGTTACTCACTGCAAAAATATATCCCGCTACCAAACATCTCTTCTTCGCTTAACGCTCTTAATTTATCAAATTTAATCTTATCCAGGTTCATCTCTCATGCTGTATTATACAGCTTAGAACTTAAATTCTATCCTCAACAGAAACCTACCATTCTTACGGTCTTTTCTGCAAACTTAGATTTACTGATACTTATCTTCTTTTGCTATCTTACTCTCTTCAATAAGTCCGATGCCGGTTCCTCATTTGCGTCCTGCTCAACCAATTCGCCTCTGAAGGGGGGAAAATTTAAAAAGCTACAGATTTAATTTTTCAATGAACTATCTATTCATAATCTTACCTAATACTATCCACGGTTGCAAGAAAAAAGATATCTAATTCGGCTATATAAGAAAATAGGGACAGCGACCATTTTTTGAGAAAATAGGTGACTGTCCCCATTTTCTAATCGTTCCACTTCCTTATTCAACTGGGGATTGCCGAATGCACTTGTAACAGAATATTTGGAAGGTAAGAGTTAAATGGGACGGTCTACAAGATATAACGATGCTATTGCTAAAGAACTATATTTGTTAATTGCGAAATCCACTCCTTATTCTCTATCAAGCTCTTCTTTTGGAAATCCTACAATCCATAATTTTGTAAGGGACTTAACTTCTCATGATACTTCTTCCATAGGTTTATGGAGTTTGCAGAGACCATCCGAATCCTGGCAATATCACATACACGCTTTCCCACAGCAACGTCAAAAGGTACAGGCTCCTGCCTTTCAGTCAGGCGATCGTACTTCAGTGCTTTTTTCCCATTTTTCCTTCTGCTACCATTCTCTGAACCCTAAGAGCGTTTTGCTTATGACTGCCACCCCTCTATTTATCCCTCTCAAGAGCCGCTTTCAGCTTAGGTTCGTATTCCGGAGGAGGCTTATAAGCGATTCTTCCAGGAAAAATTTTGTCTCTCGTAGTCAGATCAATATCCCAAACTTCAAAGGCTCCCCCAAGAGTCTCGTGGGTATTAAACCGTACCCACATATGAAAGTCATCACTTCCCCATACCTGAATTCGACACGTCATAAGACTTACCTGATAACCCAGATCATAGAGCTTCTTATAGACCCAGATGGCCAGATCTTCAGAATCTCCTCCACCACGAGCTTCAGTTTCGGCTGGACTTTGCCAATAATCCTCGGGATAATCCGGAATAACTTTAAGCGGATTATCCCTAATGACCAGATCATAAATGTCATAAATAATAGGTGGAATTTCCTTTGGATAAGTGAGTTCTTCGGCTTTTCCTAGTGAAAATAGGGATAATACAAGCGTACACGCGATGAATAGCGACATTATTTTTATCATAGTAAATACCCCCTCTTTTCATTATACCCAAAAAAATTTTACAACGCTTAGTATTCTTTGTCAAGCAAAATCTTTTCTCGTCAAGGCAGAAATATAAAAGAGAGGGGTCTTGGGGAGCTTTGCTCCCCGGGTAGGACTCGCCTTCTTCACTTACCCTTAACTCCCCCGTTCATCAGGATGGGCACTCACTTCCGCTCATCCTTCGCTCTTCCTCGGATGACCTCGGCGTTCGCACCCTTCGAGTCCTTCGGCGAGCCAGCAAACTCGCCAATTCATTGAAAATGAATTGGCTCCCCGAGAGGGGGAAGAATGCGAACTTTTCCCTCGTCTTCATTTTTGGCCTTCCAAATACAAGGAAAAACAAACGATTTCTGATATTTTACTACCTTAAAAACGAAATTGTCCACATTCCTCAAGGTAGGTGTAAAGCTTCTGTCGGGCAGAAAGCCGAATCTTCGCCTCGCAGTCTCGGTGTTTGGACTCCAGCCCTTCGGACTTCCATAGTCTGCGTTCCGAGCCCGCCCCCTTATATAGGCTTCCTCAGAGACCTGTTTCGCTGGGCTATTTTTTTATGAAATCAAAACATGAAGATAAATCTCTTAGAAAATTTCCCTAAAAATAATTTATCAATTGACTTTTTTAACTCAAATTTTGTGTAATGTCCGTAGATTGTGTGTTCATGAAGGTGGAAAATCTGACTATATCTCTTCTATAGTTTTTGGCGTTCCAAGTAAAGACTCTAACTTCAAAGTGAGAATTCTTGCTACCCCAGGCTCCTCAAGATTAATTCCCACCTCCTTAAGAAGGGTCATTAATTCTTTTCCAGATTGCCTATTTTTAGAGACGGCGAGAATCAATTTTGAAAATGGTTTCCCTCTGAGATCAAATTTCAGACCAGCAAAAATAGGCACTTTG
This sequence comes from bacterium, assembly GCA_046759165.1. GTDB lineage: Bacteria > UBA6262 > WVXT01 > WVXT01 > WVXT01 > JBHIBS01. The sequence goes on along the minus strand of JBHIBS010000022.1, from coordinate 19,489 downwards.
TAAGCGAGTGCTTTCTCCATCGATTCAGAATCAACAGTTACTGCATCCTCGATCCCTAATTCAACAAGACAAGAAAGAACGTCATCTAAATATTCCTCCTTGTGTAAGGTTATCATAATTAAGTACATTATTTCCTCCCTATTTCACCAGCCTTTGTTATAGCAAATTTTGTACCTATAGGCCCAATGATCTCAAAGATAATCGTTGTTGCTGCTATGGTAGTTATGGCAAGAGTGGCTATTCCCTTACCTACTGCTCCAAGCGGAACAAATTCTCTTACGACAAGGTAAGCCAAACCAACCGCCACTCCTGCTTGAGAGAGTATCCCAAATCCCAAATATTTCTTAATAACAGGAGGTTCCTTTCCAATAATAGCACCTATTCGTGCCCCTCCTATTAATCCCCCCGATCTGCATACTGTATAAACTACCCCTAATACTCCCAGAGTTAAGAGCAACTTCAGATCAAGATGTGCTCCTGCTAATGCAAAAAAGCATACATAAAGTGGTGGTATGAATGATTCTAAATTTTTGGAAATACGTATAGATATGCGTGGAAAAGTATTAACTAAAATGATCCCACCGACCACATTTGCAAGGATGAGTGAAAAATGCATAAGTTTTGACAACCCTACACAGATAAGTATTGCTCCTAAACTTACAGGTAAAAGGACCTCATCTGTTCTTATCTTCTGTGAGAAGAATCCCAAAGCCCATCCAATCGTTCCTCCAATTCCAACTGCCAGAATAATCTCAAGCAAAGGCTTTCCTATTGTGACCAATACTGAAAGTTTCTCTCCACTTATTAATATTTTGGCATAGGAGGAAGCAAACACAAAGATCATTATAGCGAGTGCATCATCTGCACCTACTGTCACAAGCAGAGCTTTTGTAAGGGGTCCTTTAGCCTTATACTCATCCAAAACCGCTACTGTTCCAGCAGGCGCTGATGCAGGAGCAAGGGAGGCAAAAATTAAAGAAAGAGGTAAATTATGAGTTAATAGATATACCCCCAACAAAACAAGCAGAAACGCACCAAAGGATTCAAATAAAATTATTGAGATTATACCACTGCCAAGCTTTTTAAGTGTGCCTATTGTAATTTCAAGCCCTATAATAACACCAATTAATCCCAGTGCAATATCCGATATAAAACCAAGTTCATCTAAAAGTTCAGGGCTAATGAGTTTTAGAACAGATGGACCTAATATTACTCCAATTATTAACCAGCCGGCAACTGAAGGTAATTTTATTCTGCGAACAAGAGCTGCTCCAATAATCCCAATAATAAGAATACTTCCTATGATTAAAAGCGTATTCATAAATCATTCACTTTCGGTATACTATTTTCCCCTTTTTAGTCTTGATCTTTATTTCTTCTATTAGCATCTTATCAAAATCTTGGATAAGTTCCATAACATCCTTTGGAGTTTCTGTTTTCAATAAAGCCTCCTGCATAATTTTTGACTTTAAGAGTCTGGCTATTTTCGCAACTATTTGAAGATATTTTTTTCGATCTTTAAGGGGAGCAGCAATCATAAATATGATATGTACAGGTTTCTTGTCCATTGCTTTAAAATCAACCCCATCTTTTGACCGTGCAAAGGCAACTTTCAATTCTTTCACCGAGTTAGATCTTCCATGAGGAATAGCAATACCTCCTCCAATTGCCGTTGATTCTAATTCCTCCCTTTTTCTTATGGTAGTGCAAAATTCTTCTTTATTTTTAACAACTCCTGTTTTAACAAAAAGTTCTACCATCTCCTCAATTACTTCCATTTTACCTTTTGAAGTAAGATTACAGATTATAAGATCTTCACTCATATATTTTCCTAATAACATTTCAGCCTCCTTCTAAATTTTCCTCCTCCTTCTGACAAAGCAAATTGCACAACAGGATTATCTTAATTCTCTTACATTTACCCTTGAGTCTTAATCAGCCATACAGAAAGAATCTCCAAAATATTTAACTCACCAATCACCTTTAACTCCTTATCTACCACAGGAAGTTCGTCAAGTTCGTTCTCAACCATAAGTTTCACTGCATTCTCAAGGTTATCCTCTTCAGTAACATAGACAGGAGGATGTAAAATTAAATCCTTTGCTTTTCCTACAAAAAGATTTTCAAGCATTCCTCTACCTAAAATGTCTTCTCCAAACATTTGAGGAAGAAAATGTCTCAACAGTCTTCTTATATTTATAATTCCTAAAAGTTTGGATTCCTTATCTACAACACAGACCGCTCTTGTTGTGGGATTTCTTAATATAGCCTCTGCCGCCTGAACTGCAGGAGCACTGGCTCCAATAAGAGAAGGATGAGGAGTAATAAGTTCTCTTACCTCTTTAACTTTAACATTCTTCATCGTACACCTCCCTGATTTTAAAAATTTTTGCACTCTCGCTCATTCTTTATTGAAGAATACTTTTGCTTAATAAGCCTTACTTACCTTATTGTTTTATTATTTAATCCTATAAAAAATCCTTATAAGGAGTGACTAAATCGAACTTTTATTATTATATTATAAGTTAAAAAAGTCAATTAATAAATTATTTTTAGGGAAATTTTTAAGAGATTTATCTTCATGTTTTGATTTCATCAAAAAATAGGCCAACGAAACAGGCATCTGAGGAAGCCTATATAAGGGGGGCGAACTCCCTGGGTAGGACTCCCTTCTTCACTTACCCTTAACTCCCTCGTTCATCAGGCTGGGCACTCACTTCCGCGGTCCTTCGGACTCGAGTCGGTCACCGTCTCCCCCCGGTGTCCCTCATCTTTTACTTTATAAAAATGAAAAATATCAATCCCATATGCATCTGCCTCATCATATTCTAATTCCGTAAACGACTTACCAGTTAATGGATCCACGCTCCCATAATAAGGCCCCGTAAGAACGATTAAAGCATCCGAATTTCTCACTCTTTCAAGACAAACATTTTTGGGATGTTCCGGAGAAGAAACCCATAACTCCATAGCTTCTGGAGTATATTCTTTTTCTAAAGCTTCGATTAAAGCTTTTCTTTCTTCTTCCAACCCTTTAATGGGTGAACTTATGAATATTCTTAATTTTTCTTTCATAGCGTAAATGGAGACAGCGCCCCTTAATATTATTAAATTAAAAGCCGTCGACCTTTCCCAGATCAAGGGCTTTTTCTTAATCCGAAAAAGTTCGGATTATATGGGTAATTAGCTCCTTATTTCGCAGTATGTTAGAACTAAAGCTCACTACGTTGCAAGCTCGCCGACCTCGAAATAAATTAGTAAAATTCAAAAAACTTTGTAAAATTGGGTACAAAAGTTGCTTGGTCAACCCTTGCATAATGCTAAGAAATTTATTAATTGTTTTATATCAAAAACTCCATCTTTTAATTTTTTCAACAGATATAATGTCTCATCAAAATTATTATGGCTACTCATCATATCTATAACTAAATTAAATTTTGATTGATCTTCTGTTTCTTCTGATAATATCTGTCTAATACTATTAAGTGTATCTTCGCTACAAATCCTTGCCATATCTCTACCCAATAATCTTATACTAGCAATCTTATTGTCAAATTTCTCGCCTTCAAGCAACTGTAATTCATTATCATACAATCTTTCAAAATTTCCGGCATGTTCATAATTATTCATTATAAATAATAAATCCTCAGCATCTTTTTCTCTTTCAGCATACTTATCTTTCCATGATAGTAATTTTAAAATAGCTAATCCTGGTAATGATGGAAGTTTTACATCCAAAATAGGGTCTCTACTTAATCTTATAATTATTGAATATTGATAGACTTCGTCAAATCCAAGTATACTCATTATTAATTCGTGTTCAGGTGGCCAGCTTATTCTGTACTCATTGTCGGATACTTTTCCAAAAGGAACTATATCGATAAGGACCTCATTAAAACGAATTCTCTGTTTTTCTCTTGTTTTTTCAAATTTTCCTGTTTTTATTAAGGTATCAATTAAATTATTAAACTGTTCCCAACCCTCAACTTTTATTCCCAAATCTATATCATTAGTCATACCTGGAGCTTTGATATTATGACAATGTTCCAAGATGACATCTCTTGCTAAAGCTCCTATAATAAAAAATGGAATTCCTAATGATTCAGCTACTGTTCTTATTTCATTAAGAGCTTCAATATAGGACTTATCAATTTTCCCTGATATATCGAACGATATATTGCTCATAGATCATTTTTGCCGTTGCAATATTTCTCTGATTACCAGTCGCCGTCAAATCAGCATAAACCAAAACAGGATGCACAATATCATTAAATTCGTCAATTTTATTAAAACCCCAAAAACGTTCAAGGATTTCAGTTTCACCTTTTTCATCTTTTATTAATCTATTTTCAGTTATTAAATTATTATATTGATGACGTATCGTATAGATTAAAATATTTTGTGGTTTTATGTACTTTGTAAGTTTATGGGCAGCGACTTCACCCCCCCATTGAGCAAAGTCAGGATTCAAGTTCCTATTTTTCCACCAATCGTTAGGGCCCTTAAATTTACCTAGAAATAACTTTGGCCTAAGTTTTTCTGCATATTCAGTGCACCATCTATTAAATAAGTTTTCTTTATGAATTAACTTCTTACCCCTTTTACCCATTTCAACTAAAAAACCTAGTTCTCTTAGATCTCTTATTATCCAGCCTACTGTTCCTAAAGCGACATCAGCGACTTTTGCAATATGACGATATGGTTTATTTATTAGATTGGGATTGCACAGTAACGCGTAGGTCATTTTTAAGCCAGTTGGTTTAAAAGCACGTTTAGGTTGCATTCTCATAAATACATTAAGAGGCATATTACCTTTGACATAAATATAAATTGGAAAATGGTTTATATATGTATTTCCGGCAGTATCTATAAATTGAATACCATTTTTTCTTAACTCTTCGGCCATATATGTTGTTATATATTTTGCTATTAGAAGTTGTTGATGGGGTAATTTATCCCTTTGTTGCAGAAGAAAACCTATAGTAGCTTTATTAATTGTTGTCTTTATCTCAACACAAAAGAATATGTCTATTCCCTGTACTTTGATTTTTAATAACTTGTCAAATATTATGTTATTAGTTAATTCAAATTCTTTTATTTCAATATTGATTGGCAAATCTATATTCTTCTTGAATGTGTCTAAAGCCATATTAAGGATTTCATTTTCAAGATTATTATACATAATATCACCCTATTTGTTCACTTTTTTAATGTGTTCTCTATTAATGAACATAGCATAATTTTGAACAAATGTCAAGTCTTTTTTTAACTTAGGTACTTATATCGATAAAGTGTTCATATTTTATAATTGTTCACTTATTATGAACACAAATATATAATGAACATATAGAACTAACTTTTACTGAATTTTTCACCATTACAGGAGCCGACCAAGCAATTTTATGTCCAATTTTACAAATCTTTTGAACCTTACTAATTTATTCCGAACTCGGCAAGCTTACAACGTAGCGAGCGGGGTGAGTCTTAGATCTGGCAGGTGTGGAGGTTATTCGTGTGTTTTCAGCCATTTCTTATGTTTATGGACAAAATTATTGGCACAGTTCTACACCATTTTAATTCTAAAGCCATCTTTATTAGTTCGAACCGTTAAAATTGGCTCCCCGGGTTGGACTCGAACCAACAACCCTCCGGTTAACAGCCGGATGCTCCACCATTGAGCTACCGGGGAACCTTTTGTGAATCAGCCTGTGCTCAATTAGAACGCAGGCTTTACTCTGCTACTCCTATTACTAACGAGTTCGATGAATCGAACCCCTACGGAGTTTTCACACGTCCTTTATTATTGGGATTGGCTGGCTTTGCAGAGCCCTTCGAGGTACTTCCAGTAGTCGTCTACTTCCTTCTGTATCCTATCCAAAATTGGCTTATTCACTTCTTTCAGGAGATGGCTATATCTTCCCTGGCTCTTTATCCACTCGATAATTGGCTTTCTCTCTTTTAGATGAATGGTTATCCTCCAGACCCCATTATCCACTTCAAACAGGGGCCAGAATCCCGTATTTACTGCCAATTTTGAAATCTCTACTGTCTTTTCCATTGGATAGCGCCATCCCCGATGGCAGGGGACAAGCATGTTGATGAATGCCGGTCCATCGGCTTTGAACGCCTTTTCTGCTTTGTTGACCAGGTCTTTCCAGTGGGATATCGATACCTGGGCTGCATAGGGAATGTGGTGAGCTGCTACTATTGAGGTCAGGTCTTTTCGAAACTGCTCCTTCCCAGACTTCACTTTCCCTGCTGGTTCGGTAGTTGTGGAAGCACCACAGGGAGTGGCGCCTGAACGTTGAATGCCAGTATTGTGGACAACAATACCATTAGCAATAAAGTTGTGTTCGTCTTCTACCCTTAAATCCAAAGTCGGCTCTTCCCCCACCAACTTTATTCCTTTTACTTTTTCCATTGCAAAATATTCGTTGCTAATCAAAAAGTTCTGATAATCTTCTTCTTTGGGTACAGTAAGGACTGCCGTGCCACCGTCTAGCAAAACTGTTGTACCCTCAGAACTGTCTCGTAAGGCAAAGTTTATTCTGTCTACCCTGTAATCTCCCGTCTTGACCTTGTTAAAATCGAACTTTTTTGATTTACCCGGTACCAATTGTTTAGAGACAACAATTTCATCTCCAGATGAGATATCTTTTAGCTCCTTCCAGACTAACTCATTGTCTTTGCCTTGAGCGTTTGTCTTGAGAACCAAAAAGGGATGGTTTGAAGTCGCTTTAATAGAATGATGTAAAGTCGAAAGTCCATATACATCGTGTATGCCATTATCAAAAATGCCACTGCATCCTTTTAGAACTAACTCATGCGTCTTCATGTCAAAGCCATAGACTTGCTCGCCTACTTTTATTTCGGTAATTTTCTTGAGACCATCTTTGGTTGCTATTAAAGAAGAAAGGCTAAGACAGTTCATATAGGCTTCGTTATCGTAACAGACATAGACCATCTTGTGGCCTCTTTCCAGAGCTCCGGAAAGCGACTGTAGTCCTATATCATATGTACCACCATCGCCACCAAAAGCCACAAACTTTATCTCTTTTTTTATCTTTCCTTTCTTCTTGAGAGTTCGATATGCGGTCTCTACGCCGCTTATTGTGGCTGCCACGTTTTCAAAAGCATTGTGTATAAAGGGCGACTTCCAGGCTGTGTAAGGATAGATTGTGGTGGCTACTTCCACACACCCTGTAGCGCATCCCACAACAACAGGGTCTTCAGTTCCCAGAAGGACCTGCCGTATACCAATGGAAGCGCCGCAACCTGCACAGAGACGATGCCCTGGGGTTAGAATCTTTGGTCTTTTTGTCAATTCTTTAAGAGTTGCCATTATATGCCTCCAATTATGCGGGTTCGATAAATCGAGCCCCTACAATTCTATTCTCTTACGCCAAGATAATTTACCAGAATTTCAACTTTCCTCCGTTTAAGAACCTCTTCAAGCTCTCTGTAAACCTTCTCTATATCTTCAACACTGATGTCTCTTCCTCCAAGTCCATAAATATAATTTACCATAAAAGGTTTGTTATCTTTCTCATATAAGGCCGACCTTATCTCATTGAAAACTGGTCCGCCCTGATTACTGAATGTGTCGCTTCTGTCGAGTATGGCTATTGCCTTTGCCTTAGAAAGTGCGATTACCAGCTCTCTTGCGGGGAAGGGACGGAAGAATCTCAATTTCACCATCCCTGCCTTCATCCCTTTTGCCCGCAGCCGATCAACTGCTGTTTTGGCTGTCCCGCAGGTGGAACCCAAAGAGAGAACTGCCAGTTCAGCACCCTCCATCTTATACTCTTCTAAATAGTCATACCTCCTTCCTGTGAGCTTCTCAAACTTATCTACAACTCCGGGTATAGCTGAATATGCGCTTCTCATTGCCTCCGCCTTTTGCCTTTTGTGCTCAAAGTAGTAGTCCTGTAGATCGAGCGGTCCATAGGTTATAGGATTTTCAATATCTAAAAGAGAGTATCTGGTTTTTCTCTCTCCTATCCACTTCCTTACTACTTTATCTTCCAGAAGCTCAATCCTTTCTACGGCGTGGCTGGTTATGAATCCATCAAGACATACCATAACCGGGAGAAGTATCTTCTCATCTTCAGCAATCCTTACTGCTAAAACAACTGACTCATACGCTTCCTGACCATTCTCGCAATATATCTGTATCCAACCAGAATCTCTGGCTCCCATAGAATCTGAATGGTCACAATGGATGTTTATGGGCGCTGAGAGAGAGCGATTGACTACAGGCATCACGATGGGAAGCCTCAGCGAAGAGGCTATATAGACTATCTCCCACATCAGTGCCAGACCTTGAGAACATGTGGCTGTCATCACCCTTACTCCTGAGGCAGATGCTCCCACGCAGGCGCTCATTGCACTGTGTTCTGACTCCACAGGAATCGTCTCTGTATCCACTAATCCATCAGCAACGAACCGGGAAAATGCCATCACAATCTCTGTCTGGGGAGTAATGGGATAGGCTGCTACCACATCTGGATTTATCTGGCGCATTGCCTGGGCAACTGCCTCGTTTCCTGTCAAAGCTAATCTATCTTTCATTATTTTCCCTCCATGAATATTATTACAGAAACGGGTTCGATGAATCGAAGCCTGCAGGTCATTTTACCATCTCAATGCACTTAACAGGGCACACCTGGGCGCAGATTCCACATCCCTTGCAGTGGTCATAGTCAAATCCGACCATCTTCTCGCCGGATACGAGGATTGATGAATCGGGACAATATATCCAGCAGTTGAGACAATTGGTGCATTTCTCCTCATCCCTTACTGGCTTGAAAGTCCTCCAGGTGCCTGTCTTATATTTTTCGGCATTTCCTGCCTCAACAATTAATCCAGCAATCGGTATATCCTTCCAGCCTTTCTCTTTCATAAATCCTCCCTATCAGAAAAGTCAGCCAGATTCCCCTTCCCTATAAGCTCTCTCGATGGCTTCTATATTTCCCTTAACCGCCTTCTCCCCAATCTTTTTCAGGAATTTCTTTGTTAGCTTCTCTTCCAGGTCTTTCAGACTTATGATTCCTGTAGCCTTTATCAATGCTCCCAGCATGGGAGTATTGGGCATGGGCCTGCCAAGAGTATCAAGGGAAATCTGAGTAGCATTAACGGTAAAGACTTTCCCCTTCTTAAACTTTGTCCTCTGACGAATTGCCTCCGGCTTCTCTTCTGTATTCACGATGAGAATACCTTCATCTCCCAGACCATCGGCAACGTCGACTGTCTCCATAATTGTGGGGTCTATCACTACCACGATGCCCGGGTTTGTTACTCCGCAGTGGAGATTTATTGGCTCATTGCTGATGCGGGTGAATGCCCTCATCGGCGCTCCTGACCTCTCGGGACCATATTCAGGAAATGCCTGAATGTACATTCCCCCACCTAATGCTGTCTCTGCCAGAAGCTGGGCTGCCGTCTTGGCTCCCTGGCCTCCGCGACCATGGAATCTTACCTCTATCAGTTTTGGCATTCTTACCTCCCTGGAGATTATTTCAAAAAAGTTTAGCCAATTTTAGCAAAAAATTTCCTCTTTGTCAAAAGCATTTATCCCTTTACCCTTTCTCTTTCCCAATCGAACGTCCCAAGTTTAAAGCCTCTTTCAACTTCCTTTTCTTCTTCTTTATGGCACCCTTCTCTGCAACCCCGGGTGCAATTATCTTTCCTTTTAGCTTCATTCCCAGGTAATCTACCGTCATTGTTAACATCCTTCTGAGAGGATTTGCAGTATTGGGGTCCTTCCCAGCCTGAACTGTGGCTAAAACGACTTCTTTCCCTTTTATCTTATTCTCATTTTTTGAACAGTCGAAATAGACCAGCCTGTCTATAAGGGCTTTCATGGAAACGCTCGGTCCAAACCAGTACATAGGAGTGGCCAGAACGATGCAGTCGCTCTCCATAAGTTTCTTGTAGATTCCTTTCATCCCATCATTTATTCTACAGATCTCGGTCTCCCAGCATATATGACATGCATCGCACTCCTTAATCCTCAGTTTACCAAGAGAAATTAACTCTGTCCTGGCACCCATCTCTCTTGCACCTTTCAGAATTTGAGAAACCAAAATGTGAGTATTACCTCCCTTCCTGGGACTTCCCACAATGCCAAGAATTTTTTTCATTTGCTACCTCCTGTATTTCTTATTCCCCCTCACCCTATTCCCAAGGAGATTGCCACGCCCCGATTTTCAATCGGGGCTCCCAATGACATTCTCCCCGAATGGAGATGGTAACAGCCATAAGGGTATTGCTTTTAAAATGTCAGATATGCTATATTGAATAGAGTATGAAGAAATCATCCGGTGAAAGGAGCAGAAATCACATGAAAAAGAAGAGTATTGTGCTTGTGGCCCACGACGGTAAAAAGAAGGATATGGTTGATTGGGCAAAATTCAATAAAGGCACATTGGAAAAATTCGAAATCTATTCCACAAAGGCAACAGGAGAAAGAATTATAAGAGATGTGGGATTACGGGTCAACCTTCTTCTAAGTGGTCCTCTGGGGGGAGACTCCCAGGTGGGAGCTATGATAGCAGAAAAAAGGATAGACGTTATTGTCTTCTTCTGGGATCCCTTATCCACCCATCCACACGATGTTGACATAAAAGCGGTTCTCAGATTATCTGTCTTGCACGATGTGCCGATTGCCTGCAATCGCTCCACAGCCGACTTCTTGATGTCTTCTCCATTATTGACACAACATAAGTCGTAACTTCAGACCTCTCGCCTACCTTCCAAGGCTTTGGCCAGGGTCACTTCATCGGCATATTCCAGGTCGCCGCCCATGGGCATTCCCTGTGCTAGGCGAGTCACCTTGACTCCGAGAGGCTTGATAAGTTTTGAGAGATAGGCAGCGGTTGCTTCACCTTCCACATTTGGATCTGTGGCAATTATCACTTCCCTGATTTCGCCTTTTTCAATTCTTGTGACCAATTCTTTTATCTTTAAATCGTCAGGACCAACTCCATCAAGGGGCGAAAGTGCACCCATCAGGACATGGTATGTCCCCTTATACTCCCCCATCTTTTCAAAAACGAAAATGTCCTGGGGCTCCTCTACCACGCAGATGGTGTTTCTATCTCTTGTAGAATCCTGACATATAGAACAGAAGTCGCTATCGCTGATATTGCCACAAACAGAACAGCTTTTCATCTTCTCCTTTGCCGAGAGAATAGCCTGAGCTAACTCGTTAGCCTCTCCCCTAGGACTCTTCAAGATATAGAATGCCAGTCTCTGGGCACTCTTCGGGCCGATACCTGGCAAATGGTGTAAAGCTGAGATTAGTCTCTCTAAGGATTTAGAATAGATAGGCATTTCGATTCACCAAAATTATTCTTGTTCAGTCTCCTCATTGATGATTTCTCCTTCAAATATTTCTAACACCTTTTTTACAATTGGATCAACTTCTTTCTTTTCCTCAGAATTGAAAACTGGCTCCTGGGCGGGAGCCGGCACTTCCTCTTCTGGCTCAGAATCTCCTAAAAATTCCTCAGGAGGTGATTCCATTTCCTCCTCTACCTTCTCTCTTGGTGGGGAGGTAGTATTAATTTCACCAGTTATACACTTTACCTTGACTTCTTTTCCAAGAACTCCCTTCACAGCTTCTTCGACAATATCCGACCTTTTCTCTACCCGCTCCTTATGAAAGCTGTAATCTTTGGGAAAAACGATGTGCAGGCAATCGCCTTCCATACGGACTGGCAAACCCTCGAGAAGGCAGGCGTGGAGAGGGATATCCAGTTTCTTGACAGATTCGAGAACCTCCTCCCAGCGTTCTCTAATTCCTTGAATCTCTGAAACCTTTCCAGGCGCCAATTTCTCCTTCTCTCCAATTTGGGAAAGAGATTTCTCGACTTCCTGAACATCTCTTTCGACAGGAGCCTCCCCTTTCTTCTCTTCAAGTTTCAGCGACTTTTCCAGTCTCCCTATTCTCTCAATAATCTCTTCAATCGGGACATATGGCTGACAGAGGCGGAACATATCGACCTCTATCACGAGCCGTGGCTGTTCGCTCCATTTCATAGATTCGTAGGTGTTGCTGAGAAGGTCGATAATCCTCACCAGGTTCTCTTCTGTAAACTGGTCTCCTTTTTTGAGAAGGATTTCCAGATGCTTCTCTGGAAGCTCCAAAATTCTCGTATCGCCTCCCGCCACTTTTAGAAGCAGCACATTTCTGAAGTGTTGCCTCAGGTCTTTGATAAACTGGTGGAGGTTATAACCGGATTCGGCTATCTCATCTATGCAGGAAAGGATCTCCTTAGCTTTTTGTTGAGCGATCAGGTCCGAAAATTCTACCAGGCGCTCAAATGGAAGAACACCCAGAATGAAATTTGTCTCCTCCAAACTTATCTCTTTATCGCCAGCATAAGAGATAACCTGGTCGAGGAGGCTCTGGGCATCCCTGAGACTTCCCTCCCCCCTGGAAGCAAGTAGATTGAGAACCTCCTTTTCTATTTTTAGTTTCTCTTTTCCAACAATGTAATTGAGTCTCTCAAAGATTTTCTTTTGAGGAATCAATTTAAAGGAGAACCTCTGGCATCGCGAAAGAATGGTAGGTGGAATCCTCTCCGGCTGAGTGGTTGCCAGCATAAAGATGATGTGGCGGGGAGGTTCCTCCAGGGTCTTCAGAAGAGCATTGAAAGCGTCATGGGTAATCTGATGCGCCTCATCAATAATGTAGATTTTGTATCGAGAAGAGACTGGAGCAAATTTTACATTCTCTCTTAAAGTCCTTATCTCATCAATCCCCCTGTTGGATGCCCCGTCGATTTCCAGAACATCAATGGAGCTGCCTCTGGCAATTTCCACACAGGATGTACACTTGTTGCAGGGTTCTGGTGTGGGGCCTCCTTTACAATTTAATGCTTTAGCTAAGATCCGTGCAGTGGTAGTCTTGCCTATACCTCTTGGACCTGAGAAGAGGTATGCGTGGGCAACTTTACCTGAGGCAATGGCATTCTCTAAAGTCTTGCAGACGTGGTCCTGCCCTACAATTTCATCGAATGTTTGCGGTCTATATTTGAGTGCTAACACAAGGTAAGGCATCGTAACCCCCCTATTGACTAAGAGCTTAAAAGACTAAAACTTACAAGAACGAAACTTTACCGGCATTCTTGATCTTCAGGACAGGAAGTTATAAAATTGCCTGTTTTATTTTTTCATTGACTTCTTAGACTTCTTAGTAGAAATTTTACTCTAAAATCTTTAAAATTTCCTCTACGACATAGATCTTATTCCGTTTCTCACCAGCGGTCCCTTTTAATATCCCAATATCTACGAGTTGTTTCATAGCTTCACTAACTGCAGGGAATGGCAATCCAAGTGCTTTCTTAGCAGAATTAATGTTTATTACTGGTCTTGTAAAGATAACATTTAAAATCTGCCCCGGCGTTGGAGATAGAGCTTTTTCACTTATATTTTTTCGGTATTCCTACTGAAGATTTACAACTTACCTAGATTTTTGTACAGTATCTTCGGATTGACTAATTACTGCTTGTAAAAAAATTTCAATCCATGTTCGCAATTCTCCCTGTTGACTCACTTTTAAAAGGTATTCATAATACCCCTGATGATATTTTTTTAAAGAATCCGCTAAGATAAAGTAGTGGTTTTAGAAGAAGCTCTTTGTAATATAGATAAAGAGTAATAAGCAATCTTCCAATACGACCGTTACTATCAAGAAAAGGATGGATTGCTTCGAATTGGTAATAGGTAAGAGCTACTTTAACCAACGGAGTGATAGGTTCACTTGAATGTAAAAATTTTTCAAATTGACTCAAGGACTCGTTCATCTCCGTGACAGGTGGTAGCACATAAGTGGCATCATCTATAGTGCAACCTGGTGGACCAATCCAGTTTTGAGTCTTACGAACTCCCCAGGAATAGCATATTCTCCTCGCACACCTTTTAAAAGAACTTGATGAAGTTCTCGAATAACTCGTAAACTCAAGGCCATCTCTTTAAGGCATTTAATCCTATATTCCAGGGTTTTTACATAGTTTTGCATTTCTCTTACATCCTTTTGTTTTTCAATTTTTGTTGCTTCAAATAAAAAGAGGTCAAATAGAGAAGAAACCGTTCCTTCTATCCGAGAGGAAAGAATGCCTCCCGTCTTATAAAAGGATAAATAAAAAGATGGGGATTGGGTAGTGTCTCGCCTAAGCCATTAAGCGTGCCTAACGCATAATCTGCCTTTGAAATCTAAAGAAATTAAAGAGTTATTCCATGACAACCTTGGAGCAGAAGAATTGGGGACAAAGGCCCAACATCCTTCAGGTATCTGTATTACTCGGCCCGCACTACTTTCTTAAAGAGTCCCATACCCATATCAAATATCTATTAAATAAAATATTCCATTATTAAATAAAGTGTCGTTTCGTTTAATACAATACCTGTATTTTAACTAAAAGTCAATACCTTTTTTGAAGCCTTTCCCCAGTTTGTAGCAAAAATATATAAGATAGAGAGTAAATAAAAAGTTTCTTCTTTGATAAAAGATTTGGCAGGTTTCCTCTAGAATACGGATTAACAGAATTGGTATTCGAAGTATTAATAAGCAGGTATATTTTAATAAATGGAGAAAAAAATTCCCTCTCCTGTGGGGAGAGGAAGAGGAAAAGAGGAAATTAGACTAAAATAAGTTTTTTGAGCAATTTCTCGTGGATAAATTTGTTAGAATTTGCTATAAATTCGGGAAAGCCTACAGGATTTTTCTTGCAAAAAGCGAGAAAATTTTAGGAATGACTAACTGGGATAGGGAGTAAAAGTTTATATCTCGAAATATTCTTCCATCGCCTCTAAACCTCAACTATTCCATTCACAACAATGGGCTATAGGGTCAACAACTTTTCCCTCTATTAGATACTTGCTATCAAGGTATAAGTGGTTTCTTAATCAACGTTTTTTGGACAACACGTAAGGAATACCAGAGAATCATTCCAAAACCATAAGCAATAGCTAAATTTCGAGTAAACAGTGCTATTATTCCGACTCCTAAAGCTATTAGAAGTTCTTTCTTTTCTTTTAAATCAGTAATTAAAAGAGCATGTCTAAATCCGACATAAAAAAGCATAATCCCAAGAATAGAGTGGGGAATTATCTTAAAAATTTCACTTACTCCTCTTCCAAATATTAAGCTCAAGCCCAGAAAAAGAGAACCGATAATTATACAGGCACCACCGGTGCGAGCTCCGAATCTATAGTGGGCAGTAAGTCCTCCTGAACCATGACACACGGGCATACCTGCAGTTAGCCCAGCGATAATATTAGTTATTCCCATACCAACAGATAGAGAACGACCAGTCACCTTGTATGCTTGTTTGCCAAAGTATCTTTTAGCTCCATCTTTTGTAGCTACAATAGCATTGCCTAATGTAAGAGGTAATTGTGGTATTACTAAAAGAAAAAATGCTTTAATAAAATCGTCAAAGCCAGGAATAGATAAACTAAATTTTTGAGTGGCGAAGAAGGGAATCCTCAGAGCATTTGCTTGTCCATTGAGTATACTTACCATTATTCCAAAACTTAGGATTCCAGTCGAAGCAGGGAAACGCCTATTGCAGAGAAAAATAAGCATAATAATTATTCCTCCAAAAAGGACTAGTAAATCAAATGAAATTCCATTACCTATAGAGAGTAAACCTGTTTGAGAGTTCACACTTATTGGCTTAGCGATGAGGGTCCAGCTAGTTCTTATTAACATCAACCCAACTCCTAATTGTATACCTCTCACAATAGCGCGATTGAAGATACGAACCAGAAAATTTGCTAACCCGCTTATAGCTAAAAATAATAAAATAATTCCCATCAATATCCCTGCGGCTGAAATTACAGAGGCACTTAATCCACTTGCAATAGCAATAGCTGCTACGGCTTTCAACGGTTGAACAGGTATCGGTAGGTTATAATATAAACCACAACTTATATAAAGTAATCCTACTAAAAGTAAGATAACAGTAGGGTTTAATCCATTTATAGCAACTAAAGCTATAAAGATGGGAATCAGGGTTCCTAAATCTCCTAAAGCACCAGCAAATTCCATCCGGTCAAATCTAAATTTTCTTATCATCTGGAAATACCTCAATTCTATCACCTATAGTAATTGTTCCACCTCTTATTACTCTCGCAAATATTCCCTCCCGCGGCATTACACAATCTCCAACCATACGATAAATGATACATGGAGAATGACATTCCTTTCCTATTTGAGAAATTTCAAGTACGGTTTTTTTCCCTATTTTAAGCTTCGTCCCGACAGGCAGTTCGGTTAAGTTGATTCCTTCTGTGGTAATATTCTCAGCAAATGCTCCAGGTATGATCCCTGGTAATCTTCTTTTTATTTTGTTAACACTTTCCATAGCTAATAGACTTACCTGCCGATGCCAATTTCCTGCATGAGCATCATTTACAATACCAAAGTTCTCTCTTAAAATAGCACCTTTTACATTTTCTTTCCGCACTCCTTTTTCTTTAGATATTGAAATTGCTTTGATTTTACCTGTTATTTTTTTCTTTCCGAACATAATTACCACCTTTACCCCCGTTTTCTCTCAACAATTTAATATCTGAGATTATCATCTCTTTATCAACAGATTTGCACATATCATAAATAGTTAAATCAGCAACTGCGACTCGTTCGGTTACAATTTTCTTACTTATATCAACCATTTTTATCTCGCCCTTTGTATCTAATAGCTAAATTCATTCTTCAAGAACTTACCCTCCTATTTGACACATTATCTGAGATAAATGATTATTAGTTTCCATTAGTTTCATACAATGTCCTTTTGGTTTACTAAGGACACTTCTCTTTATTAACTTGCCGACCTCTTCTGAGGAAGCATACATCCTGAGCGTCTTTCTCAAATCTATTTCATATCCATTATGCAAACAACCTCTTAGCTTGCCATCAGAAGTTAACCTTAAACGACTACACCGAGAACAGAATTGATAGCTGAAGGGGCTAATAAAACCTATTTTCCCTTCGCTACCTATTATTTTGTAATACTCTGCTGGACCACTTCCGAACACTTTGGTTTGCTCAAGAGTAACGAAATCTTCGCAACGTTTTTTAACCTCATTCATTGAGATAAATTTTTCTACTTCCCAGAATAAACTGCTATTAGTAGGCATGAACTCAATAAACCTTACACAAAAATTTCTCAGAGAACTAAATTCAACAAAATCTAAGATTTCATCATCATTTATGCCTTTTATGACAACAACATTTAGTTTTGTGAACAGTCCCACTTCTTGTGCTTTTTTTATTCCTTCCAATACATTGTTCAGGTTTCCCATTTTAGTAATAAGTTTGTATTTGTCTTCCCACAGCGTATCCAGACTAATATTGATTCTTTTTAATCCTGCTTTCTTAAGAGATTCTGTGTATTCGGATAGGAAAATTCCATTGGTAGTCATTGACAAATCAACTATTCCTTCAATATCGGACAGCATAGCAATCAGATCAACTATTCCTTTCCTTATTAACGGTTCCCCACCAGTAATCTTTATTTTATTTACTCCAAGTGAAACAGCTGCTTTTATTACCTTTTCAATTTCTTCAAAAGTAAGAATCTCATTGTGACTTTTAGGAATTATTCCATAATTTGGCATACAATAAATGCACCTCAGGTTACATCTGTCAGTAACTGAAATACGTAAATAATCTATTTTACGGCCATATTGATCAATTAATTTTCTCATTGTATTACTCAAAATTAAAAACCGGCTCCTTCGATACTTGGTGAAAAAGCCGGTTTTATTCTTTAAGCTCCTTTCCAAGCACGAGGAGGCAGAGTTGTTTCCTTCTCTACCCGAATCGGCCAAGCGTCCGTATTCCTCAATTTTAGTTGAAGAAATTAGGTCCGAAGGCTCGAAGCTATATTTAATGCCTGCTGATAATCACTATCGGAATTGATATTAAAGAATGAAAGTAATTGTGGATCAAACTGTTTTACAATATTCTCGTTAATTTCTTTTACTTTAACTGCTGGGAAGAAATCTATAATCTTAAGATTATCTTGTTTCAACTGTTTTTCAATAGGACTAATACAATTTTTAGAATATATTGTATGTAGTGCCTCATAACCATACTTGAGTTTAGGAATAACTACATCAAAGTTATCACAGTTATTTTTCATATACTTAATTAACTCTACATTGATAAAAGGCATATCACAGGCAACTACAAAACTATATTCACCTTTTGAATTAACCAAACCCGAATATAAACCACCTAAAGAACTTTCATCGGGGATTATATCTTTAACCAATCTTACACCCAGGTGCTGACCCGCCTCGAGAACTGGTGGGTATTCTTCAGTAAAATTAGTAACCATAATAATTTCTTCAAAAATTTTTCCCATTTTCTCCAATATCATTTCAATAATCATCCTGCCCTCTATCTTTAAAAACGCTTTGTTAGTCCCTATGCGGGTATTCTTACCACCAGCTAATATTATTCCAGTCATTCCTGAACCTCACTTTTCTTTGATGAGGTCACAAATTTAGAAAATACTTATCTGATGTCGTTGCCTGAGTTCTTTTAAATCCTCCACTAAAGCAAGTTGCTTGTCGACCATTTCTGTCCAGTATTAATCGGTTTCGTTACTATCTTTTTTTGCTTCCTCTGCCAGTTTTTTAATCTCTTCTTCCGACTCTTTTAACCCTTTTTTAAATGAACCTATACTTTTCCCGAGTGCTTTTGCTATTTCTGGTATTTTTGCTGCACCAAAAATCAGCAAAGCAATCACCAGAATAATAACCAACTCCTCCATTCCTATTCCAAACATTTTTGCCTCCCGTCTGGTTAAATAGTAGTTGCCTGCTTACCGGCGAGGCTGGGTTAACTGGTGAGCAGTTAATTAACCATTTAACTGTTTAAGTTTTTAATCAAGTGATTTATTTGTTTCTTGTCAAATTTAATAAATTTTTTTGTCAATTTAGCCATTTGTCCGTAAAATGAGTTATTAGACACTTTTGTTACTTTATCACAAAAAGTGGAAATCCATTGGCTGAGATGTTCATCAGTGAATTTCTTCTCAAATTCTAAACAACGCAATACTGTCTTTTTATCGTTTTGTTCTCGAGCTTCTTTCTCTCGATTAGTAAGTTTTTGCATAAACTCAAATTCCACACTGATATGGTCTGGTATATCCGAAAAATCATCTCTATAATTTAGCCCTAAAAACTCAATCAATTTTTTAACAGTTACAGTTGATTCTCCCCAAAGTAATCCTTCTTCCCTGCGATGGACAGATTCGTATGGCGGAATACGTTTACCCGGGCCAATAAACAGACGAGTATATTCAACAGATAAATCCTGAACAGTCTGTTCATCGGATTGAGTAATAAATTTTTTATTTAAAGATACGCCCCAATCTACCAAAGTTTGAATAAATTCAGGTTTTCTGAGTTCACGTACTATCTCAATAGTTGGTTCCTGTCGATAAATTAACGACAGCAACCCATA
>JBHIBS010000021.1:0-28014 GCA_046759165.1 bacterium | reverse complement strand
CACTTGCGAGGATTTCGCGGAGCGAAAGCCGACGGGGCAGTAGTTCAGTTGGGAGAACGCATCCCTCGCACGGATGAGGTCAGGGGTTCGAATCCCCTCTGCTCCACCATCCTTGAATGAGGGCGGTTTTTGAAGATAATTTGGAAGTAAATTTTTGGTAATTTTTCCCTTTCACAATTTTTTCGATTGTGCCAAAACAGCATAAATTCTTTCTGCGGGAAATCGTAACAAAGATACAAATTTAGAATTCCAGCTCTTTGTGCAGGTTTCATCTGATTTTTGCAGAAAGATTTCTTTCAAACCGAGTTAATTATGCGATTGTGAATCCAGGTCCTAAACGTTCACCTCTGTCAGTGCTATATCTAAAATCTAAATCTTCCCTTCTATTATCTTTAGATTTGTGATATAATTAAATTTTTATGTAAACAGCATAGAGATAAGCAGGATACTGTTATGGGAAAATTACCCGATTTAATCATTGGAGACTCAAAGATAAACCCTCCGATTATACAAGGTGGAATGGGTGTGAGAATCTCATTAGCAAAATTAGCTTCTGCAGTTGCTAACGAAGGATCTGTCGGCACCATCTCAGCCGCACTCATAGGCGGTATAAAAAGTCATTTCTATATGAGTGAATACGAAAAGGCGGATGTAAGAGAACTAATTGTCCAGATAAGAAAAGCAAAAATGCTTACGACAGGGATACTTGCGGCAAATATAATGGTTGCTCAAACCAACTATCCTGCACTGGTAAGAACAGCAGCAAAGGAGGGTATAAATATAATTTTTTCAGGAGCAGGGTTACCGATGAATTTACCAAAACTTGTTAAAGGCACAAAAGCCAAAATCTGTCCAATAGTATCTTCATCACGGGCAGCAGAAATTATCTGTAAAAACTGGATAAAAAAATATAACTATGTTCCCGATGGAATTGTTGTCGAAGGTCCTCTGGCTGGTGGTCATCTTGGATTCAGTTTCAAAGAATTAGAAAATGAAACTACAATGTCAAAACTGGAAGACATACTCGTTGAAGTCATTAGGGTTGCAGAAAAATATGGAAATGGACAAAAAAGAAAAATACCTATTATCGCTGCTGGTGGAATATATGACGGCAAGGATATTGCCCGTATGTTGAAATTAGGTGCTTCTGGAGTACAAATGGGTACACGGTTTGCATGTACTTATGAATGTGATGCAGCAGAGGAATTTAGACAGGCATATATAAATGCAAAAAAAGAAGATATCATTATCATTCACAGCCCTGTTGGAATGCCCGGCAGAGCAATACGGAATGGATTTCTCGATAAATCAGAGAGGGGCGAGATTAAATTCGATTGCTCCTACCAATGTTTAAAGACATGCATCCCAAGCAAAGCTCCTTACTGTATTGCTGAAGCATTGCTTAATGCTTCTGAAGGGCGTTTAAAAGATGGCTTCGTATTTGTCGGCTTTAATGCATACAGAGTAGACAGGATAGTATCAGTGAAAGAGCTCATAAAAGAACTGGTAGAAGAAGCAGAATCCAACCTGGGAAAATAGGGACAGCCACTCTTTAATTACAGAACGTTGTTAATCTTTGTCCTTCTTAAACAAAACATGTTGATTCTACAACTGCGATAGAGCCTGATTTTGTTGACAGTAGTATCATTCTCAAATAAAAATTTCAATCTATCAACAGCTACCCATTCTATCGCCCTTGCAGGGACGCTTCCATATTTACATTGATCTTTACTTATGCGCTGAAGCTTTGTACATCTATAGTAAAAATATTTTTTCTCCTTTGAATAACAGAAATTTGGTGTCATTGTAGAAGCACAATAAGGACAACGGATAAGCTCTTTTAAATAAAAATGAGATTTATCTTGATTAATAGATGTTTTCATACGAAAGTTATTTTTTAATATTTTCTGAACTTGCTCAGATGTTTTTTCGTCAACAACAGCTGGCTGATTACCTTCATATAGATTTCTTTTATGCTTGATTTTACCAATGTAAAGTACATTATTAAGCGTTTTTGATAAATTATTACAGTCAAATTTCTTCCCGCCTCTTTTGTTGCCATCCCGAGAAAACCATTCTTTAGTGCTAAACCCCTTAGTATTGATTATTTTAGTGGTAGGCCTCAAGGATTCAGTTTTTAAGTAAGTCTGAAAAATTTTTCTTGGTTGTTTTGCTTCTTTTTTGTTTAAAAATAGTCTTTTCTCTTTGAAATTGACATTTTTATGAAATCTTTGAGGATGCGATTTAACCTATCTACTTTACAGACACCCACAATATCGAATTTATGTTATCTAGTCTCATTGAAAAGGAAAATTGGATGTTTATGTTACGAAAAGGAAACCTTCTCTCTTACTACGGTTAGACCAATTTTGCACTTGACTAGATGTTTAATAATGCTTATAATTTATATAGTGTTACAAATGGCAGACATTATTACTTTTTTTGAAGTGAGGAAGTATTTGCTATGCTTTGGGAAAAGGGACCGGTATTAGAACAAAAGCCGAAACAGGTCATTAGATTAATCGGAGGGATGAAACTGGCCAGTTTTATGACTCTATCGGAAAAGAAATTTAGAAATTTTATCAAGGAGACCGAGAACTCATCGTTATTCAAGGAATTGATATCTACAAATACAAATAATTTTAAAAAGGACAGGGTTATCAAATATCAAAGATTGCCTTGGTCAAGTCTATCTTCGAGTTTTTATGAACTTAGAGAAGATATTTTCGCAGACAAAAGTTCTTTAGATATACAATCCCTTTTAAGTGCTAAAGAAGATGCCGTCCAGACGATTAGAAACTTAGGGATTGATAAATTTAAAAAATATTTTTTAAGTGAAATTCCTGTCCTTGATTCAGAAATAGTAGCTGAATGTAGTTTATCGGTAGAAGAGATAAAAAAGATAAGGGATTTAATTGATGAGATATTTATTCAAACTGAATTTCATCAGCACCCCGTATATGACAGAGTTAATGAGATATATTACACAAAGATCGCTTCTATCGAGAAAGATGGTAAAGGAGGATATACAATTGGTTATTCTATTTTTAACTTATATCGAGGAAGATATGTAATCGATTATGGGAAAATTGAGGAATTGAAAAAGCAAGGTTTCTTTACCGAGAGAGAAAAAGAAGAGCTTGGTACATTACTTTGGAATTTAGGACTGATCAATAACCGTAAAAAAGTACTCCATCATATATTAGAGGGTATTATAAAGTATCAACGTACCTATCTGGACTCAGAAAATCCCTTCGATTTAAAACCGCTTACACAGAAGTACTTAGCCATCAATATGGGTTTGCAACCGAGCTATGTCTGTCGGATTATCCGATATAAGAGTGTTGAACTACCATGCGGTGAGGAAAAACCACTTAAATTTTTCTTTCCTCGCCGAAAAGAAATTGTAAAAGGACTTATTAAAGAAATTATAGAAAAAGAAAGAATCCCTAAGTCAGACCAGCGGGTTAGAGATGAATTGAGGGAAAAATTTGGGATAAATATTTCCCGCCTTTTAGTTGCTCTTTATCGGGGAGAAATGAAAATTCCTTCGATTTATGTACGAAAAAATGGAAAGAAATATAATGATTAAAAGAATAAGAATTTATTTTTTATTTTTAGGTGTTTTGGCAGGAGTCCTTTCTGGCTGTAGTGAGCAAAAGGGAGTGACAGAAATCTTTCTTTTTGAAAAGAAACAACCTCAGAAAATACTAGAAGAGGGATATTCCCAAGAAGTACTTCGTATCGGGGTAGCGGCGATTATTTCCCCACGAGAAACTTTTACTTATTATCAAGAATTATTTAACTATCTCTCAGAAAAAATAGGGAAACAAATAATTCTGGTACAACGTAGGACATATAAAGAGATAAATGATCTTTTGGAAGAAGGTAAGTTAGAAGCGGCTTTCATTTGTACTGATGCTTATGTCGAACTAAAAGAGGGAGGAAGTGTAGAGCTCTTAGTAGTTCCTGTAATTAATGGGCAAGCCCAATACTTCTCGTATATTATTGTACATCGGGATAGTAAAATTGATAGCTTTGAAGAGCTTAGAGGGAAATCTTTTGCTTTCACAGACCCTCTTTCCAATAGTGGCAAGTTATTTCCCACATATCTTTTGGCTAAAAAGAATTTTACACCACAGACATATTTTTATAAAACAATCTTTACTCATAGTCATGATAATTCAATTATTGCAGTAGCCAAAGGTTTAGTGGATGGAGCAGCCGTAGATAGTTTAATTTGGGATTACTTAGCGTTAACTCGTCCTGAGTTAACTTCCCAAGCTAAAATTATTCTTAAATCTCCTGCTTTTGGTATACCACCGGTGGTGGTCCCGAAAGGGCTTGACCCAGATATAAAGAAAAAATTATATCAAATATTTACAAACTTGGATAAACAAACAAAAGGCAAGGAAATACTCAAAAAGATTATGATTGATAAATTCATTAGAGGAGATGACCAGATGTACGATTCTATTCGTTCAATGCGTAATTTAGTTAAAAAGATAGAGTATTAAGAATGGTCAATTTTAGTTTAAAAACTAAACTAATCGGAGTTATCCTTATCGGAGTTCTCATTCTGGGCTTAGCCATAATTATTTTCATTTGGAAATCTTCTTCGCGATATCTGAGAAAAGAATTGCAGGATAAAGGATTCTCGATTGCTAGAAATTTAGCAAACCGAAGTGTCGATTTAATATTGATTGATGACGTTGTTTCTCTCCAACGGTTGGTGAACGATACAGTAGAGTTGGAGAAGGATGTTATTTATGTTTTTATTGTTAACACAGGGGGGAGACCAGTTGTCCATACTTTTTCTGGAGTATTTCCAGCGGGTTTAATTGAGGCCACTTTTCCTAATAGAGAGAAAAATATTCATCTACTACACACCGAAAAAGGATTAATTCAAGATCTTGCCCTACCTATATTAGAGGGTAGCTTAGGAAGTCTTCATATAGGAATGTCGCCAGCGAGATTCAGGAGAGCAATTTCTGCGACAATTTTCAGACTAATAGTAATTATCGGAGTAATCTTAACTATTGGTATAGGATGTATTTATTTATTAATCAAAAGAATACTTGCTCCTCTGGTAGAAATAAGTAAAGCAATTAAAGAAATTGGACGAGGTAATTTTAAACAGGAACTTAGAATTAAGACAACAGATGAGGTTGGATTGCTTGCCCAAACCTTTAATGAGATGGCCAGGGATTTAGAAAGAACTAATCAAGAGCTTCAATCTACCCAAAGTCAATTAATTCAAACCGCAAAAATGGCTACTGTAGGACGATTAGCTGCTGGCATTGCCCACGAGATTAATAATCCTTTGGGTGGAATGTTAAACTGTGTGCGGAGTGTTCTTCAAGCCCCCGAAATTAAGGGGCAAAAAAGAGAGTATCTGGAGTTAATATTGGAAAGTATTATCCATATCGAAGGTATAGTTAAGCGACTTTTGAATTTCTCTCGGCATGAAAAGTTCAAGTTAAAAACAGTAAATCTTAATCCACTGATCAAAGAATCATTAACCTTTATTGAACACCGCTTATCCCGGCAAGAAGTTAATGTTCAACAGGATTTGGCTGATCCTTTACCTGAAATCTCAGTGGATCCTCAACAAATACAACAGGTATTTATGAATGTGCTTGGCAACGCATTAGATGCACTTCCTCAAGGCGGAGAATTGATGATTAGAACATCACTAAAGGCCAAAAATGAAAAGGAATTTATTCAAATTGAGTTTATTGATAATGGTATGGGAATTAAAGAAGAAGATTTAGAGAAAGTTTTTGAACCTTTTTATACTACTAAAGGAACAGGAGAACGAGTAGGACTTGGTCTATCGATTAGCCGTGACATTATTCAGAGACACCAGGGAACAATGAGCATAAAAAGCAAAAAGGGTGAAGGTACTATAGTAACAATTAGATTACCTTTGTCTCAGAAAATCGATTATTCTACAATATTGAACCCTGTGTACAAAGTATTATAAATGGAGGAATAAAATTATGCCTACTAAAAAGATTCTTATTGTTGAAGATGAAAGAATTATGCGAATTAGTCTAAGGGATGCCTTGGTTAAAGAAGGATATGAAGTATCTATAGCTACCACTGGTGAAGAGGGTTGGGAAATAATCCAGCAATCAAAATTCCATTTGGCCCTCGCTGATTTGAAGTTACCCCAAATGAATGGTCTTACCTTTTTGAAAAAAATAAAAGAACTCTCTCCGCAAGTAATTGTGATTATGATGACTGCTTTTGGTACAATCGAAAATGCAGTTGAAGCTATGAAGTTAGGAGCGTATGACTATATTAGTAAACCCTTTCTGAATGAAGAACTACTTTTGCTGATTAAAAAAGCTTTTGAGTTTCAGAATCTCAAGGAAGAAAATCGTTTTCTCTGGGAAGAGTTAGGGGAACGATGGAAATTGTTTAACCTTATTGGCAAGAGTGAGAAGATGCAAGAGATTTATCGCTTGATTGAGGTAGTTGCTTTAAGCAATGCTACTGTGCTCATTTATGGGGAAAGTGGTACAGGTAAAGAACTGGCTGCCGAAGCTATTCATCAGTTAAGTCTTCGAAAGGATAAACCCTTAATCAAAGTAAGTTGTAGTGCTTTGCCAGAAAGTCTTTTGGAAAGCGAGTTATTTGGTTTTGAAAAAGGAGCTTTCACTGATGCCTCCAGTAGGAAATTAGGTCGCTTTGAACTCGCTAATGGGGGAGCATTATTTTTAGATGACGTGGATGATATGGCACCCAGAGTACAAGCGAAATTGTTAAGGGTTCTTCAGGAAAGAAAATTTGAACGTCTAGGAGGAACAGATACAATTCAGGTTGATGTACGCGTAATTGCCGCCAGTAGGACAAATTTAGAAGAAAGTGTAGGCAAAGGTAATTTTCGAGAAGACCTTTTCTATCGCTTAAATGTGATTCCTATTTTTATGCCTCCTTTACGAGAAAAGAAAGAAGATATCCCATTGTTAGTTAAAAATTTTCTTAATAGATACACTAAAGAAGGAAAGAAAATAGGAATTTCTCCTGAGGCATTAAAGAGACTGACCAAATATAGTTGGCCAGGCAATGTTCGGGAATTAGAAAATATGATAGAACGTATGGTTACGCTCTCAAGAGGGAATAAAATTCTACCTGATGACTTGCCACCCAACCTATTAAAAGTAGAAAAAAAAGAATGGGGAATAAAACCGATTCAAGAAGTACTGAAAAAAACTGAGAAGCAGTATATTATTAATGTATTAGCAAAAACAGAAGGTCGAAAAGAAGAAGCAGCTAAAGTATTGGGAATTAGCCGAAAAACGCTTTGGCAAAAACTAAAAGAGTATAGTATATAAAATAGGTTACCTGTTCAGTAAAACTTACCAAATTGTAACCATACACCTTCCTTGATGCAGACTCTCTCCAATTAGTTACCCTAAAGTAACATTATTTAGAGATTCTGAAAAGTAGAAATAACACAAACTATCTCGATTATCGTTGGGATAGTTTATTTTTTAAAGGAAAAGACAGTTGTTAAACTAATTGCACTCATGATTGTGCGAGAGTTACCCAAATTTTTTTCAAATATTTTGTGAAAAAATTCACTGTAAACAATTGAACGAACAATGATAACCAATGATTTCATAATATATACGAAAGCAAAATATAACATACCTGAATCAACTGTTACTCGCCTATCAATGTATTATCGTGTACTTTCTGAATCCGGAAGGAATGATTTTATCAGGTCTGAAGAGATAGCCTTCCTTACTGGATTTACTCCACCACAAATCCGACGTGATTTAACCTATTTTGGCCAGTTTGGTGTTCCAGGTAAAGGTTATCCAGTAGATGAACTTAAACAAAAGATACTGGGTATTTTAGGAATAGATAAAGAATGGAAAGTAGCTTTAATCGGTGTGGGGAATTTAGGTTCTGCTTTTTTAACTTATAAAGGATTTAAACAGCAGGGGTTTAAAATTGTAGCCGCCTTTGACAATGATAGAAGAAAGATTGGTAGTGTTAAAGCTGATTTTCAAATTCAAGATATTAAACAACTAAAATCAGTAGTCCAACAGAATGCAATCAAAATAGCTATTCTTACAGTACCTGCTATGGTGGCTCAAGAAGTACTTAACTATGTAGTAGACTCCGGGATAAAGTTAATTCTGAATTTCGCTGCGGTAAGATTGAAGGTACCCGATTTCGTAAACTTACTAAATATTGATATAGCAGTAGAATTGGAGAGACTAACTTATTATGCTACAAGTGGTTCAAAAACACTTGTTTTAAAGAAAACCCTAAGGTTGTTTAGGTAATTTTAGCAATTGATTACAGTGATTTAAAGATTCCTGATTTTTTTAGAAATCTCTAAAATCTCTATAAGGAGAAGGGACATTGAAATGCTTAGTTGATATAGATGTTTTGAGGTCAGATTTTATTCGTGAAATAGAAAAGGAAAGTGGGCAGAAAGTCTCTTCTTGTTATCAATGTGGAAAATGTTCTAGTGGTTGCCCTATTGTCTTTGAAATGGATTATTTACCGAATCAAATTATCAGGATGGTTCAATTAAGTATGGAAGAACGTGTCCTCTCCAGTCGAACGATCTGGCTCTGTGCGGGATGTGAAACCTGTACTACTCGCTGTCCACGAGAAGTTGATCTGGCCAAGGTTATGGACGCTTTACGGATTATTGCTTTGCGTAAGAAAGTTAAGCCATCGGAGAAGGATGTCAATCTTTTTAACAGATTATTTTTGAGCACTGTAAGAAAATATGGTCGTGTATTTGAAGTGGAGATGATTGGGAGATTTAATTTAGGCAGTGGACATTTTTTCAAAGACATTTTTAAAGGGCCTAAACTATTTAAACGAGGAAAATTAAAAATATTTCCTACTTTAGCAGATGGAAAAAAAATGAAAGAAATATTCAAAGGAACAGAGAAATGAACCCCGCTCCCCCTCACTGGTTTTGTATTTATTTAACGAAAAAACTATTGGCCATTTAGGTGATATATGTTGAAGCAGATCGAAATACTCTGAGTCAAGGAGGGGCGGGGTGAAATACGCTTATTATCCAGGATGTTCGCTTCGTTCAACAGCCCTTGATTACGATGAGTCAGCACGTGCTACTGCTGATGCTCTTGGTATAGAACTTGTGGAAGTGCCTGATTGGACCTGTTGTGGTGCTTCTCCTGCTCATTTTACCAATACGCTTCTATCGGTTTCTTTACCAATAAAGAATATAGTGTCAGCTGAGAAAATCGGCAAGCAAATGGTAGTTTTCTGTGCTGCTTGCTACAGTCGGTTCAAATTTGCTGAAAAGAGTTTAGCCGAAGATCCTCAAATAAAAGAGAAAATAAAAGAGACTCTCAACCTTGAACATATTCCTGATGTAAGAGTACGTCATTTTTTAGATATTTTGATAACCGAAATTGGATTAGAAAATATTCAAAAACAGAAAAAACAGGATCTGAAAGGATTGAAAGTGGCCTGTTACTATGGATGTCTTCTTATCCGTCCCCCTAAGGTAGTAGAATTTGACGATCCCGAACAACCCAGTTCTTTAGATAATTTGGTTAAGGCGTTAGGATCTGAGCCGGTTTCCTGGCCATATAAAAATGAGTGTTGTGGTGGTCCACTTGGTTTGAGCCGTACTGATATAGTTCTAAAACTGACCCATGATATTTTGTTGGAGGCATCTGAGGCAGGTGCCGAGTGTTTGGTAGTGGCCTGTCCCCTTTGTCAGGCGAATTTGGAAATGAGACAAGAGGATATTAATAAGAAATACAAAAAAGATTTCTCTCTACCTATCTTCTATTTTACCCAATTGCTCGGTTTAGCTCTGGGAATAGATAAGAAAAATTTAGGGCTCGACCGAGCAATGATCTCAGGTGAAACTCTGTTGAAAGGAAAAGGAATAACATAGATGGCTGCTCATCAAATACCAAATACTAAGCATCAAACACCACAAAATACAAACCGTCTACCACGTGTTGGAATTTTTATCTGTCATTGTGGGATAAATATTGCTGGTGTAGTAGATGTGAAAAAAGTAGCAGATGAGTTTGGGAAGATACCAGGTGTAGTGCATTCAATTGATTATAAATATATGTGTTCAAATCCTGGGCAGGAACTAATTACTAAAACTATTAAAGAGAAAAAATTAAATGGAGTAATTGTTGCTGCCTGTTCTCCAAGAATGCACGAGACAACTTTTCGCAATGCCGGACTTAAGGCAGGTTTGAATCCTTATTGCATGGAGATTGCCAATATTCGCGAACAATGTTCATGGGTACACCAAGATGAAAAAGAAAAAGCTACTGAAAAAGGTGTTCAGATTATCTCCTCGATTTTAGAGAAGTTGAAAGGTGATCAAGCTCTTGAGGTTTTTCATTCTGAGGTAGAGAAAAAGGCACTGGTAATTGGCGCAGGGATTGCCGGGATACAGGTTGCCTTAGATATTGCTCAAGGAGGATATCCGGTAATTTTGGTAGAAAAAGAACCTTACATTGGCGGTCATATGACTAAACTTGCCGAAACCTTCCCCACGCTTGATTGTGCGGCTTGTATTCTTACCCCCCGCACAGTTGAAGTTTCCCAGAGCCCAAAGATTAAAATTTATACTTACTCAGAAATCGAAGAAATTTCAGGATTAGTAGGCGATTTCAAGGTAAAAATAAGAAAAAAAGCACGTTCGATAATAGAAGATAAATGTACTGGCTGTGGAATCTGTCAGGAAAAATGTCCCAGGAAAAATATCCTCAGTGAATACGAAGAGGGAATGGGTATGAGAAAAGCTGTCTATATCCCCTTCCCTCAGGCGGTACCTAATATTCCGGTTATTGATCGAGAAAACTGCACTTTTTATAAAACAGGTAAATGCAAAATTTGTCAAAAGTTTTGTGAAGCAGAAGCAATAGATTTTGAACAACAGGACGAAATAATTGAAGAAAAAGTGGGTGTAATAGTAGTATCTACTGGATATAAACAACTGGGAAGAGATTTTTATGGTGAATATGGTTATGGTAGATTTAAAGACGTTATTAATAGTATACAGTTCGAACGTTTGCAATCTGCTACTGGACCTACCCGTGGAGAGATAAGAAGGCCATCAGATGGAAAAATTCCCAGGTCAGTGGTTTTTATTCAATGCGTTGGCTCACGCGACCGTTCTAAAGGTATTCCTTACTGTTCAAGCATCTGTTGTATGTACACGGCAAAACATGCGATGCTTTATAAACATAAAGTCCATGATGGTCAGGCTTATGTCTTTTATATTGATGTTCGTGCACCGGGAAAAGGATATGAAGAATTCTGGGCGCGGGCAGTAGAAGAGGATGGAGCAGTATATCTCAAGGGTAGAGTATCAAGAATATTTGAAAAAGATGGAAAGGTCATAGTTCGCGGGTCAGATACACTTTCAGGGACACAAATAGAGATTGCTGCCGATATGGTGGTTTTAGCCTCAGCTATTTGTGCTCATCCTTCAGCAATTGAGTTAGCCAAAAAGTTACGGATTCCCTATGATGAACATGGTTTCTTCTCTGAAGTACATCCAAAATTACGACCACTAGAAACGACTACTATGGGAATTTTCTTAGCCGGTGCCTGCCAGGCACCAAAAGATATCCCGTCTACAGTAGCCCAGGCTTCTGGATCAGCTTGTAAGGTTTTAGGACTTTTATGCCAGGATAAATTAAGTCACGATCCGGTTATTGCAGTTGTTGATGAAGAAATCTGTAGTGGTTGTGGTCTCTGTGTTGATGCCTGTTCTTATGAGGCAAGGGAAATTGATGAGAAAAAGAAGATTTCTACTGTGAAAGAAATACTCTGCCAGGGTTGTGGTGCCTGCGCGGCGATTTGTCCCAATGGAGCGACACAACTTAAGAATTTTACTAAAGAACAAATATTCTCTATGATCGATGTAGTCGTATAGGACTAAGAAATGGTAACGGGTTTCCTTTACTTCAGATGAAAGGCAAGAATCTAATCTTTGTAGGAGTTGGGATTGGTTTAGTTCCTTTGCGGTCTTTAACCCCGTACTGTCTAAATAATGGGAAGAACTTTAGGGCATAATTATAATTTATGCTACTCCTAAGAAAGGAATAGGTATAAATTAGAAAAAAATGGAAGGTACTAAGAATGAGTTACGCACAAAACACAATCTCCACCGCACAACGAAAATTGGTGCGGTGGCAGTTGTTGGCGGTGGAATAGCAGGTATTCAGGCCTCACTTGATTTAGCGGAGATAGGGTTTAAGGTCTATTTAGTAGAAGAAAAACCTTCAATTGGCGGAGTGATGGCTCAGCTGGATAAAACATTTCCTACTAATGACTGCGCAATGTGTCTTCTTTCACCGAAACTTGTGGATACCGGGAGGCATCCCAATATTCAACTGATTACTTATTCTGAATTCGAAAAGATACAGGGTGAGCCAGGCAATTTTGTTATTACTTTAAAGAAAAAGCCGAGATTTGTAAATGAAGAGAAATGTACCGGCTGCGGTGTTTGTGTAAATAATTGTCCGGTAAGAAACATACCGTATTTACAGGAAAGAAAGGAAGATGAAATAAAATTCGAAAAAGAAGATAAAGAAAAAATTAACAGAATTCTAAGTGAAAATAAACCTAAAATAGAATCCCTAGTACCTATCCTACAGGATATTAATATAGAATATCGCTATTTACCAGAGAATATGCTTAAGTTTGTAGCCAGTAAATTAAATGTTCCTTTAAGTCAAGTATATAATATAGCCACTTTTTATAATGCCTTCAGTCTTATTCCCAGAGGAAAATATATCATCAGTGTTTGTCTCGGTACAGCCTGCCATGTAAGAGGTGGTCAGAAGATCTTAGAAAGGCTTGAACGTGATTTGGGAATTAAATCTGGCGAGACTACCGCTGATCTAAATTTCAGTTTAGAAGCAGTGCGCTGTTTGGGCTGTTGTGGCCTTGCTCCGGTAGTCACGGTCAATGAAGACCTATACGGAAGAATGAACCAAGCAAAAATTCCCAAAATAATCGAGAAATACAAAACAAAGTAACCAGTAACCAGAGTGGAGAAACCAGAAGAAAAAGGACATCTGGTTCATCGCTGAGGAATTTCTTAAGGTGGAAGGGTCTGGAGTCCTCCCGAAAGGGAGGGATGTAATCGACCTTGCTTTCGCAAGGACTCCAGAGATTTTCGTTGATATTTTATTGCTGGTTTCTTAAAGGGGATGTAAGATGGCGAAGTTAAAGCCAGAGGATTTAGAAAAAATCAGTGAAAAAATGAGAGCAGTGACCATACTACGTGAAGGAGCTGGACGAGCTAAGATTACAGTGCATATGGGAACTTGTGGTATAGCTGCTGGTGCACGGAAAATAATGAGCGCTTTTTTAGCCCGGATAGAAAAGGCCAAAGTTAAAGATGTTATTCTTACCACTTCAGGATGTGCTGGGCTTTGTAGCCGCGAGCCTATGGCTACAGTAGAACTGAAGGGAGAAACACCGGTTAAATATGTTGATTTAACTGAAAAAAAAGTTGAAAAAATATTTTCTGAACATGTTATAGGTGGCAAGATGGTTACTGAGCACGCTCTGGCTATAGGAAGTGAGCGGGTATCATAAGGAGTGTTGAATGGCATATAGAACTCACCTGATGGTTTGTGCAGGCACTGGTTGTGTCTCAAATAAATCTTTTAAGATAAAAGAAGCACTTGAAGTAGAAATTAAAAAGCATAACCTTCAGGATGAAATACAGATTGTAATGACTGGCTGCAATGGTTTTTGTGCTCAGGGACCAATCATGGTAGTCCAGCCAGAAGGAATTTTTTATCAGATGCTTACCGAAAAAGATATTCCTCATCTGGTAGAGGAACATTTCTTGAAAGGAAGACCAGTAAAAAAATTGATGTATACCCCTCCAGAAAAAGAAATGCCCATACCTAAGATGAGCGATATCGATTTTTTCTCCAAACAGCAGTTAATTGCTTTAAGGAATCGTGGGTTAATAGACCCTGAAAAAATAGATGAATCTATTGCTCGTGGTGGATACAGGGCATTGGTAAAGGCACTTACTTCTATGACTCCAGAACAGATAATAAAAGAAACCAAGGACTCTGGTTTACGTGGCAGAGGAGGGGCTGGTTTTCCTACTGGTAGGAAATGGGAATTCTGTAGAAACTCTCCCGGTGAAGAAAAATACATAATTTGCAATGGGGATGAAGGTGATCCAGGGGCATTTATGGATAGGTCTATTATTGAATCTGACCCACATTCTGTCTTAGAAGGAATGATAATTGGCGCTTATGCCATCGGAGCATCCCATGGTTTTGTATATATCAGAAATGAATATCCTCTGGCATTAAAGAGATTAATAAATGCTATTGAACAGGCACGGGAGTATGGTTTATTAGGGGAGGATATACTTGGCACTGGTTTTAATTTTGATATTACTGTACAGCGAGGAGCAGGGGCATTTGTCTCTGGGGAGGAAACTTCTTTAATTGGTTCACTGGAAGGAAGAACGCCTGAACCCAGGATAAGGCCGCCATTTCCAGCACAATCGGGATACAATGGCAAACCGACTAATATCAATAATGTAGAGACATGGGCTAATGTTCCCCAGATAATTAACCGGGGAGCCAAATGGTTTTCCAGTATAGGGACAGAAACCAGTAAAGGAACCAAGGTATTCTCTCTTGTTGGTAAAGTGAAAAATACCGGCCTGGTAGAAGTTCCAATGGGTATTACTATGCGTGAAATCGTCTTTGATATTGGTGGTGGAACTCCTAATGATAAGAAGTTTAAAGCAGTACAGACTGGTGGTCCTTCGGGTGGATGTATTCCAGAAGAATTGCTCGATTTACCTATAGATTATGAGCGATTGACTGAAGCAGGATCAATCATGGGTTCTGGGGGAATGATTGTTATGGATGAAGATACCTGTATGGTTGATATAGCAAAATATTTCCTTGATTTCTTAAGAGGTGAATCCTGCGGCAAGTGCACTTCCTGTCGGGAAGGAATTGAGGCGATGTATCAAATGTTAACCAATATATGTGAAGGAAAAGGAAAAGAATCTGATATTGAATTACTTGAAGAATTAGGTCAAGCAGTAAAAGATGGTTCTCTCTGTGCTCTGGGAGGAACTGCACCCAATCCTGTTTTGAGTACTACCCGTTATTTTAAGAGTGAATACGAAGCCCATATAAAGGAAAAGAAATGTCCAGCTGGAGTGTGTACAACTCTGATAAAATATCTAATTGATGAGAGAAAATGTACTGGATGTCTTCTTTGTTTAAAGAACTGTCCTCAGGAGGCAATTACAGGAGAGAGAAAAAAACCACATAGAATTGAACAAGAAAAATGTATCAAATGCGGTGTCTGTTTTGAAATCTGTAAGTTTGATGCAGTGATAATAGAATAGAAACCACTGAGAACACTAACTTCACTGAAATTAAGGTCTGGAGTAGCGAAACTTGTTTTGCGTCCACGCAGACCCAGGTCTGCTACTCCAAGGAACAATGAAACTAAAAGAGATAAAAAAGATTCTTGAAGCAGAAGTAATCGTTGGAGGTGATTACTTAGATAAAGAAATAAAGATGGCTTGTGGTTCTGATTTGATGAGTGATGTATTAGCATTTATTAAGTCAAACTCTTTATTACTGACTGGACTAACCAACCCTCAGGTTATTCGTACCGCAGAAATGTCTGAGGTAGTTGCCATCTGTTTTGTTCGCGGTAAAAAACCTCAAAATGATACAATAAAATTAGCCAGGGAGAAAGAGATGCCTCTTTTGGCGACTAAATTCTCTATGTATGAATCCTGTGGTCGATTGTACAAAAGAGGATTACCTGGTTGCGATGAAAAGGAGTAGCTCCGATTTATCGGAGCTAATCCAAATGAACGAAAAAAAGTTTACTAAAGTTGAGGAATTAATATATGAATTAAAAGTAAGTGATGTAATGAAACAGAATGTAATTACTGTTAAACCCCAGATGCTGATGAGTGAATTAAGAGAGATATTGCGTTCCAATCGTATATCAGGAACTCCTGTAATGAACGAAGATAAATTAGTAGGAATCATAAGTATTGAAGATTTTATTAAGTGGCTGGCAGAAGGAGGAAAAGATTGCCTAATAGAGAAAAAGATGACTCCAGACGTTAAAACTTTGTATGCAGATGAACCTTTAGTTCATGCAGTTAGCAAACTTGAGCAAACTGGCTTTGGCCGTTTTCCAGTAATTGACAGGAAAGACGGGAGACTGGCGGGAATAATCACTAAAGGTGATATTATTGAGGGATTACTTCGAGAGTTAGAGATTGATTATCACGAAGAAGAGATTCATCGTTACCGAGCAAGCCATATCTTTGAAGATATTATAGCAGATAAGACCACTTTAATTTTTCAATATTGTGTGAAAGGTAAAGATTTTAACCAGGCAGGCGAGGTTACCAGCGCACTTAAAAGAACTTTGAAACGGCTTGGTATTCATCCAGATATTGTCCGTCGAACAGCTATTTCATCTTATGAAGCAGAGATGAATCTACTCATTTACACTGAAGGCGGAGAGATGGTAGTTGCGGTGCAACCTGATAAAATTCATATTGATGTGAAAGATTCTGGTCCGGGTATTCCTGATATAGAAAAAGCTCTTGAACCTGGTTATTCAACTGCTCCGGATTGGGTCAGAGAACTTGGTTTTGGAGCTGGGATGGGATTGAATAATATTCAGAAATGTGCTGATAAGATGGATATCACTTCAACCATAGGGAAAGGAACACATTTAGAAATTAGCATTGACATGAAAACTGGTTAAATGTCGAGCAAAGCGAGGTGGAAAATGAAATTGAAAGAAATAATCGAGAAGTTAAATTTAGAAATCAGATGTGGAGCTAATAAACTGGATAGGGAGATAAATAGCGGGTATGCTAGTGATCTTCTAAGCGATGTGATTGCCAATACCAACAAGGGTGATCTCTGGATTACACTGCAAGTTCATCAAAATATTGTTGCTGTGGCCGGTATGAAAGAGTTATCTGGAATTGTGATAATAAACGGCAGAGAGCCAGAGGAAGAAACTGTTAAAAGAGCAGAAAGTGAAAATATACCAATTATGGTAAGCAAGATGCCTGCTTTTGAACTAATTGGTAAATTATATAGCTTGGGTATTTCTGGATGAAGAATAATGTTAAAGGAGTTTAAGGTGGATTTACATATCCATACGTGTCTTTCTCCCTGTGGTGATTTAAAGATGTTACCTACAGTAATAATTAAACAGGCAAAGAAACGGAATCTGAATGTGATTGGGATATGTGACCACAATTCAGCAGAAAATGTGGAAGCAGTAGAAAAGGCAGGAGAAAGAGAAGGATTACAAGTTTTAGGAGGGCTTGAAATAACTTCTCGAGAAGAAGTACACATTCTGGCTTTTTTTAATGATATAAATCTACAGGAAATACAGAATCTCATTTATGAAAATTTATCTGGTGAAAATAATCAGGAGGCTTTTGGAGAACAATTAGTTGTAGATCAATATGACAAGATAATTGGATATAATAAAAAGTTATTAATAGGAGCAACCAGTCTCTCTGTTGATGAGATTGTAAAGTTAGTTCACCGTTTAGGAGGTTTAGCCATTGCCTCCCATATTGATAAGGAAACTTTCAGTATTATTAGTCAATTAGGCTTTATTCCCGAAGGATTAGATTTGGATGCTTTAGAACTATCTCCGAATTATGAACTGCGCACCCCGTTAAGAACGAGGAATTATGAAAGTTATGGTTTTCCCTTGGTTACTTTTTCTGATGCACATTATTTAGAGGACATAGGCAGATCCGTTACTTGTTTTGTTATAGAAGAAGCAACGGTTGATGAAATAGGCAAAGCATTACTGAATAGAGATGGTAGAATGGTTAAACGATAGATGGAGGATTTATCTTTACATATTTTAGATATAGTAGAAAATTCTATTGTTGCGCAGGCTAAAAAGATTGAAATAAGCATCATTGAAAATATAAAAGAAGATCTATTGACAGTTAAAATCAAGGATGATGGTAAGGGAATGGATGAGGAGATGATTAAGAAATCTTTAGATCCGTTTTTTACTACCAAGACTACCAAGAAAGTAGGATTAGGACTTCCCCTTCTGGCTCAAGCGGCTGAGGAAAGTGGAGGTAAATTAGAGATAGAATCAGAAGTTGGTAAAGGGACAACGATTATGGCTACTTTTAAGTTAAGTCATCCGGATAGAAGACCTTTAGGAAATATGAAAGAGACTATGAAGATTTTAACAGTAGCCCATCCAGAGATAAAGTTTATCTTTGAACATAAAAAAAGCGAATGATAAATTTAACTATTAATAATCAACAAGTTAGTGTAAAAGAAGGAACAACTGTACTTGAAGCGGCCCAAGAACTGGGAATAAAGATACCAACTCTGTGTTATCACAAAGCTTTAACGCCGTACGGCGCCTGCCGACTCTGTCTTGTGGAGATAAGTGAGGGTGGTAAATCGAAAATTCAGGCTTCTTGTCTTTATCCCTGTTGTGATGGATTGGTAGTGCATACGGATACGGAAAGGGTGATAAAAACAAGAAAGATAATGGTTGAACTTTTATTAGCCCGCTGTCCAGATTCAGAAAAAATCAAAGAAGTAGCTGAAGAATTAGGTGTGAAAGAAAATCGGTTTCCCAAAAAGAATGAGGACTGTATTCTTTGTGGACTCTGTGTTCGTATGTGCAAAGAAAAAATGGGTGCTGCAATCGTTGGATTTGCCCAGCGTGGCATTAAACGGAAGGTGATTCCACCTTTTGAACAAAATTCCCCCATCTGTTTGGGTTGTGGCGCCTGCGAATTCATTTGCCCTATGGGTAGTATGAAAGCAAAGAATAACTGTTCTGAAGAGATAAGAATTCTTCCTTCTGAGTTTGACTGGGGTGTGGGTCCACGCCCGGTAATCAATATTCTCTATCCTCAAGCCGTACCCAATACACCAGTTATCGATAAAGAACGCTGTATCTATTTGAGTCGTGGAGTCTGTCAAGTATGCAAAGAATTCTGTGGACCGGAAGCAATAGATTTTGACCAAAAGGAGCAAATTGAAGAAATAAATGTAGGTGCAGTAATCGTGGGAGCTGGCTATGACCGGTTCAATCCTCTGCGGAGATTAGAATATGGCTATGGTGAGTTTCCCAATGTTCTTACCTCTCCAGAGTTTGAACGAATTCTCTCTGCTTCCGGTCCGTTTCGTGGTCATCTACAAAGACCTTCGGATAAAAAAGAACCAAAAAGAATTGCTTTCATTCAATGTGTCGGCTCACGAGATGTTGAGTGCAATCCTTATTGTTCAGCAGTCTGCTGTATGTATGCCATAAAAGAAGCAGTTGTTGCTAAAGAACATGCAGGTAAAGATTTAGTGACCGATATTTATTATATGGATATTCGGGCTTTTGGTAAAGGGTTCGACCGTTATTACGAAAGAGCAAAGACTGAATATGGGGTGAATTATATCCCCTGCCGTTCTCCTCAGGTAGAAAGAGCAAATGGCAGTGATGATCTTTTGATCAAGTTTGTTACGGATAATGGAAAATTTGGGAAAGAAATATACGACTTAGTTGTCCTATCTACAGGTCTAGTCCCCCCACCCCAGATAAAAAAATTGAAGGAAATATTGGGTCTGAGATTAAACAAATATAATTTTATAGAAACTTACGAATTTTTTAAAGAAAATACCATCCAAGAAAGTGATGGTATCGCCCGCCAGGGAATTTATGTTTGCGGAGCGATTGCCGAACCAAAAGATATACCTGAAACAATTATCCAGGGCTCAGCAACTGCCGGGAAAGTATCTGCCCTTTTATCTGAAGCGCGGGGAAGTTTAGTGGAAGAAAAAACCTATCCTGAACAGATAGACGTAAGCGAGAAGGAGCCACGAATTGGTGTATTTGTCTGCCATTGTGGAATCAATATTGGTGGTGTAGTGGATGTGAAAGAAGTGGTGAAGTTTACCAAAGCCTTACCTAATGTTGCCTATTGCGAAGACAATCTCTATACCTGTTCACAAGATACACAAGGGATAATTAAGGAACGGATTAAAGAACATCAGTTGAATAGAATTGTTATTGCCGCCTGTACTCCCCGCACTCACGAACCTTTATTTCAAGATACCATTAGAGAAGCGGGTCTTAATCCATACCTGTTAGAATTTGTCAGTACCAGGGAACACTGTTCCTGGGTGCATATGTATGAGAAACAGGAAGCGACAAGAAAAGCTAAAGAATTGGTTGCTATGGCAGTAGCCAAAGCTTGCTTGTTAAAACCATTAACTCGGTCAGCATTTCCTGTAAATAAAAAAGGATTAGTGATTGGAGGGGGGATTGCTGGCATGACAGCCAGTTTGTCTTTAGCCGAACAGGGTTTTGAAGTTTATTTAGTGGAAAAGGAGAAAGAACTTGGTGGTAATCTCCGTCATCTTTATTTTTCTCTGAACGGAGCCAATCCTCAGGCATTGCTCAAAGAGATGATTGAAAAGGTGGAAAGCAATAAAAATATTCATATATATAAGAATGCAAAAATTATTGAATTTGGTGGTTATGTAGGTAATTATAAAACAACCATAGAAACCGAATCCATAATCACAAATACGAACAACGAACAACGAACAGCGAACTACGAACTTGAACATGGTATTGTGATTGTAGCTACCGGAGCAGAAGAAAGAAAAACTTCAGAATATTTTTATGGTCAAGATGAACGAATCATCACCCAACGAGAATTAGAACAAAAAATTGTAAATGAGGAATTGCGAACTACGACCAACGAGCTGCGAAACATTGTGATGATTCAATGTGTTGGTTCTCGTGAAGGCGACGACCTTTATTGTAGTCGGGTTTGTTGTTCACAGGCGATTAAAAATGCTTTAAAAATTAAAGAGATTAATCCAAATATAAATATTTTTGTTCTTTACCGGGATATTCGAACCTATGGATTTAAAGAAGAATATTATCAAAAAGCAAGAGAAGAAGGTGTAACTTTTATTCGTTATGAGCTAGAGAGCAAACCAGAAGTAAAAATACAGCCACCAGACAACGCAAAACGCACAACACAAAACACACTACAAGTTACTGTGTTTGACCCAATTTTGAATGAGAGAATTGAGATCAATCCTGACATTTTAGTGTTGAGCACAGGAATTGTACAGGGCAATGAAAATGGGGAATTAACTAAACTGCTAAAAGTTCCTCTCAACGAAGATAAATTCTTTTTGGAGGCACATATAAAACTTCGTCCTGTAGATTTTTCTACCGATGGGACCTTTCTTGCTGGGTTGGCTCATTCACCTAAATTTGTTGATGAAACAATATCTCAAGCCTGGGCAGCTGCGGGAAGAGCTGCTACACTTCTTTCTAAGGATAAAATTCAGGCTACAGGAAGAACAGTGCGTGTGATTGAGAGGTTATGTGCTGGATGTGGGATTTGTGTAGATGTATGTCCTTATGAAGCACGGGAAATAGATGAAGAAACGACTAAAGCCAAAGTGATAGAACTCTTATGCCAGGGTTGTGGTGTTTGTGTTGCCAGTTGCCCTAATGGTGCGAGTCAACAATATGGATTCGAGAAAAAGCAACTACTGCAAGCAGTAGATGCTTTACTGTAGTGATAGTGGGAAAAATCTAAAACCTTAATTCACAGGAGGTAAAAAATGGAGAAAATAACCATAATAATTAACGAAGGAAATTCAAGCATGAAAACATGGAATGCCTTAAGAATAGCCGGGGGTATGTTGGGAGTAGACATAGAGGTGGAAATATTTTTACTTGATGATGGAGTGCTAATAGGGAAAAAAGGACAACAGCAAGTGGAAGGATTAAAAGAATTAAACTTGGCCGCTAAAATTAAAGACTTGATCACTATGGATGTCAAAGTAAATGCTTGTGGAACATGTCTTAATGCTAAAGGTATAACGCAAGAAGATT
The DNA here is from genome assembly GCA_046759165.1 of bacterium. Classification (GTDB taxonomy): domain Bacteria; phylum UBA6262; class WVXT01; order WVXT01; family WVXT01; genus JBHIBS01. Next base: position 6,066 of record JBHIBS010000021.1, on the reverse strand, counting down.
TAGTAGAAGGTATTAAGATTTCGACTATGATGGACTTAGCTAAATCAATTAAAGATAGTAAGCGGGTTATTAGTTTTTAGAAAGGATAATTTTTATGACAGAAGAAATTAAAATTGACAAGACTATCAATCTAAAAGGAGAAGTATGTCCTTTCCCGTGGGTAAAAGCAAAAAAGACTTTGGCAAAAATGGAAAGTGGCCAAATTCTTAGAGTGATTGTGGATCATGCTCCTGCTGCCAAGAATATTCCTCATAACTTTAAGGATGAAGGTCAGAGAATATTAGGTGTTGATAAATTAAATGAGCTCGACTGGCAGATAATAATAAAAAGAGAAAAATAATTTAAAGGACAAAATAAAATGTCTAAAGGTATTGACGACGCTATGAAGCCTTTAATCGAGGCTATGAACAAAATCCCATACATAGAAACTTTTAGCTGTTGTGAAGGTCATCCCGAGGAATCGGCTGTTAGACAATACGGTTATTCAGTTGCAAACGTTATTTTTGAAATAAAAGACGAACCTCAAAATCTTATAGCATGGCTATCATTTGCTCAAGAAATTCTGAGACAAAGGAAAAGGGCAACTGTAAATAAAGAGTTTGCTTTCATTATTGAGAAGAAATATAACTTAAATGAAGATAACAACATTGGTTGGGAATGGGAAATCAAAATTCAGGCCACTGGTAAGAGCTCGGAAGAATGCCGATTAGGGCTTGACGAGGGAATAGCCTTTCTATCTCGTATCTTTGAAAAGGAGACAGAAAAATGGCGATGAAGATTACTGAAGAATGTAGTTCCTGTGGGGCTTGTGTTGATGAGTGTGAGAACGAAGCTATTTCAGAAGGTGACCCTATTTATGTGATTGACCCAGAGAAGTGTACTGAATGTAAGGGCATTGCTGATTCACCCAAATGTCTAGCAGCCTGCCCGCTGGAATGTATAGTCAAAGCTGAATAAAAAAGAATAGAGGAGCTTATTATGGCAGAATTTGAACCCAAAATTATTGCTTTTTTATGTAACTGGTGTTCCTATGCTGGTGCAGATTTAGCAGGAACTTCACGGATTCAGTATCCCACTAATGTACGAGTGATACGCTTGATGTGTAGTGGTGCTCTTGACTCTTTATATGTATTCAGATCTTTATTAGAAGGAGCTGATGGTGTACTGATTGGTGGTTGTCATCCAGGAGATTGTCACTACACCAACGGTAATTATAAGGTACGTCGTAGAGTAGCGGTACTGAAGAAAATCTTATCTGAATTAGGCCTGGAGGAAGATCGTGTTTGGCTTCGCTGGATTAGTGCCAGTGAAGGACAACGATTTGCTGAGACAATAAAAGAGATGGTGGAGAAGATAAAAAGTAAAGGACCAAATCCAGTTAGAAGTTAGGTTATGGGTGATAGGTGGTAGCAGATAAGAAAAAATACCTAACACTTAAAAGAGGAGGTTACTCTGTGGCTGAGATAGAAATAAAAAATAGCAAGTTTTATAATGTTTTTACTGAAGTTTTCAAAAAACTCCTTAGTAACAATATTGTAGAAGCAGTACTGGTTCCTCAAGAAATGAGTGGAAATGTTGTTCAGACATTAGTTTCTGAATCAGACAGTTTAAAGAAAATCAATTCTTTGGCTCCGGTTCTTCCCGTAAATTCAGCACGAATTGTCTCTAAACTGACAATAAAAGATTTTTATCCCGTTAAAAATAATATTTCTAACGAACGCGGTGAGAAAATTGCTGTAATGCTGCGACCGTGTGAAATAAGAGCTCTAATTGAATTGGTTAAATTGAAACAAGCGAAAATAGATAATGTGCTTGTTATAGGAATTGATTGTTTTGGAACTTATTCAGTAAATGATTATGTTGCTAAGAATAAAGAACTTAATGGTGATGGGGCGGTTACTGCCGATTTTATCAAAAAAGTTCAGACAAATCAGGAAATAAAGGAATTAAGAACAGCTTGCCAATTATGTCGGCATTTTGTTCCTGAGAATTCAGACATAGCGGTTAATTTAATAGGTACTGATTGGAATCAAAAAATAGTAATCCAGGCAAGAAATGAAAAAGGAAAGAAAGTACTGGAGGAACTTAAATTAGAAGATGCCCCTGAAAATAAAGAACGCAAACTCGCTGTAGAACAGGAAAAAGAAAAAAGGAAAAAACAGAAAGGGAAAATAGAAAAAGAAGATATAGATTTTTTACAAGTAATTTCTTCGCTTTGCATCAATTGTCAGAACTGTCGCAGTGTCTGTCCTATATGTTATTGTAAAGAATGTGTATTTGAAGGGGAAATTTTTGAATATAGTAAACAGAAATATTTAACCTGGGCTAAGAGAAAAGGATTGCTAAAAATGCCTACGGATATGCTCTTGTTCCATCTGACCAGAATGAGTCATGTGCTTACATCCTGTGTTGCCTGTGGACAGTGTGAAGCTGCCTGTCCGAACAAAATACCTTTGGGCAGGATATATCACCATCTTAGTAATGAAGTCCAGAAAATGCTTGATTATGAAGCAGGAAGGAAATTAGATGAAGAACTACCACTTTCTGCATTTAAGGAAGATGAATTACAAACAATTGAATCATAATTGAGGAGAACAAAAAATGGTTGATAAAAATGATAGGTCTATTCTCGTTAGCAAATTAGATTTAGGTTTTCGAGAGGAAATCGCTTCTCAACCGGGAGGAGAAAATATAAAGAGATGTTTTGCCTGTGGGACCTGTGCCGCGAGTTGTCCGATTACTGATATTGATGAAAAATATAACTGTCGCCGAATTATCAGGCAAATACTCTTTGGAATGCGTCAGGAGGTGCTTTCTTCACCAAGAATCTGGCTCTGTCTTGTCTGTTATCGTTGTTATGCTCGTTGTCCCCAGAAAGTTAACTTTACAGATATCATGCGAATTTTACGATATTTAGCAATTAAAGCTCATCATATTTCGGGGGAGATATTAACCCAAGTGAATGACCTTGATCGATTCAGTCAAGAAGTTCGCCACGATTTTATTGACCATATTTTTAAGCCGGATAAGGAAATAGCAGAGAAAATAAAATCAAAAATCAAGGAAAAATTCAATGTCTAATGAAGAGATAAAAAGTTTTAGAGACTTGATTACTGAAGTTCAAGAAAAAGGTATCTGTGGTAAGTGCGGTGGTTGTGTCTCGTTTTGTTCAGCAGGAGAACTGAATGCTTTGGAAATAACAGAAGATGGCAGTCCCAAGTTTATTGATGAAGATAAATGTCTAAAATGTGGTATCTGTTATCTTATCTGCCCGCAGATTAAAGTGTTGAATAGGGAATTGAAAGAAAAATACGGCTGGGAAGCCCCGATTGGTCCTTATCGAAAACTTACTTCAGCGAGGACGACAAATAAAAAGGTCAGGAATGTTTGTACAGATGGTGGAGTTGTAACTTCGCTTTTAATTTGCGCTTTGAAGAAACATCTTATCCAAGGGGCAATCGTCTCCAAAAAAATAGGCCCTTTTGCCCGTCAGCCAGTATTGGTTACTCAAGCTGATGAATTGATCGCGGCGGCTGGCTCACATTTTGATAAAACCTTACATCTGGAAGAAATTGGGGAAAGATATACTACCTATTCACGAGTTATTACGGAAATAAGAAGTTTAGGAAAAGAAAAGTTAGAAAGTATTGCCATGGTGGGAACACCGTGTCAGATTTATACTGCAAGAAAGATGCAACTTTTGAATGTTATCCCGGCAGATATAGTCACTGTGACTATTGGACTTTTCTGTATGGAAAATTTTTCTTTTGATGAGGAGGCTCGGAAAAAATTAGAAAAAAATTTAAAGATAAAATTAAAAAATGTAAAAAAACTAAATATCAAAGACGATGTAATTGTTACCTTAGAGAAAGGGAAAATTGTACACCTGCCTTTTGAGGCAGTTGATAAGATTGCCCGTCCTGCCTGTTTTGCTTGTCCGGATTTTGCTAGTGATTATGCGGATATCTCAGTCGGGGGACTTGGTTCGCCAGATGGATACACTACTACGATTATCCGCAATAGGAGAGGTGAAAAAATTTATAACGGTGCGAAGCAAGAAAAGTTTATTGACGAACTTTCGTTCAAAAGTGGAGAGGATTTAAGAATTCATAAAACAGAGATGATGGCTAAAATCGTCTCTTTTGCAAAACGGAAGAAAGAAAGAGCCAAAAGGCGGTTAACTGGTGAGTAGTGAGTGGTTAAGTGAGGTAGATTCAAATGCTGATCTTGAAACATGTCGAATATAAAATTAGGAATTCAAGGGAATTAAAAAAATTGTTGAGTCAGTTGAGAGAAACTATTTCCAAAGTTAATGGTGTAGAATTCAAAGATATTTATTTTCCAAAAGGTATGGATGAATTCATCTTGGTAATGGACTGTGTTAGTGAGGATAAATATTTAGAGTGGCGAGATATATGCCCTCGTCCACCTGGCGCCAAAGACTGGTATGAAATTCTACTGACAAAGGATGAACAATTTCATAATAAAGATAAATAGTTATATCTCTTATCTCAAACAAAGGAAAAAAAGTGAGTAATATACCAATTAACCAATTAACCAGTTATAAAAAAGTTTTAGTCCTGGGTGGTGGAATTGCTGGCATTCAGGCTTCTTTAGATTTAGCTGAAATGTGTATTGAAGTATATTTATTAGAAAAAGGTCCGAGTATCGGCGGTAGAATGGCTCAATTGGATAAAACCTTTCCCACAAATGATTGTGCGATGTGTATTCTTTCCCCTAAATTAGTAGAAGCCGGTGCACATCCTTATATTAAGATTATTACTAATGCTGAGCTAAAGAGTTTAAATGGCGAAGCACCTAACTTTCGAGCGAAAATCTTGAAAAAACCGCGTTATATTAATGAAGAAAAATGTACCGGTTGTGGTATTTGTATGGACAAATGTCCGGTGAAAATACCAGATGAATATAATAAGGGTCTAAGCAAAACAAAGTGTATTAGAATTCCTTTTCCGCAAGCTGTTCCTGCTCTACCAATAATGGATAAAGACAACTGTATTTATCATCAAAGAGGTAAATGTAAAATCTGCGAGAAATTCTGTGAAGCAAATGCTATAGATTTTAACCAGAAAGAAGAAGATATTGATATTGAAGTGGGGAGTGTGATTGTCACCTCAGGGTCAGAAGAATTTGATGCGGCATTAAAGGATGAATATGGTTATAAAACTTTCCCTAATGTTTTGACCAGTATTGAATTTGAAAGAATTTTAAGTGCTTCTGGACCCACCCAGGGTCATATCAAACGTCCTTCAGATGGAAAAGAGCCCAAGAAAATAGCATTTATTCAATGTGTCGGTTCGCGGGATATGCAAATGGGCAATGAATATTGTTCAAGCATCTGTTGTATGCAGGCGGCTAAAGATTCAGTAATTATACGGGAGCATCTTCCCGGTGTTGAGACAACAATATTTTACATGGATATTCGTGCTTTTGGTAAAGATTTTGATAAATTTATTGACCGGGCAAAAAATGATTACCATACCCGTTTTGTTCATGCTCGTATCTCATCAGTAGAAATTGAGCAAATTAAGGAAAATTTAATTATTCAATATAATACTGATGAAGGAAGTCTAAACAAAGAAGAATTCGACCTTGTGGTTCTTTCAGTGGGATTAGTATCTACAGCTAAAATTAAAGAAATGGCAGATAAGCTTAATATAGAACTAAATGAATCTGGATTCGCTAAATCATCTTCTTTCACGCCAGTAGCGATTTCTCGACCAGGTATATTTGTTGCTGGGACTTTTTCTGGTCCCAAGGATATTCCTGAAACAGTAATGCAAGCGAGCGGTGCCGCATCTGCAGCTTCTTCCTTATTGACTGAACTGCCAATAAAAGAGATAAAGGAAGAATTACCTCAGGAATTTGACCTGCGGGGAGAGCCAATACGAATAGGTGTTTTTGTTTGCCGTTGTGGAATTAATATTGCGGCTACGGTTGATGTGCCTAAAGTAGTTGAATATGCTTCTACCTTACCACGGGTTATCCATTCCCAAGAACTTCTTTTTGCCTGTGCTCAGGATTCTCAGAAATTGATTAGTGAGAAGA
>JBHIBS010000020.1:0-30145 GCA_046759165.1 bacterium | reverse complement strand
AACTTAGTTCTAAAGGAGGTCATCAAATGGCAAAGATAATAGGTATTGATTTGGGAACTTCCAATTCTGCAGCAGCAGTTATGATTGCAGGAAAACCTACAATTATTCCCAGTGCCGAAGGTACTACACTGGGGGGCAAGGCTTTCCCCTCTTATGTTGGTTTCACAAAAGATGGACAGCGACTTGTAGGAGAACCTGCCAGGAGACAAGCGGTCTCTAATCCAGAAGGAACGGTCATGGCTGCAAAGAGAAAGATGGGCTCTCCTCACAAGTATAAGATTTTCGGAAAAGAGTATACCCCTCAGGAGATATCCGCGTTCATCCTTCAGAAGATAAGAGAGGACGCAGAAGCATTTGTGGGCGAAAAAATAGAGAAGGCCATAATTACCTGCCCTGCCTACTTTAATGATAATCAGAGACAAGCTACAAAAGATGCGGGTAGAATTGCCGGATTAGAGGTAGAGAGGATTATCAATGAACCAACAGCAGCCTCTTTAGCCTATGGAATAGACAAGGCGGGAAAGGAGCAGAAGATTATGGTCTTCGACTTTGGAGGAGGAACTCTCGACGTTACCATCCTGGAAATGTACTTTGATAAGGCAAGAGAGGCCAGCGGCTTTGAAGTGAAGGCAACTGCTGGAGATACCCAGCTCGGCGGGACAGATATGGATAATGTCATAGTCGACTATTTAGCAGAAGAGTTTAAGAAAGAAACGGGGATAGATGTGAGGAACGACAAGATGGCTTTTCACAGGCTAAAGGAGGCAGCAGAAAAGGCAAAGATTGAACTTTCTACTACCCTTACCACAGAAATTAACCTTCCCTTCATTACTGCCGATGCTACCGGACCAAAACACCTGATAAAGAGTCTAAGTAGAGCGAAGTTAGAGGAACTGGTCACCCCCACTGTGGAGAAGTGCCAGGAATCAGTGGAACAGGCTCTCGGAGATGCCAAGAGCAGTGCTAAGGAAATTGACCGCATAATTCTGGTGGGAGGACCTACAAGAATGCCCATTGTTCAGCGCTTTATGGAGAACCTCGTGGGGAAAAAGGTAGAGAGAGGTATTGACCCTATGGAATGCGTGGCTATGGGGGCTGCCATCCAGGCGGGTGTGGTTACTGGAGAGGTTAAGGAAATGCTTTGCTTGGACGTAACACCACTTTCTCTGGGGATAGAGACATTGGGAGGAATATTCACAAAGCTGATTGAAAGGAATACTACTATTCCTACTAAGAGAAGTCAAATCTTCTCCACTGCAGAAGATAACCAGCCAGCAGTAGACGTCCACGTCCTGCAGGGAGAGCGCCCTATGGCCAGGGATAATACTGAACTGGGGACATTTCAGCTTGTAGGTATACCCCCTGCTCCTCGTGGCGTGCCACGGATTGAGGTGACTTTTGACATAGATGAAAATGGAATCCTCCATGTAACTGCAAAGGATCTGGGAACAGGGAAAGAACAGAGTATGAAGATTACTGCTCCTATGAAACTCTCTGAGGAAGAGATAGATAGGATGGTTAAAGACGCTGAGAAATTTTCTAGTGAGGATAAGAAGCGAAAAGAGGAAGCTGAGTTGAGGAATCAGGCGGATACGGTAATCTATTCTACAGAAAGGTCATTGAAGGAGTATGGAGATAAAGTTTCCAAAGAAGAGAGAGAAAAAATAGAGAAAGCCGTGAAAGTAGCAAAGGAAGCTCTGGCAGGAGACGACCTGGAGAAGATAAAACAGACTCAAGAAGAACTTACCAAGGCTTCCCATAGATTGGCTGAGGAGGTCTATAAAGAGGCAGCGAAAAGGAGAGAAGCAAAGCCGGGAGAAGAGAAAGAGACAAAGAAAGAGGAGAAAAAAGAAGAAAAGAAGAAAGAAAAAGAAGATGTAATTGAGGCTGAATATGAAGAAAAAGATGAAGGTGAGGAGAAGAAAAATTGAAATTGTGCCTCGATTATATTTTTGTACGGTTAAAACCATGCCTACAAAATCATTGTAGGCACAGATTCAATCTGTGCTCGGGCAATTCTTACGGGGGTAAAAAATTTGGCTAAGAGGGATTATTATGAAGTTTTGGGAATAAATAGAGATGATTCTCTGGATGAAATAAAGAGGGCATACCGTAGTTTGGCCCTTCAGTACCATCCTGATAGAGTACCGCCGGAGAAGAAAAAAGAAGCAAGGGAGAAGTTTAAAGAGATATCGGAGGCATATGCTGTCCTCTCCGATCCCAAGAAGAGAGCTCAGTACGACCGGTTCGGCCATGCTGGAATCGATGCCACTTACACACATGAAGATATTTTCCGTGGGGCAGATTTTAGTGGCTTTGAGGATATTTTGCGTAGTTTCGGCTTTGGAGAGTCGATTTTTGGCGACCTTTTCGATTTCTTTGGCGCAGGCAGAGGGGGGAGGAAAAGAGCAACAAAAGGTGCAGATCTCGAATATACTCAAAGCATAACCCTCGAAGAGGCAGCCTCCGGGACAGAGAAAGAGATCGAGATTTTCCATACGGTTACCTGTCCCAAATGTGGGGGAGCTGGTGCCAGACCGGGAACGGAAAGGAAGACTTGTCCCCAGTGTCAAGGTACAGGGCAGGTCAGTTATGGTCGGAGAGGATTCTTCACTTTCAGTTTTTCTCAGACATGTAGTCGATGTGGCGGCTCAGGTGAAGTCATCGAGACGCCCTGTCCCCTGTGTAATGGAAGAGGGAAAGTTAAAAAGAGTTCTTCTATTTCTTTAAAGATCCCGCCAGGAGTGGATACTGGAACAGGCATAAGGGTGAGGGGAAAGGGCGAGGCTGGAGAACTCGGTGGTCCCAGTGGAGACCTCTATGTGGTAATCCATGTAAAGCCCCATAAGATTTTTAAGCGTGAAGGAGACGATCTCTATATAGAGGTTCCCATACATTTCACTACAGCTTGCCTTGGTGGCGAGATTGAAGTTCCCACTCTAAGGAGTAGTGTAAAGATGCGTGTTCCTCCGGGCACACCTACACATAAAGTATTTAAGCTTAAGAGAAAGGGAATGCCCAGCCTTCATGGTAGTGGTCAGGGGGATGAGTATGTGAGAGTGATTGTCCAGGTGCCGACCAAGCTCACCTCTGAGCAGAAGAAATTGCTCGAGGAATTGCGAAGTCTGGAACATGAACGCAGTAAGGGAATTTTTAAAAAGATGTTCAGGCAATGAAATGTCCGAAAGTTTTGTAGCCTGAACTTTTAAACTTATGACTTTTTAACGGGGTTTTTAACAATGCCCCATTTTTTTGTATTACCAGAGGATATAGAGGGTAATGAAGTTTTGATTAGAGGCGGTGAAGCGAGGCATATCATAACTGTTCTCAGAAAGAAGAAAGGGGATGAGATAAATATATTTAATGGGTATGGGGATGAATTTAGGGTCAGGATTTTAGAGATAGATAGATTTGGAGGGGTACCCAGAATAAAGGCAGAGATAATTAGTCAGAAAAGAATGGAAACAGAGCCGAAACTCAAGATAACGCTCTTCCAGTCGATTCCTAAGGGGAATAGGTTCGACTTCATTATTCAGAAGTCTACGGAGATTGGCGTTTCAGCGATAGTCCCCATAACTACAGAAAGAACAATAGTAAGAGTCGATTGTAAGAGGATGAAAGAGAGAGCTCTTCGCTGGCAGAAGATTGCGCGGGAAGCGGCAAAACAATCGAGGAGAAACTCGATACCACAAGTGGGCCCTGTTTTAGATTTCTTACACGCATTAGAGGAATTTTCAGAGGGAAAGTCCCAGATGGGCATAATCGCCTGGGAAATGGAAGAGAAGAATCACTTAAGAGAAGTGCTGAGAAGTAGTGCAGTATGCGGAATTTCCCATTTCCGTCTGGCTATATTTATTGGTCCTGAAGGTGGGTTTACTTCAGAGGAAGTGGAAAAGGCAAGGCGAGTGGGAGTGGTCCCGGTCAGTTTGGGCTCCAGGATACTCCGCACTGAAACTGCAGGACTGGTTGTTGCCATAGCAGCCCTCTACGAATCATCAGACCTTGGCTAATTATAGTGGAGGTGAGGTAATAAGATATCGGGTTACTGTCCATGAATGTCTTGCTCCGGGACTCCTACCACTGGAGGATTGAGGAGCAATTCTGGCCCATGGGGTGAATTTAAGGTATTTTGTTAAATTTTAGAAAACAGAAAGTTTTGTTGAATTTTCGGTAAAATATTAAAGTAACTTATGAAGTCCAAATGATGATATTTTGAAAGGAGAAAAGAATGGTCAAACTTCAGAAGGAGCCTAAATTGAAGAGTCCTTATCTTGTTGCAGCATGGCCTGGCATGGGGAATGTGGCATTGAAGGCAGCCACTTATTTAGGGGAAAAGTTGAGAGCAGAGGAATTCGGAGAGATTGAACCTAGCGGATTCTTCCACCCTGTGGGCGCCTCTATCAAAGGTAATGTCTTAGAGATACCGAAATTCCCAAAGAGCAAGTTCTACTACTGGATAGATAGAAGGTCGCTACACGACTTGGTAATCTTTTTGGGCGAAGCTCAACCGTCCCCGGAAAAAGAGTACCAATTTGCTTGTGAAATTTTGGGTTTGGTGGGAGAGTTTGGGGTAGAGAGAGTCTATACTTTTGCAGCTATGCCTTCTGTTATGGAACATACCAACGAGCCCAAAGTTTGGGGAGTGGCAACTCATATTTCCCTGGCAAAGGATTTAAAAGATTACGGAGTTTCTTTGATGAACGAGGGTCAAATCAGCGGTATGAATGGGTTATTGTTGGCAGTGGCAAAGGAGAAGGGATTTCAGGGTATCTGCTTGTTAGGCGAGCTGCCATACTATACTATCCAGATAGAGAATCCTAAATCCTCTAAGGTGGTTCTCAAAGTCTTGTGTAAGATGCTGGGAATCGAAGTAGACACCTCAGAACTTGATTACCAGGCGAAGCGAATAGAGGAGGAGATTGAGAAATTTGTCGATTACTTTAAGCTCCATGGAGTGCATGAGCCAAGAAAACCAATAAGCGACGAGGAAATTGAGAAAATAAAAAAGAGCCTTGACGCCCAGAGCGGGATTCCAGATTCTGCTAAAGAGAAGATCCAAAAACTCTTCCGGGAAGCGAAAAAAGACCTCTCCAAGGCAAGAGAATTAAAAGCAGAACTGGATAGATGGGATATATATAAGCAATATGAGGATAAGTTCCTCGACCTGTTCAAGAAAGGCCATCATTAAATTATTCGGCGCCTCAAACCGTGCTTGACTGGGTAAAATGGGAAGTAAGAGTGTCGCGACATATACTGTGGGATGCAAGGTTAACCAGTATGAGACAGCCCTTATTGAAGAAGAGTTGGAGGAGACAGGGTTTAAGATAGTTCCATTTTCTCAAATTGCCGATTATTATCTGATTAACACTTGCACCGTTACCCTGAGGACTGACCAGAAGTGTCGTGAGTATATCCGTTCTGCTTTGAGAAGAAACCGAATAGCAAAAATAGTTGTTACAGGATGTTATGCTGAGAGGAGTCCCGATGAGTTGAAAAAAATTTCTCCCCAATGTCAGATCTTTGATAATTACCAAAAGAAGGACATTGCAGAATGCTTAGCAAAGGAAGCTTTTGGAATAAAAGAGACCAGAAAATTTTCCGAAAAGCATACTTTGATAAGCAAGTTTCCCAGCCACACTCGCGCCTTTGTAAAGATTCAGGATGGCTGTAACTCTTTCTGCTCATACTGCATCATTCCTTATGTGCGAGAGGTGGTCTCATCGAGACCTATTAATGAGGTGTTAAGCGAAACTAAAAGGCTCTTAGATTCCGGGTATAAAGAGATTGTCCTTTGCGGCATCAATTTGGGAAATTATCATGAACTCATTCCTCTTCTGGAGAAGCTCAACTCTTTACAGGGGCTTCAGAGAATAAGAATTAGTTCAATTGAGCCTTTGCATATTGACGAAGAATTCATTGCAGCAATGAAATCTCTTTCCAAAATATGCCACCATCTCCATATCCCCATTCAGAGTGGCGATGACCATATCTTGAAGCTGATGAATCGGAATTATACGACCCAAGATTATCAACAGATTATAGAAATGGTGCGGAAGAGTATCCCTGATGTGGGGATTTCCACCGATTTGATTGTGGGATTTTCTGGTGAAACAGACCGAAGATTTTGCAATACTTATGATTTTGTGAAGAAAATGGGTTTTTCTAAGGTTCATATATTCAGGTTCTCTCCCAGGCCTGGGACTCTGGCCAGTAGATTGCCGGGGAGAGTCTCTGCTTCTGAAGTGAGATGGCGCAGCAGGATGCTCGATAATTTAGAGAAAGAGCTAAGAGAAAAATTTTACCGGCAATACTTGAATAAGGAACTAGTGGTTCTCTTTGAAAGAAAGGTGCAAGGAAAAAAGGAGAACGGAAGAGCCTTCTATTCTGGTTTCTCCAGTAACTACATCAGAGTCCTTGCCCCGGCAAGCGAGGATGAGTTGAATAGGTTGATTTCTGTCAGGATTAACGATGTAGATTGCGGATTTGCAATAGGAGAGATTCTACATTGAGGGAAGATATAAGGAACTTTTCCATTATTGCCCATATAGACCATGGGAAATCTACTCTTGCTGATAGGATTTTAGAGTTTACCAAGGCTGTAAGTGCAAGGGAGATGAGAAACCAGGTTCTGGACGTTATGGACCTTGAGAGGGAGAAGGGAATTACTATAAAGGCAAAAGCGATCAGACTGGATTATGTTGCCAGCGATGGTAAGAAATATGCTCTGAATTTAATTGATACTCCGGGACATGTCGATTTCACCTATGAAGTGGCACGGAGTCTTGCTGCCTGTGAAGGGACTCTTCTGGTTGTTGATGCTTGCCAGGGAGTCGAGGCCCAGACCTTGGCAAATGCTTATCTGGCCCGGGAAAATAATTTAAAGATTATTCCTGTGATAAATAAAGTGGATTTACCAAACGCAGATAAAGAGAATGTAAAAGGTCAAATTATGAAGATTATGAGTGTTGAAGAGAGGGATATTCTTGAGACAAGCGCTAAGTTGGGAATAGGCATTAAAGAGGTGCTTGAGGCGATTGTTCGCCAGATTCCTCCTCCCGCCGGCTCTCCCCATGCTCCACTTTCCGCACTGGTCTTCGACTCGGTCTTTGACCCTTATCGCGGGGCAGTTATTTATGTAAGAGTATTCGATGGCACCCTAAGACCGGGAATGAAAATAGAGATAATGTCCACAGGAAAAATTTTCGAGGTTAATGAACTTGGCGTGTTCCATCTAAAGATGGTATCTGCTCCAAGCCTTGGGGCTGGAGAAGTCGGGTATCTGGTTGCAGGCATAAAAGACATACATAATGTGAAAATTGGAGATACAATTACTGATCCATCTAAGCCAAAAGTAAAGCCTTATGGCAGGTTAAGGGAGGTGAAGCCTTTTGTGTTTTGTGGTCTCTACCCTGTTAATAGTGGAGGTTACGAACATTTGAAGAAAGCTCTGGAGAGGCTCAGGCTAAACGATGCCTCGTTTGAGTACCAGGCAGAGGACTCAATGCTTGGTTATGGTTTTCGATGTGGATTCTTGGGACTTCTTCACATGGATATAATCAGGGAGCGCCTGGAAAGAGAATATAACCTGGATCTCGTTATCACCGCTCCTAATGTGGTCTACCAGATAAAGAAGATTAAGGGCGGAAAGAAAAAAAGAAAGGCTTCTGAAAAGGAAGAAAGTGAGATAATCTATATAAATAATCCAGCTGACCTTCCGCCAGAAAACGAGATTGCAGAGATTGCCGAACCCTTCGTCAGGGTGACCATTATTTTACATAGTGAATTTCTGGGAGCGGTAATGAAACTTATGGAAAAGAGGAGGGCAAGATTTACTTCAATGAAATATATAAATCCTCAAAGAGTAGTTTTGACTTACGAATTGCCGCTTGCGGAAATGATCGCGGGTTTTTATGACAGGTTGAAGTCGATTAGCCACGGATTTGCTTCTCTCGATTATCAACATATGGGTTATAGGGCAGGAGATCTCGTGAAATTGGTGATACTCATAAATTACCAACCCATTGAGGCCCTTTCTGTAATTCTTCCTCGGGAAAAGGCATATTATCGAGCACAGAAGATTGCTAAGGAGTTAAAGGAAGTAATTCCCAGACAGCAGATTCCTGTGCCCATTCAGGCCAAAATCGAAAATAGAATCATTGCTCGGGAGACTATTAAAGCTTTCCGCAAGGATGTAACTGCCAAGCTATACGGCGGAGATGTCACCAGAAAGAGGAAGCTTCTGGAGAAACAGAAAGAAGGCAAGAAAAAAATGAAGAGATTAGGAAAGGTGGACGTTCCCCAGGAAGCCTTTCTAACTTTCTTGAAATTTGGTGAGGGGAGGTAGGGAAATGGTGCCCATTTTATATTATCTAAGTAGTGGGATAACAATTGCAGCCGTACTTTTTATCTTCTTTAAATTACCCGAAATGCAGACTGAGCTCAAAATGTTAATCGTTGCCGGGATTTTGGGTGTTGAGACTTTATTGCTTAGGTGGATTACCAGGAGGGCAAAGGAGAAGCTCCTTAAGAAAGTTAACATGACCAGGGAGTGGGTGAATACCGGGCTTGTGGCAGTAGTATTAGCATGGGTAATAATGTCTTTTATCATTCAGGCATTTAAGATACCCTCTGGTTCTATGATGAATACATTTAAGATTGGCGACCACATTTTTGTAGCTAAATTTATTTACGGAGTCCATATCCCCTTTAGTAAAAAATATATCTTTCCCTTTCAGGAGCCAAAGCGGAAAGAAATAATCGTATTTCAGTTTCCCCTTGACCCCAAGAAGGATTTCATTAAGCGATGTATCGGGGTTCCAGGAGATACGGTGGAGATAAAAGACAAGAAAGTCTATGTTAATGGTGAACTACAGGAGGAAGAATACACTATTTTTACAGACGAAAGGGTTTATCCAAATTCCAGGCAGTTACCTCTCATGTATAAGAACCGTGACAATCTTGGTCCTATTGTTGTTCCGGAAAATTCCTACTTTGTGATGGGTGACAACCGCGACCATAGTTATGATAGCCGTTTCTGGGGTCCCTTAGAGAGGGGGTATATTAAAGGAAAACCACTTTTCTTATATTGGCCACCAAAGAGGGTAAGGGTAATCAGATAATTTCGATATGGAGAAGTATGCAAGCTACATACAAGGGAAAGATAGTCTATAAGGCCATAGTAGAAGTCGACCGCTTAGGTCAGAAATAATTTTTTCTAAAACATTCTTGACAGAAATAGTAGTATATATTATAATTATTTTCTAATTTTGTTAACTGAAAAAGTCGGATTATTTTGTATTTTGGAAGCATTAAAACTTTTTGAGATGGTGAGAGATGGAGAAGATAACCGGTTTAAAATGCAGGGAATGTGGAAGGAAATATCAGGCAAAGGCAATTTATGTGTGTGAGTTCTGCTTTGGCCCTTTGGAAGTAAACTACAATTATAAACAGATTAAATCGTATATTTCCAGAAAGAAAATAGAAGCGGGTCCGAATTCGCAGTGGCGCTACTGGGATTTACTACCTGTAGAAACAGAAAATGTTATCAGCCTGGAGGAAGGGTTCACTCCCTTTTTACCCGCCAGAAATTTAGGCAAATTGTTGGGTTTAGAAAAGCTGTATATAAAAAATGATGCAGTAAATCCCACATATTCTTTTAAGGATAGGGTAGTTTCAGTAGCTATAACCAGAGCCGTAGAGCTGGGATTTGATACTATAGCCTGCGCATCCACAGGGAATTTAGCCTGTTCTGTGGCAGCTTATGGTGCTTATGCAGGAATTAAGGCTTTTGTGTTTATTCCCATAGATCTGGAAAAAGGTAAAATCATAGGAGCAGGCATATATCAGCCAAACTTAATTGGTGTGGAGGGAAACTATGACCAGGTAAATCGCCTCTGCAGTGAAATCGCCGATAGTTTCCCCTGGGCTTTTGTCAATATAAACATTCGACCTTATTATGCAGAAGGTTCGAAGACTTTAGGCTTTGAAGTTGCTGAACAGCTTGGTTGGAAGGCTCCTGACCATGTGGTTATTCCTCTGGCTTCGGGCTGTCTGATGACAAAAATATATAAAGGGTTGAAAGAATTCGCTATGCTGGGATTGATTGAAAAAGTTAAAACGAAGTTTTCCGGAGCTCAAGCAGAAGGTTGTTCGCCGATTGTCACTGCCTATAAGGAGAATTCAGAAATTGTTAAGCCGGTTAAGCCGAATACTATTGCCAAGTCTTTAGCTATCGGAAATCCAGCTGATGGATACTATGCCTGGAAGATAATGAAGGAGACTGGTGGATTTGCTGAGATGGTAAATGATGAAGAGATTATAGAGGGAATTAAACTTCTGGCGGAGACTGAGGGAATATTTACGGAAACTGCTGGCGGCGTGACTGTGGGGGTGTTGAAAAAGTTGGCGCAAACAGGGAGAATTAAGAAGGATGAATTAACTGTTGCTTTCATAACAGGGAATGGACTGAAAACTCAAGAAGTAGTTTCAGAAGTGGTGAGCAGGCCCAAGAAGATTGCCCCTACTCTCAAAGCATTTACAGAAGAGTTTCAGCGAATGTAATAAGTAGATTTACACAAGATAGTTTTTCATCGCTTGAGGAAGGGGTAACAGTCGCATAGGGGCGACCCTTGCGGTCGCCCGAAAAAGCTGTAGTAATTGGGATGAACGGATAGTTTTCGGAGTCGCTTCTCCTCTTCCTTCTGGGGGAGGGGAAGGGTGAAGGGTACACAGGCTGGATTCGCATAAGGAGGAAGACATGACTACGAGTGTTAAAATTCCTGCACCTTTAAGGAAACTGACTGGAAACCAGGCAGTAGTGGAAACAGAGGCAGAGACCCTAATAGACTTGATCTCCGACCTGGATAAGAAATATCCGGGTATAAAAGAGAGAATCTACGATGGTAAAGGGATTCGTCGCTTCATTAACATCTTTGTTAATGGAGAGGATATTCGTTTTAAAGACGGAATTAAAACCAAAATCGCCAGGGGTAGTGAGGTTTCCATAGTTCCAGCAATAGCTGGTGGATAAAAGTGGCTAATCAAAAAGGAGAATGCGATGGCAAGAAGGCAACTTGATTTAATTTTTCCAGAAGAGTTGGTTAAGGAGCCGGTTATCTGGGAAATGTCCAGGAAATTTGATGTTATCTTCAACATCAGACGAGCAAGAGTCACTAAAACTACAGGGGAGTTAGTTATTGAACTGGATGGCGAAGATGAGATATTGGATAGGGCAGTAGAGTGGCTTAAGAAGAAAGGCATAAAGGTTAAACCAGTTACTCACGACGTGTTAGAATGAAAGATTAGTAGGAGCGTAAGGAAATGCAGGAAAATTTAAGCCGCTATTCAAGACAGATTTTATTTTCTGAGATTGGCGAACAAGGCCAAAGGAAACTGAGAGATAACAAGGTTGTTCTGGTCGGCTGTGGCGCTTTAGGAACAGTGATTGCCAATAACCTGGTGCGTGCAGGAATAGGAGAGTTGAAAATAATTGATCGGGACTTTGTGGAGCTGAATAACTTACAACGCCAAATTCTTTTTGATGAAGAAGATGTAAAAAGAAATATTCCTAAAGCAATTGCCGCAGTGGATAAATTAGAAAAAATTAATTCCGAAGTGAAATTGGAAGCTGTAGTAGCCGACGTTAATTTCACCAATGTGGAGAATCTTGTTGAAGGCGCTAAACTTTTGGTAGATGGAACGGATAATTTTGAGGTGAGATTTCTGTTAAATGACGCCTGTGTAAAGGCAAAAATTCCCTGGATTTACGGTTCCTGTTTAGGGTCCTATGGGCTGACTATGAATATTATTCCCGGTAAGACTCCCTGTTTCCGTTGCCTTTTCGAGACTGCTCCTCTGCCGGGAATGGTTCCCACTTGTGACACAGCAGGAGTAATAAGTCCGATTGTTAATGTTATTGCTGCCATTGAGACAGCAGAGGCAATTAAATATCTGACAGGTAAATTTAAAGCATTAAACAAAAATTTGATTGCAATTGATATCTGGGAAGGCTCTTTTGAGAAGTTTAACCTCAATGATAGAAAGGATGAAATTGACTGTTCCTGCTGTAAACAGAGAAAGTTTGAATTCTTAGAAGGTAAACAAGGCTCATCAATAACTTCCCTTTGTGGAAGAGATGCAGTACAGATAACCCAGAAATCTATTGGTCGGATCGATTTTGAGAAACTCGCAGAGAGATTGAAGAAATCGGGGAAGGTTACTTTCAATAAGTATATTTTGAAGTTTTCCGTCAATGAATATGAGATTAACCTTTTTCTTGATAGTCGGGCGATAATAAAAGGTACCAATGATTTCTCTGTGGCAAGAGGATTATACGCAAAATATATAGGAACATAAAATGAAAAAAATAATATACTTTGATAATGCAGCTACTTCCTGGCCAAAACCAGTAAGTGTGTATAAGAAGATGGATGAGTTCATACGTAGATGGGGAGCCAATCCTGGTCGGGCTGGACATCGCATGGCAGTGGGTGCTGAAAGAATAATTGAGGAGACTCGCTA
Source organism: bacterium (assembly GCA_046759165.1). Lineage (GTDB taxonomy): Bacteria > UBA6262 > WVXT01 > WVXT01 > WVXT01 > JBHIBS01. Next base: position 17,626 of record JBHIBS010000020.1, on the reverse strand, counting down.
CCAGACAGCTCGATTTTTTGGTATAAAGGACCATCACAGAATTATCTTCACCCTCAATTGTACTGATTCGCTAAATATAGGAATCAAAGGGTTATTGAAAAAGGGAGACCATGTGATTACTACTTACCTGGAGCACAATTCTGTCTCCAGACCCTTAGAAGGTTTAGTTAAAAAAGAGATAATCACTGTAACCAGAGTTAGTCATAATGAGGATGGATTTATAGATTTAGAGGAACTCAGTAAAGCCTTTACTCCCCAAACGAGGCTGGTTGTGGTTGTCCATGGTTCCAATGTAATTGGTAGTCTACAGCCTATTGGAGAAATTGGAAAGATTTCTAAAAAAAGGGACACCATTTTTATGGTTGATGCAGCACAGACTGCGGGAGTTATTCCCATTGATGTGGAGAGGGATAACATAGACCTTTTGGCTTTTCCTGGCCATAAGGCTCTACTTGGTCCTCCCGGAACAGGCGGCTTATATGTGGGACCGAGAGTAGATTTGGAACCCTGGCGGGAAGGTGGGAGTGGTGTAGATTCTGAATCTGAGTTACAGCCAGAAGAGTTACCCTTTAAACTGGAAGGAGGGACAACTAATACTGTGGGGGTTGCTGGCTTAGGAGAGGGCATAACATTTATTCAGAAAGAGGGAATAGAGAAAATTAGACAGCATGAAATGGAACTCACGAAGTATCTCTTAGAAAAGTTATCCGGGATGAGAAAAGTAAAAATTTATGGTTCTCAGGATGGAGAAAAAAGAATAGGCACTGTTTCTTTTAACATAGGGGAGTTAAGTCCTGCCGAGGTGGGGGCAATCATGGATGAGTCCTTTGGCATTGCCTGTCGCACAGGCCTACACTGCGCTCCCTATACCCATAAAAAATTGGGAACCTTTCCTGAAGGAACAATTAGGTTCAGCCTGGGATATTTTAATACCAGGGAAGAGATAGATTTTGCTATAAATAGTTTAACACAAATTGTTGTGTAGGCATAAAATGTTTTGAGAGATACTTGAAGCGGGATATATATAATAAAGAAGGGAAATTGCAAATGGGAAAGATTTATGAGGACATCACTAAGACGATTGGCAACACCCCCTTGGTGAAATTGAATAGAGTCACCAAGGGGTTAGGTGCGACAGTGGTAGCTAAACTGGAATCTTTTAATCCTCTGTGGAACGTAAAGGACAGAATCGGTGTAGCGATGCTCGATGCAGCAGAGAAACAAGGAAAAATAGAAAGGGGAAAAGCCATTATCATTGAACCTACGAGCGGAAACACAGGCATTGCCTTAGCCTTTGTATGTGCAACCAGAGGTTATAAACTGGTACTTACTATGCCGGATACAATGAGTCTGGAGAGGCGAGCTCTCCTGAAAGCTTTTGCAGCCGAATTAGTTTTAACTCCAGGCAGTGAAGGAATGAAAGGAGCAGTTAAGAGAGCAGAAGAGTTAGTGGAGAAGACTCCAAATTCTTTTATGCCTCAACAGTTTAAAAATCCCGCCAATCCTGAAATTCACAGGAAGACTACTGCTGAAGAAATATGGAAGGATACGGATGGAAAAGCCGATATTTTGGTTTCCGGAGTAGGTACAGGAGGGACAATTACCGGTGTGGCGGAAGTTATAAAAAAGAGGAAGCCTTCATTTAAGGCAATTGCTGTTGAGCCTGCAAGTTCCCCTGTGCTTTCTGGAGGTAAGCCTGGTCCTCATAAGATTCAGGGAATTGGAGCTGGCTTCATTCCCGAAGTTCTAAACCAGAACATTATTGACGAAGTTTTTAAAGTAACCGATGAACAGGCAATGGTAACTTCGCAGAGATTGGCTCAAGAAGAAGGCATCTTCTGCGGGATTTCCTCAGGAGCAGCAGCTTACGCAGCCATGGAAGTGGCTAAACGCCGGGAGAACAGGGACAAGCTGATTGTGGTCATCTTGCCAGATCTAGGCGAGCGCTACCTGAGTACACCCCTTTTTCAGGAAAAATAGTTGTTTCCAGACATCGGTCGGTTGCCCTTTAGGGTGACGGAAGACGGCACCATAAATGGTACTCGACCAGGGAGGTGGGTTTATGCTCTGGAGTCCTCTCGAAAGGGAGGAATAACCTTGCTTTCGCAAGGACTCCAGCCTATTGGTTGGAAACTGTTTATTGGAGAGGGTAGAAACTTTTTTTATTTTTTACTTGACATACCATAGGGGGGTATGGTATAATTATTTAGGGGTTAATCATTTGTCCAAAGGGGGTGTAAGAATGAATGCTCAATGGTCATCACATATTGAGGAGTTAAATAGGCTAAGAAGAATTGAAGGTCAGATTCGGGGAATCCAGAAGATGATTACAAACAAAAGATACTGCATAGATATCCTTACCCAGATTTCCTCGGCAGTAGGAGCCATTATGGAGGTGGAGAATAATATCTTGAACCGACACTTACGAAGCTGTGTCCATGGGTCATTAAAAAAAGGAAACCGTGAAGAAAGAGAAAAGAAGATAGAGGAAATTATAGAAGTCCTGAGAAAGTTCAGGAAATATTAGAAATAATTATTCTACTTTGTTGTTAAGGGAGGGATAAGATGACAGACAAAAAAGTAATCTTTAAGATAAAAGGAATGAGTTGTGTCTCCTGCGCACAAACAATTGAGAATGCTTTAGATAAAAAATCAGGAGTAAATAAAGCAAGTGTAAGTTTTGCCACAGAGAAAGCTATTATCCATTATACACCTGAAGAAATTAAAGAAAACGAGTTGATTAAGACTGTAGAAGATTCGGGTTATGGAGTAGTAAGGGAAGAAGAGAAAATTGTGTTTAAAATAGGAGGGATGAGTTGTGTCTCTTGTGCTCAGACTATTGAAAGGGCTTTGAAGAAGACAAAGGGTGTCATTGACGCCAATGTAAACTTTGCTGCCGAGAAGGCTACTGTATCTTATACTTCAGCTCAGGTTAAACCTGAAGAAATTAAACAGGTAATTAAGTCTACTGGCTATCAGGTTTTAGAACAGGAGGCGGTTGAAGAAGAGGAAGAAGAGCGGATGATGCGCCAGGCCAAAGGGAGGATGTTCTGGGCATGGGCATTTACCGTACCGATTATAGCATGGATGATACCGGAGATGATTACGGGGCATCCTTGGCCAAACAAGTTGATTTATGACCTGGGAATGATTATCTTAGCCACGCCGGTCTTGTTTATAATGGGGATGTCCACATTTAAGTCAGCGTGGAAGGCAGTTAAACACATAACTGCCAATATGAATGTGCTTATTGGGATGGGCACCTCGGCATCATATGTTACTGGTTTTGCAGCCCTTTTTGCCCCTATTGCCAACTATGCGGGAGTGGCAGCAATGATTATGTCCTTCCACCTGACCGGCAGATATGTAGAGGCAAAGGCTAAGGGCCGTGCTTCCCAGGCAATAAAGAAATTGCTAGAGTTAGGAGCAAAGACTGCTCGTGTCCTGGTTGATGGTCAGGAAAAAGAGGTGTCCATAGAAGATGTAAAAGTAAATGATATTATGGTAGTTCGGCCGGGAGAGAAGATTGCCACTGATGGAGAGATTGTGGAAGGTGAAAGCTATATTGATGAATCTATGGCTACAGGGGAATCGATGCCAGTAAATAAAAAGCCAGGTGATGAAGTAATCGGAGCAACCATAAATCAGCAGGGATTGTTAAAAATAAAGGCGACCAAGATAGGTAAAGATACTTTTCTTTCCCAGGTCATCAAGATGGTAGAGGAATGCCAGGGTTCCAAAGTTCCCATTCAAGAATTTGCCGATAAGGTTACCAGTTATTTTGTCCCTTCAGTTATTGGTATAGCCATATCGACCTTTTTAGCCTGGTTATTCTTTCCCGGATTCTTTGCTGGAATTCTTTCCTGGGCTGATAGGTTTATCCCCTGGGTTAATCCCAACCTTGGTGTTGTCTCCCTGGCTGTATTTGCTGCTGTGGCAGTGCTGGTTATTGCTTGTCCCTGTGCCTTGGGACTGGCAACTCCCACTGCCCTTATGGTGGGAAGCGGGATGGGAGCAGAAAATGGCATCTTCTTCAGGGAAGGTGCAGCTATTCAGACTCTCAAGGATGTCCATACCATTGTCTTTGATAAGACTGGAACCATTACCAAGGGAAAACCAGAGGTGACTGACATTGTAACTATGGATGGATTTGAGGAGGATGAGGTTCTCCGTTTAGCTGCCAGTGTAGAATCGGGCTCGGAACATCCTCTGGGTCAGGCGATAGTAAGGAGGGCTCAGGAGAAGGGAACAAATCTTATTCCTCCACAAGATTTTGCGGCTGTAACCGGGAAAGGAGTGAAGGCTAAACTTAATGGAGAGGAAGTCCTGGTAGGCAGCCGAAAGTTAATGGAAGGGGTAGAATTGACTTCCTCAATAGAGGAAGACCTGAGGCGACTTGAGGATGAAGCTAAGACAGCAATGTTAGTGGCTAAGGATAACCGGATAGCTGGGATTATTGCAGTGGCCGATACCTTGAAGGATGACTCCATAGCAGCTATTGCTGAGATGGAGAGGATGGGATTAGAGACTGCTATATTAACCGGAGATAATGAACGTACCGGAAAAGCCGTAGCTAAGAAAGTTGGTATAAGTCGGGTTTTAGCTGAGGTGCTTCCAGACCAGAAAGTAAGAGAGATACAACATCTTCAGGAGAAGGTGGGAATGGTTGCTATGGTCGGCGATGGCATTAATGATGCCCCTGCTCTAACCCAGGCTAATGTGGGAATAGCTATTGGCACGGGAACTGATATTGCTATTGAGGCATCGGATATAACCCTCGTAAGTGGAGAGTTATCAGCAGTGGTTAAGGCCATCAAACTCTCCCGGGCTACCTTCAGGAAGATTAAACAGAACCTCTACTGGGCCTACGGCTACAATACCTCCGTCATACCCATAGCCATTCTGGGGCTGCTCCATCCGGTTATTGCCGAAATCGCTATGGCTACTAGCTCCATATCAGTGGTTACCAATGCCAATCGCTTAAGGAAAGTAAAGCTCGCTTAACAGAGTTGAACAAGGTATTGTTTTAGAAAAAGATAAAAAGGTGATTCAACATGCAAAAAGAAGTTTATGAATATAGTAGGTGGGCTGTTGCCATTTTCATGGTCTTGTTTTTCACCATATTTGCGATAAGTTTCTTTATGCCAACAAAGAAGAGGGAGTGGCGCAACTTAGGTATATTTGAGGCATTTATTGTAGACTTATATGCAGAGATGTATGGGTTTCCATTGACTATATATGTCTTATCCTCTGTTTTTGGCATTAATATACCTTTTCTTCATATAAAAGGGCATCTGTGGGCGTCACTTTTAAATTTAGGAGATATAGCTGGATTAGTAATTTGTCAGACAGGTAGTCTACTTATGCTTACAGGTTTGGTTATTATGGGGGTAGGGTGGAGAAAGATATATAAGGCAATGAGAGAAAACCAACTGGTAACTGATGGTTTATATAAGTATATTCGTCATCCTCAATATTCAGGGCTAATTCTTATAACCACAGGGATGCTTATTCAATGGCCAACAATTCTAACTATACTAATGTGGCCTATACTTCTACTTGCTTACTGGCACCTGGCTAAGGTTGAGGAGAGAGAAATGGAAAAAAGATTTGGTCAGCAATATCTTAATTATAAAAGAGAGACTGGTATGTTCTTTCCCAAGCATCGCCCCAAAGCAGAAATAGAGGTTTAAACATATCAGAAGAGTTTTCTCATTTTTATTCATTCTATTATCAGTATGGTTAGTCTTTAATACTTTATCTTTTGCCGAGCGAAAGGAGGTGAAAAAAGATGGAAGAGAATGAAGTAAAAGACCCTGTATGTGGAATGACAGTTAAGAAGGATGAAGCAGCCGCAACTTCAGAACATATGGGAAAAACCTTCTACTTCTGTTGCCCAGTTTGCAAGGAAAAGTTTGATTCAGAACCTATGAAATATATGGGCAAGGAAGAAGAAGGAGGGATGTCTGGTTCCTGCCATTAATGAGCAGAGTCCTGTTTTATCCGCCGACGCTTGTGTAACCCTTGAGAGGAAGGTAAATTACCCTGGGGCAGAAACCATGGTGAGCGTCGGCGGGCTGCTAAAAAATTGCTAAAGTTATTATCGATTTACAAAAGTCCGAGGTTAGAAGCCAATTCCTCCATAATATTTTGGGGTGATAAATTATGACTAATTTTAAAAGATTCGGCAGTTGGGCGGCTTTATTATTTTATGGGATAATTGCCTTAGAAGTGATTATAATGATTACCCCATTTGCTGTATACTTCTATTCGATATACGCGCCGATTTTAAATTTTCTTTACCGGCATCAAGCTACTGCCTGGCTGACAGGTTTCTTCTTTCCCCACTTAGCAGTAGCTGGTAATGGTTTTCTGATATTTCTTTCTGCCTTAGGACCATTTCTTTTTATTTTAGGCCTCTTTTCATTTTTAGTCTGTGCGCTACAGGTATATGGGGCAAAACTTTTCCGTAGTGGGGTGGTTACAGGAGGGCTTTACAGGTTTATTCGACATCCCCAATATTTATCTTTGAGTATATCAGGACTTGGGCTTTTACTCTTCTGGCCACGATTTATTATTTTAATTCTATTTATAAGTATGCTTTTTGTATATTATTTTTTAGCCCGCGATGAAGAAAGAAGAATGAAAAAGGCTTATCCTAAAAGCTACACACAATATATTCAACTTGTCCCCAATATGTTTCTTCCGGGAAATATAGGAGGAAAAATTTATGCCATATTACCTTTTAATAAGAGCCGAAGAGGTTTTAGTTTTACCTTACTTTATGTTGTTAGTTTAACTATTGCTGTTGTTTTAGCACTTGGATTAAGGGAATTTTCCAAGTCTCAAATTGCTACTTTAGAAAGGAAAGATATACAGGTTATATCTTTAGCACCCAGGACGGAAGAGGTAATTGGTAAACTTTTAGATATTTCTATTAAGGATGATAGAGTTAAAGGGCAGTTAGAAAATGAAATAGAAAAAGGTGCAGTAGTTGCCTATTTAATGCCTTCCGATTATATAATGCAGGGACTGTTAACTTCATCTGCTATGGAACATGAACAACATCACGGCAAGGTATCCAGTAGAGGTATAGGTTTTATGGTGCGACATCTCTGGGATATGCTTGCACTTGAACCTATGCGCCAGTTAAATAATTTGGACTTAGATACTACCTGGCGTCTAATTTTTACTCGAGCACTTGGTCCTGGTGGAAAAAGAGTAGATATAAGTGAGGCAATGAGTTTGCATGTACGGCGTGAGCCTATATTCTTTGTAGATATAGACCCTGCCAGTGAAAAGGTGGTCTTCTTAATGAAGAGTAAACCAGAACATCTCTGGGGTAATATACCAGTGCCTATATTTTAACCCATCCCGCCCTTTTCAAGAGAGGGTGGGAGCTCATAGAGCACTACCCTGTTTATTGCCACTGTGATGAGGTTATAGGTAAGAAAATATGAAAAAATCTTTATGTTGTTATAAAAAACTAAAAAGATGGTGCAGGGTTCAATTCGTGCAGATAACCCACACACCCAGAAAACTAGGTGTGTAGTTGTGCGCTCATTGAAGGAGGGTCCCGATGAATAAATCGGGACAAATAAGGAGGAATTCCGATGAATGAATCGGAAACTGAAGCGAAGCGAAAGGAGGTGAATCGGGTATGAGAGTAAGATTTATGATTCCCAGAGTTGCCCATTGTGGTGAAGGACACTGCTTTGGTCCTGGGCATGACCTAAAACTGCCCAAGGAATAGTTAAAAAATAAAGTGTTGAGCTAAAGATAAAGAGAAAAATATCTATCCCCTGCTTTTAGAAATTGGTCAGGCTATTGACAGAATAAGTTGTTTCTTGTTAATGGTAGCTTATTTGAAGAAGAGGTTCGGATGAAAAAAAGAATTTTAGTTTTGGTTATATTAAATGTTTTATTACTCTGGACTGGAGTTTATGCATCTGAATCAAAGAGTGAGAAAGAATTAGATGAGATTTACTCCAAAATTCTTTGCATTGGCTGTAGTGGAAGAAAGACCATAGACCATTCGCCAGATTGCCCCATAGCCAAGGATTTAAGAGCCAGGGCAAGGTTTCTGTTTAAGAAAGATTTTGATAAGGGCGCGATAGTTTATAACTTTAATAGGAATAATATAGCCTTCATTCACCAGTTGCCAGCCGAAGTCATTCGTAATCTGAATTGTCCCTGTGCCTGTAATGAGAAGGTCTGGGTATGTTTGGCTGGAGAAAATGATTGTCCAATTAAAGAGACAATTGCCAAGGATATAAGAAAGTTAAAGGAACAAGGTGAATCTGATGGTAAAATAGTTAAACTGCTTAAAAGCAATAAATATCAACAAAGGTATAGTTTAATAATTGAATCTGCTATTAAGATGGCTCACCAGATGCGAAGTTATGATACTTCTGATATTCCAGATTTTGTTTTAGATAACGGTACTTGCGGTTGTGAATGTACTGAATCTATCCGCACCTGTATAGAAAAGATGCCCTGGTGTAAGAGGATTGGGTCAATGATTTCTACAGCTAAGATATATCTATATAAAATGAAACTCAGCCCTGAGGATGCGGTTTCTGCCATGTATGCTCCTTGTTCTAAAATATGTGCAAAAAAGATGGGGGGAAAATACTTAGGGAAGAATTGCTATATTTGCAGTAGACCTATCCTGGATAAGGCTTACTATGGAAAGTTAGATGGTAAAAAACGAGCTTTTTGCTGTAAGAGTTGCTATGTGATGGAAACTCCTTTGCCCCGGGCTATCTTAAATAATGTTGAATGTAAAGTTTGTTCTTGTAGAAAGCTATTAAGAGATTGTAAGGAAGAACACTGTCCTTTGCTCTCCGGGGAAAAAACGCTTATTAAGACCTGGCTTCTCCAGAATATGACTAAAGATAAAATCATAAAGAAACTTAAATAAATTCTTAAAATACCTAAAGGTGATGAAAAATGTGGAGAAATAAAAACAAAATGCTTAAGAGAAATTTTGTCTTCGTTTCCATTATTAGCTCCGGGATATTATTGAGCTTATTTGTCTATGGTGGGATTTTTAAAAAGAGAGTTCGGTTAGAACCTAAGATATCGGTAGACCAAATAGGACAAAATTATGTCATTCTTCCAGAACCTCGGTCCCAAAGTGGTGTTTCTATAGAAGAAGCAATATTGCATCGGCGTTCCCGCCGGCTTTATAAACAAAAACCTATCACATTAGGACAACTTTCTCAGGTCCTCTGGGCAGCCCAGGGAATAACTGGCCAGATTGATGGCTATAAACTCAGAGCTGCTCCTTCTGCAGGCGCTTTGTATCCTATAGAGATTTACATTGTCTTACCTAAAGGAGTTTACCATTACCTCCCACAAGAGCATGGGTTGGAAAAGGTCAAAGATGGCAATTTACTTTCCGCACTGGCAAAAGCAGCACTTGACCAGCGGTGGATTAAAGAGGCTTCCTGTGATATAGTAATTACTGCGGTGTATGAGAGAACAATGGCAAAATATGGACAAAGAGGCCCCAAATATGCCATTATGGAGGCAGGAGCGGTAGCGGAAAATATTTATCTTCAGGGAGAGTCTTTGGGATTAGGAACAGTAAGTGTAGGCGCTTTTATGGATGAAGCGGTTCAAGAAGTATTAGGCATCTCTGAAGATAGACGTCCACTTTTTATAATGCCTTTAGGTTACCCATTAGAATAAGTACCGGGAAAACTTAAGAGAAGATGGTGGAGAAGTTCAAGCAGTGCTGAGTATCTCCTTTCATTCCCCGATTGTTTTAAAGGTAGAAACATATAGAAAAATTTGTTAAAGCCGAAAGGAGCCCAGCCAGTATAAGGGGGTGAGGGACATGGTCAAGGATTTAGTTTGCGGGATGATGGTAGACGAAAAAACAACAAAGCATAGGCTGGAATACAATGGCAAAACTTACTACTTCTGCGCTCCAGGCTGCCGAGAGAAATTTTCTAAGAATCCGGAAAAGTGGCTCAAAAAGAAAGGCTGGTGGGGAAGATTCCTGGACAGAATGATTAGTGCTAGCGATAAAGAGTTTCATGGCAAGCCGCCCAAGTGCCATTAATTATTAACCCTTTAAGTAATCTAGACCAGCCAGAAATTTTAATTTATAATCCACATACCACATAGAATTTCTTTGCACAAAAATTTAAAACAAGGAGAATGCCCAATAGACTTTTTTGTAGAATTTTTATTGCCTTTTAAGATTGATAAAATAAGGCTTCATAAAGTTTCACTTTGCAATCTTTATTCTCTACACTAACTCTCCTTTCTGCCATGAATTCGGGGAAGCCTCAATATTTCTGATAAAGTATAAATTAACTTTTATCATATGGACACACGGTAGATGCTCTGGCCGAAGGGGCTTTCTATAGTATGTAGAAGGTTTCCACCACTATCTTGAAGAACGAGGGAAGGAAGGAGGCCGGATGGAGAGGAGAAGTGTGCAAATCTGAGGATTTTAAGAAGTATTTGATTGGAGAGTCTAAGTGCTACATCCGTGTCGGAGATGGAAGGTTTCTTGGAGAACTCTCTCATAGAATGAGACGGGAGGAGAGCTTCCGTCATTTTTTCGCCTCCCTGTAACTTTAGATGTCCATAGTGTTATGTTCCTGATTTTGCCTTTCACCCAGAGACCACCCAGAGAATTTGGATAAGGGGTCCTTTTGGCAGGTTGAGGGGGGCATACACAGACAGAAGAGCTGGTTGGATGGAGTAGTCATTTCCAGAAGAGAACCGACCATTCATATCTCTTTTCCCGAGTTCATCGGGGAGATGAAAGGGGGGAATATGCCGGTGAAGATAGAGACTAACGGCAGTCACCCGGAGATGTCCAGAGAGCTGATAGAGGAGGAGTTGCTTGATTCTGTAATTATGGATATTAAGAATAAAGATGAAAGTAATAAATATGAAAGGACACATTGGTGGAAACGAAGGTTAATCTGGAGAGAGTAAAAGAGAAGGTTGATATTCTCATGAGAAGCAAAGTTGATTATGAATTTAAAACCACGGTGATGCCTGCCTTTCTAAATGAGGAGGATATCGAGGAGACAGCCAGATCTATTCGCGGAGCAAAAGCAATTGCGAGCGAAGCGAGGGCTAACTTTAGAGGATAAGAGATGGCCATAACATTTGGCGGAGGAATTCACCTCCAGTATTTCCGGGAGCTCACCAGTGACAAACCGATTAAGGAAGCAAAGCTTCCGGGGAAAGTAGTTATTCCTTTGAGTCAGCATACCGGAGCGCCGGCGGAACCAACAGTTAAAATCGGCGATGAGGTTAAGGTAGGGACACGGATTGGGAAGAGCGACAAGTTTATCTCTAGTCCTGTCCATTCATCCCTCTCCGGCAGGGTGGTAGGTATAGAGAAACATCCTCATTCGGTGTTGGGAAGTGGTCTGGCTATCGTCATTGAGGGGGATGGGAAGGACGAGCGAGAGGAGTTCACCCCACGGGAGCCGGAAGGGGTCGCTCCTGACGAAGTGAGGAAGATAATAGCGCAAGCAGGCATAGTGGGATTGGGAGGGGCGGCTTTCCCTACTCATGTCAAACTTACTCCTCCCCAAGGAAAGAAGATAGATACCTTTATCCTGAATGGAGCGGAATGTGAACCCTATCTCACCTGCGACTACCGTATTATGGTGGAGAAAACTAATGAGGTAGTCCAGGGATTGAGGATAATTATGAGAACCTTGGGGGTGAAGCAGGCTTATGTGGGCATAGAGAAAGATAAGGCAGAAGCTATCGAATCCCTGAACGAGGCTCTCCTGGAGGAAGAAAGGGTAGAAGTAGTTCCTCTGCAGGTGAGATACCCGCAAGGAGCTGAGAAACAGTTGATAAAGGCTCTACTCGACAGGGAGGTCCCCAGTGGCGGTCTCCCTCTGGATGTGGGATGCGTAGTCAATAATGTGGGGACGGCTCTGGCCATCTACGAGGCGGTGAGGTTCGGCAAACCTTTATATGAGCGAGTGGTTACGGTTACGGGAAGAGTAGTGAACAATCCTGTTAATCTCCGGGCGAGGATAGGAACGCCCATCGGCGATCTGATTGAGGAATGTGTCGGATTTCGGGAAGATGTTGGCAAAGTGATTATCGGAGGGCCGATGATGGGATTAGCCCAGTATACCTTAAGTGTGCCGGTGACCAAAGGCACTTCAGGCATCCTCTGCTTGGCGGAGACAGAGGTAGACCTTCGAGAGGAGATGCCCTGTATCCGGTGCGCTCGCTGTGTGGATACCTGCCCCATGGGACTTCTCCCCACTGAGATAAGGAAAGAGGTACAAGCCCGCCGCTGGGAGAGGCTTAACGACTATAACATCCTCGACTGTATGGAATGCGGATGCTGCCAGTATGTCTGTCCGGCTCATATTCCTCTGGTTCACCTTTTCAAGTTAGGGAAAGCAGAACTTCAAGAGATAAAACGCACATGAAAGAAGAGTTCATCATAACTGCAGCACCCCACATCAAGGATGAGAAGGATGTTGGTTCCATGATGCGAGGGGTTATTTACGGATTGATTCCCGCGGTAGCGGCCTCCGTCTATTTCTACAGGGGAAAGGCCGTAAGCCTTATCATAGTCTGCATTCTTGCCTCCTTAATTACAGAAGTTATCTTCAGGAAGGCGCGTCGGAGGAAAGTAACACTCCTCGATGGCAGCGCTTTGGTCACCGGACTTCTTTTAGCCCTTGTTCTTCCTCCGGCTCTTCCGCTGGGGATAGCGGCCTTGGGGGCGGTGATGGCCATTGCCTTGGGGAAGCAGATATTCGGAGGGTTAGGTTATAACATTTTTAATCCTGCTCTGGTGGGAAGGGCCTTCCTGATGGCTGCCTTCCCTGTGCTCCTTACCACCTGGACGGAGCCCCTTAGCCTGAATGCCGTTACCGCAGCCACTCCCCTTGCCCTGATGAAGTTTCAAGGAGGGATAGTTCCCCTTCTTGACCTGTTCTTGGGGTGGACCTCAGGTTCCTTAGGAGAAACCTCCGCTTTAGCTCTTCTTCTGGGTGGGGCATACTTATTCTGGAGAAGGCTCATAGGCTGGAGAATCTCTCTCAGTTATTTAGGCACCGTCTTTATTCTTGGGGGAGTCACTCACTTGGTCAATGCTGCCAAGTTTCCGTCCCCACTCTTTCATCTTTTAGCGGGAGGTCTCCTTTTGGGAGCGCTGTTTATGGCCACCGACCCGGTAACTACCCCAGTGACCAAGAAAGGGAGGTGGATTTTTGGCCTCGGATGTGGTATACTGCTAATAATCATTCGCCTCTGGGGAGGACTGCCCGAGGGAGTGATGTATTCCATATTGTTGATGAATATGGCTACTCCCCTTATCAATAGATACACTCGGCCAAAACCTTTCGGAGGCCGTCATCAAAGAAGGTGAAAAATGTCTCCGGCAACTAAAATGGTAATCGTCCTTACCGTGGTAGGAGCTGTTTCCGGGGGGACCCTGGTTAAAGTATATAAGCGGGTGGCGCCCCTCATCGAGCAACAGCGGTTAAAGAGGTTAAAGGAAGCTATCTTTACCGTCCTTCCCGAAGCCAAGGATTATCGAGTGGAGGAGAGGAATGGTCTAGTCATTTATAGAGGACTTGATGGAGAGGGGAACTTGGTGGGGACAGCCTTGGAAGTGGAAGGACCAGGCTTTCAGGGGAAGATTGAGTTGATGCTCGGCCTGGATAGTCAGATGGAAAAGTTGTTGGGGATAGAGGTTCTGGAGAGCGTGGAGACTCCTGGTTTAGGGGGAAAGATTACCACTCAGGAGTTCAAAGAACAGTTTAAGGGGCTCGCTGTGACGCCGAAGATAACATACATTAGGAACAGAAATCCGGCCACGCCCAAGAAACCCGGGGAGATCGATGCTATAACCGGAGCTACCATCTCCTCAGCAGCGGTAGTTGATATGCTTAATAAAGAGATAGCTATGGTATCGGAAGCACTTAAAGTGAAGTGAGTGTTCCAGAATTGAATCCAGTTCTTGGTCCAAAAATCAGCCCCTTGTCCATAGTTAAAGATTTTTGCCATTGACTATTGACTAAGAATTATTTGAGAAGGGGAAAGATTGAATGAAACAGTATGTTTTATTCAAAGATGCTCTTAAGGGATTGTGGAAGGAGAACCCTGTTTTTCGGCAGTTGTTGGGTATGTGTCCTACCCTGGCGGTAACCAATGCGGCTATCTTTGGATTAAGTATGGGCTTGGCTACATCTTTCGTTCTCCTTTGCTCCAGTGCCATCATCTCCCTTTTCAGGAGGGTATTTCCTCATCAGGTGAGGATTGCCTCTTTTGTAGTTATTATTGCTACCTTTGTAACGGTAGTAGATCTCTTTCTTAAAGGGAACTTTCCGGACATCAGCAAGGCTCTGGGTCCCTATATTCCCTTGATTGTCGTTAACTGCTTAATCTTGGGTCGTCAGGAGACTTTTGCTTCCAAGAATCCTGTCCATCGGGCCGTGGCTGATGCCTTGGGTATGGGGGTGGGCTTCACTTTGGCTCTCATCGTTTTAGCCAGCATCCGAGAGCTTCTGGGTTCGGGGACGATATTCGGATTTCAGATTTTAGCCCTCGTGGGCAAAGGAGGGGGGTTTCGTCCGTGGATAATCATGCTCCTGCCGGCGGGAGCCTTCCTCACTCTGGGAACGCTGATCGGTATCAGCAATGTCTTTACGGGTAAGGCAAATAAAAGACCGGTATGCCATTAAAAAGGAGAGGGAATGAGCGAGCTTCTTTTAATCATTTTCAGTGCTGTGGTAGTAAACAACTTTGTGCTGAAATATTTTTTGGGGATATGCCCTTTCATCGGGGTATCCACCCAGGTGAAGGCCAGTTTGAGCATGGGTATGGCCGTGACCTTTGTGATGACTCTAACTGCTCCTGTGGTCTGGCTGATCAATACTTTTATCCTCATCAAGTTCGACCTGCGTTTTCTGGAGTATGTTACCGACATCATGGTCATCGCCTCTCTGGTTCAGTTAGTGGAGATGTTTATCAGAAAGACTAGCCAAGGCCTCTATCGCACTCTGGGTATTTATCTTCCTCTCATAACTACTAATTGCGCTATTCTTTTCAGTGCCCTGTTTCTGGTTTTGCGGGAGTATAATTTTATCCAGAGTATCCTTTTTGGTTTTGGCTCGGGAGTGGGATTTACCCTGGCTATTGTCATTATGGCCGGCATCCGGAAGGAGCTGGAGTTTGCCGATGTGCCGGAAGCCCTTCAGGGAGCGGCGATCACGCTACTTACCGCTGGACTAATGGCTTTAGCCTTTATGGGTTTTGCCGGACTACCCTCAGCTTAACAAAAGCATAAACCACAGAGGACACAGAAAGAAAAAGATTAAAATCAAGGCACAGATTAGAACCAAATAAGAAATATCGTTCTATTCATCAGTGTAAATTAGTGTCTGATTAATTTTTTGATAGATTATGGATACTACGACTTTAGTAGCGATATTGAGCGTGGCAGGCTTAGGAACCTTCTTTGCCCTGGTCCTGGCCATAGCCAGTAAGAAGTTTTTCGTCAAGGAAGACCCCAGAGTGGAGAGGATAGATGCCATTCTTCCTGGAGTCAACTGTGGAGTCTGTGGCTCGGCCAGTTGCCGGTTGTTCGCCGAGAAACTTTTAGTCAAGGAAGTAACCGTAAACGATTGTGTGACTGGAGGGGCGAATGTAGCTGAGCAGTTAGCTTCCGTATTGGGGGTAGAAAGTCAGGTAGTGGAGAGGAAAATGGCCGTCGTTCACTGCGGGGCTAAATCCGAGGAGAAAAAGCACCGGGCGGACTATCGAGGGCTGAGAAGCTGCCGGGCAAGTATCCTGGTAGCGGGAGGAGAACTATCCTGTGTTTATGGCTGTCTCGGATATGGGGATTGCGCTCAGGTCTGCCCCTTCGAGGCCATCGTTATGGAAGATGGACTCCCTCGAATAGACCGGGAGAAGTGCACCGGTTGTGGGAATTGTGTTAAGGCCTGTCCCCGGAGGATAATCTCTCTGGAGATATGGGATGGAGTTCGCCCCTTGATCGCCGTAGTCTGCAGTTCCCTGGACAAGGGAAAGGTAGTTAGAAGCATCTGCCCGGTGGGCTGCATTGCTTGCAATCTATGTGAGAAGAGCTGTCCGGAACTTTTTAAAGTGGAAGATAACCTGGCCCGGGTGGACATCGGGAAAATAAAAGAGGACACCGACTGGAAGAAACCTCTGGAGAAATGTCCGACTAAGTGTATTGTTAAATTGTAAAAAGGAAGGTTCTATAAAAACCATTAGTCATCAGTTGAAGATGGTCAGGAATATTACGACTGGAGGGAGTAGGCGATGCAGACTCCCAGTGGTACAACAGAAGGTTTCAAGTAAGAAACCTATAGCGATTGTGATTAAGGTTCCGCTAATAGTGTACTAATATATAACTAACAAATACAGACACATCGTGTACAACTTTTTAATTATATAACGGAGTGTAAAGCGAGAGCTTTACAAACAAAGCTTTAAATATACTCTATTTTATCGACGAATAAAACAAAAGATTTACCTATTCTAATTGAACTTTCGTTTGATACTCCCGAACCCAAATTAGTTGAATTTGGAGTGAACGATGTACCTAAATATGTCATATAACTAAGAGCAAAAGAACTACAACTGTTTATAAATTTTGAAAAAACTTAAAAGAATATGATAAAAGCAGACTAAATTCCATAGAGCCTAAAACTTATCAGGATTGTAGTAACCGTTAAGTCTGTTAAAGGAAAGTGCTCACAAGGTTTTAAAAAAGGGAATCAATTCCACATTGATTCAAAGACACCCGGAGGAATGTGTATAGGTGTTTATAATTCGATTTCTCAGGCAATTTATGTTTTACGTTTTGCGGAAGATTTCCCTGGGAAAAAGACAAAGATATAGCTTATATTGTTTGCCCAGACCCTAAAAATTAGGTAATATATAAAATGAAAAGAATTCGCAAAAAATAGTTAAAGGAGGTAGAAAAAATGCCACAGATTACAGTAGAAGGACCGCGGATTGAGAATTTAGAAAAGAAGAGAAAATTAGCTGCCGACTTGACTGAAGCAGCAATTCGAGCTTTTAATCTACATAAAGAGGTGTTTGTGGTACTTATTAAGGAGAATTTGCCGGAGAATGTAGCAGTCGGTGGTCAGCTTATTGTTGACATAAAGAAATAAAGATTGGAATAAATTTTTCAAGATTTGGTTAATTAAGAGAGGAAATAGCAAATAAAGAAAAGAAAAAAGTGGAATGAGAAATATAAATAGTCAGGTAATTCAACAGAAAAAAATTCAAAGAGCAAAACAGGTTGTTAGGTTAATTGGTCGAATAAAATCGGCTAATCTGATGGAACTTTCAGAAAAAGAATTTAGGGATTTCGTTCGAGAAGTTAAAACTTCGCCACTATTTAAGAAACTAATTCAGTATAAGGATGACAGGGTTATTAAATTATGGCAATTATCGCATACAGATTTTCCTTTACGTTTTTATGAACTAATAGAAGAAATTTCCGCAGATAGAAGTTCCTTAAATATAGAATCTTTCTTAAACGGCAAAGAGGAAATTGTCCAAATAATTAGAAATTTAGGAGATGATAAATTTAAGAGATATTTCTTAGATGAGAATTCTGTCTCAGATT
>JBHIBS010000019.1:0-32650 GCA_046759165.1 bacterium | reverse complement strand
ATTTGAATATCCAGGCGTGTTAAAGGACTATACGGCAGAGTTTATAGAAATCATGGACGTTGATTACAGAATAAAAGAAGACCAAACAGCCAGAAAGGCAGATCTTGCGATTCTAAGGAAATACGGTATCATCCGACATCTTGGTGAATAGATTTGGGATATAGCTTCTGAGACGTTAAAAGATAATTTGTTTATCGCTGAGGAATTTCTTAATGCCAAAAAGTTTGGAGTCTACGCGAAAGGGCGAGAGGTATTTCACCTTGCTTTCGCAAGGAGTCCAGAGTTTTTGACTTTATTGAATAATGAACAACAGATGTTTGGTAAAGGTTACAAGGAGTGAGGAAGAGACAAGAAAGATTGGTAGAGCAATCGGCAAAAGCCTTGTGCCTGGAGATATAATCTGCCTTGTCGGGGAGCTCGGCTCTGGCAAGACAACCATCACTCAGGGCATTGCCCAGGGGTTGGGAGTTCGAAGCTCTGTAAGTAGTGCCTCCTTCAAGTTAATCAATGAGTATAAAGGACGAATTCCACTCTACCATTTTGACCTCTTTCGTCTTGATAAATTATCGGAAGTAGAAGAACTGGGATATAGAGAATATTTCTATAACCAGGGAGTAACAACTATTGAATGGGCTGAAAAGATAAGGCCACTCTGGCCCGAAGAGAGAATCGAAATAGAATTAAAGATAATTTCTGAGCACGATCGGGAGATAAGGATAACCAATCTGGTTGGCAGAGAAATCAAGCTAAATGGTAATTCTGGGAATAGAGACATCAACTAAGACCTGTAGCATAGCCTTGGCAGATGGAGAGAAGATACGGGATGAGATTTCACTCCACCTGGGACTTTTCCATTCGGAAAGGGTAATTCCACTCCTTGATGAAATATTGATAAGCAATGGTATGGCTATCAAGGATATAGATGGAATTGCAGTCAGCATTGGCCCAGGTTCATTTACTGGAATTCGCATTGGAGTTTCCACAGCCAGAGGGCTTGCTCAGAGTTTAAACATTCCGCTGGTAGGAATTCCGAGCCTCGATGGATTAGCCTTTGGCATGGGGACATCTGGAGAAGTAGTTTGTCCCATGATTGACGCTCTGCGCCGGGAAATCTACACCGCACTATATGAGGGCAGAAAGAGATTAACTCCCCATCAACTAATTGGGATAGAGAGCTGGTTGGAAGGATTGAAAGATAAAGGGGAAACTATACTCTTTCTCGGTGAAGCAGTGGACATCTATGAAGAGCTAATTAAAGATTCTCTAAAGAAGAAAGCAAAGATTGTCGAGAAGGAGAAGCGTTATGCTTCGGCAGACCGAGTTGCGCAGCTGGGTTTGGAGAAACTTGTTTCAGGGGAAGGGAAAAAGTATGATGAAGTCTTTCCGCTATATATAAGGAAACCGGAGGCTGAAGTGAAATGGGAAGAGAGGCAAAGGACGCGGAAGATTTGAAACTTACCATACTCCCATTGGATTACAGCGACCTCGAGGAGGTGGTGAAGATAGAAAGTGAATCTTTTCCTGAACCGTGGTCACTGGCAATGTTCTATCATGAGCTGATACTACCTTTTTCCCACTTTTACGTAATGAGAGAAAAGTCTCAGGAAGAGAAAAAGGGTGGGATGGTTGCTTATGGTGGCTTCTGGACGGTTAAAGATGAAGCGCACATAACCAATCTTGCCGTACATCCAGAGTATAGGAATCGTGGCATAGGGAGTAAGTTCCTCGGAATCCTTCTGGAGAAGGCAAAAAACTTGGGAGCCAAAATAGCAACCCTAGAAGTTCGAACTTCCAATAAGGTTGGACAGAGGTTGTACGAGAAATGGGGTTTCAGGAAAGTGAGAGTCACAGAAGGCTACTATGCCTATACCGGAGAAGATGCTATTGTAATGGAGAAGAGAAATTTATAATGTCGTTGCGAGCGACTGAAAGGAGCGTGGCAATCCCGAGATTGCTTCGGTCGCTTCGTTCCCTCGCAATGACTCCCGTCGAGTGGCGGATTAACGCTCTTAAGGGAGGGATAAATGCCAAGATTAAAATTGGGTTTACCGAAAGGGAGTCTCCAGGTGCCAACTATGGAACTGTTTCGTAAAGCTGGCATACGCATTTATGTAGGAGAGAGGTCATATTTTCCCTCTTGCGACGACCCGGAATTGGAAATTATGCTGGTAAGGGCCCAGGAGATGGCTAGATATGTTGAGGATGGTACTTTTGATGCAGGGCTCACTGGCTACGACTGGATTAAAGACAATAAGGCAAAAGTAAGGGAAGTGTGTGAACTTGTATATTCCAAGTCTGGTTACCGTCCTATAAAGTGGGTCCTGGCTGTTTCCAACAATTCACGAGTTAAATCCGTGGAGGACCTGAAGGGGAAGAAGATAGCCACTGAGTTAGTTAATGTAGTTAAAGATTATTTGAAGAAGAAAAGAGTAAAAGCAGAGGTGGAATTTTCCTGGGGAGCCACCGAGGGGAAGGCGGGCACTTTAGCTGACGCTATTGTAGAATTGACCGAGACGGGCTCTTCTCTGGAGGCAAATTATTTAAGAGGTATAGATACGGTTATAGAATCGACAACGCGTTTCATTGCCAATAAGAGGTCTTATCAGAATCCCTGGAAGAGGAATAAGATTGAGAATATCTCTATTCTCTTGCAGGGAGCTCTGGCGGCAGAGGGTATGGTGGGATTAAAGATGAACGTGAGAGAGAAGGACATTCCCAAACTTATGAAGATCGTGACTGGACTCAAAAAGCCAACAGTTTCCCCTTTGACCATTCCGGGTTGGGTAGCCCTTGAGGTAATCCTAAAAGAGGAAATGGCAAAGAGGATTCTTCCGGAACTGAAGCGCGCTGGCGCTGAGGGAATAATAGAGTATCCCCTGAACAAAGTAATCTATTAAGCGTGAAAGAGTCTGGAATTTTTGATGAAATCAGGGTAAAGACTGGAGTCTTCCCGAAAGGGAGGATTCATAGATGGAAACCTTGCTTTCGCAAGGAGTCCAGATAATGTCGGAGGCTTTAATGTCTGTTCGGGTACGATTTGCACCTTCGCCCACAGGTTATCTCCATTTAGGAGGAGCCCGCACTGCACTATTTAACTGGCTTTTTGCCTGGCAGAAGGGTGGTAGGTTTATTCTGCGGATAGAAAATACTGATGAGGTGCGCTCCACAGATGACGCTGTGCGGCAGATTATTCACGGGCTCGAATGGTTGGGTATGAATTGGAATGAGGGCCCCAAGATTACTCTCAAGCCGGGCGGACGATTAGTTGAAGAAATTCGTGAACCTTCCCAGATAGTCATTGAAGAAGTTGGAAAATATGGACCATACTTCCAGATGAAAAGACTTGAGTTATATAAGAAGTATGCTGAAGAACTGGTTCAATCTGGTAAGGCTTATCGGTGTTATTGTCTTCCTGAAGAGCTGGAGGAGATGAGAAAGAAGGCACTTCAGGAGAAGAGGCCACCAAAATATGATGGCAGATGTCGCAGTCTGAGTGCAAAAGATGAGAAGATGTATATAGAGGAAGGGAGGAAGCCTGTGGTGCGCTTCAAGACTCCTCAGGAGGGAGTTACAGAATTTGAAGATATAGTGAGGGGGAAAGTGAGCTTTGAGAGTAAATTACTGGACGATTTTGTTATGCTCAAATCGAGTGGCTCTCCCACATACAATTTTGCAGTTGTAGTTGATGACCACGAGATGGAGATAACCCATGTGATTCGTGGTGATGACCACATATCCAATACTCCCAGGCAGATTCTCCTCTATCAGGCCCTCGGCTGGCAGAAGCCAAAATTTGCCCATATCCCGATGATTCTCGGCTCGGACGGAGCCCGTTTAAGCAAGAGGCATGGGGCAACTGCATTGGAATACTACCGGGACCAAGGCTATCTCCCGGAAGCGGTGAGGAATTATTTAGCCCTTCTGGGCTGGGCTACAGAAGATAGTCAGCAGATTTTCAACATAGAGGAATTGAAAGAGAAGTTTTCTTTAGAAAGGTGCGCAAAATCGGCTGCCATTTTCGACCCTCAGAAACTTCTCTGGATGAATGGCGAATATATAAGGAAAATGAAACCGTATAATCTTACTACGGAAGCGCTTCCGTTTATAATTAAAGAAAATCTGGTCCAAGGGGACACAGATGAAGAAGTTAGAGAATGGGTAGAGAATGTATTAACAAAGGCGGTTTCCCTTGAACAGGAAAAAATAAAATTACTGAAGGATATTCCCAATTTAATAAAATATATGCTTAAGGAAGATTTAAAAGATGAAGATTACGAAGAGGAGGCTAAAGACAAAGTATTGAAGGTTAAAGGCGTTAAAGAGATATTATGCGATTGTAGGGAAAGGCTCACTAAGTTGGAAGACTTCTCAGAAGAGAAAATTGAAAGGGAAGTTCGGAACTATGCTGAGCAGAGCGGTAAAAGGACGAGTGAAGTGTTCCATCCTATCAGGGCGGCAGTATCCGGCCGCACGAGAGGGCCGGGTCTATTTGCTCTCTTATCGTTTGTCGGCAAAGAGAGAGTCTTAAAGAGAATAGATTACACAATCAAAAACTTCCTATAGTTTCTCTCAAGGAGGCAGGATGGCTGAAGAACGAAAATCGAACATGCTTTTTATGAGCCTTGTTCTTTCCCTTTCCCAGGCAGCAATGCAGCAGATGGGTAAAGTTACTAATCCCTTGACAGGCAAGATTGAGAGAAATTTAGAGCAGGCAAAAGTAACAATCGATATGATGGAAATGTTAAAAGAGAGGACTAAAGGAAATCTGGTTAAAGAGGAAGAAAAGTTAATTAGTGAGACTCTCGCCACTCTCCAGCTAAACTATGTTGACGAGGTAAAAAAGGGAGAGAAAGAAAAGAAAGAAAAGAAGGAAGAAAAACAAGAGAAAAAAGAACAGCAAAAAGGATAAAAATTGCCGGGTTGTCTAATGGTAGGACACAAGACTCTGGATCTTGGCGTGGAGGTTCGAATCCTCCCCCGGCAGTCTAGGTTACCTGCAGGGATTCGAAGCCAACGAGCGCCGAGGTCATCCGAGGAAGAGTGTGGAGCGCGGAAGCGAGTTGGCCGGCTTTTGAGCCGTGGGAGTAGATGGGACGGGGAAAAAGCGAATCCTCCCCCTGCAGTCTAGGTTACCTGCAGGGATTCGAAGCCAACGAGCGCCGAGGTCATCCGAGGAAGAGTGTGGAGCGCGGAAGCGAGTTGGCTGGCTTTTGAGCCGTGGGAGTAGATGGGACGGGGAAAAAGCGAATTCTCCCCCGGCAGTCTAGGTTACCTGCGGAAGGATTCGAAGGGCGTGAGCCCCGACCTAATGGGAGGAGAAGCGAAGGGTCACTGGAGGGGAGCTTTTCTTCTTTTGACTTTTCTTGTCTGATAGGAAGTATAAGATTGTAAGTGGGTAATGCTTTTGAGAAAATTGAATAAAATAGGATGTAGCGTGTCAAATTTAAAAGGGTTCACTTTGACCGAACTGATGATTTCTGTAGCAGTTATTGGGCTACTTGCAGTTATTCTTATCGCCAAAGCTGGCAATTTAATTCGCCAAGGAAACGAGAATACCGCAAAGGGGAATCTGGGTATTTTGCGTATGGCAATTATGACCTATTATGGAACTAATGACGGAGCATGGCCTCCTAGCCCACTTTCCAATTCCCTGAATCCTGATTATGTAAATGAGATTCCATATTTGAGCCTTAAGGATCATTCACGAACAAATCAAGTCCTAGGCCCTAATATCACTGATAGCGGTGGATGGTGCTATAATTCTGCAACAGGGGGAATTTGCATTGATTGCACACATCTCGGCCTTGATGGAACTCCAATATCCAGTTGGTAGATTTAGAGGATTTGTAATATGAAGCAATTTTTTAGTAAAGCTAAAAGAAAAGTTTACAATCTTAATCACAAGAGTTTCATCATCATCTTTCAATGGTTAATTCTTGTGATAGTTATTTTCCTGGTTCTGTACGAGCCCGATAAAGAATTCGTTCTTCCAATTCAATCAGTTTTAATTTGGCTTGCCTTTACCATTTTTAATCTCTACTTAATTTTTGTTTCTGAAAGAAGAATTTATTCAGGCAAATTTATGAGTTCCATTTTTTTGATTGACATATTTTTTATCTCGTCAGTTATATATTTAACCAGAGGTATTGATACAGACCTTTATATGGCTTACTTTTTGGTCATATTTGCGTCTGCTTTAGCTTCAAGTTTAAAGATGAGTGTTATAATTGCATTTTTGGCGTTTATTTTTTACTTTGGTATGCTTGTTAAAGATACAGGTCGAGTTGAACTGTTTAATACAGGGTTGCTTTTAAGAATTCCATTTTTATTTATTGTAGCAATAGTCAGTGGATATTTTGGTGAAGAGACGAAGAAAAGAGAGTTATATAGGAAGCATATTGAAAGTCTTTTTCGTGAAGCCAAAAATCAATTATATCGTTCAACACAGATGGCTTCTATAGGAAAGTTGATTGGAACCATAATTCATGAGATGAAAACCCCCTTGGGGATAATTTCGAGTAAAGGGAAATATTTGCTGGATAATATTAAAAGACCACTGTCAACCGAGGATTTAGAAAAAAATATAGAAGATATTTGCGATATAACATCTCATGGAAACGAGGTAGTTGAGGAGATTCTGAATTTCACCAAGCAAGACTACTCCAAAGTTGAAAAAATCGATATAAATAAAACCTTGGATGAAACTTTGACTTTAATGAGTTATCAATTTATAAAGAAAGGAATCATATTAAGCAAGCAATTAGATAAAAGTTCTCTAATCGTTTCAGGAAATAAGGGGCAATTTCAGGAAACATTTATCAATCTTATTAATAATGCCATCGATGCATTTTCTCAAGGCGGCAGGCTATCTGTAGAGACGAAATCGGACGATAAATGGGTAATTGTTGAATTTAAAGATAATGGCCAGGGAATACCTGAAACGGTAAAGTCAAGAATTTTTGAACCATTCTTTAGCACAAAAGGTGAGGCAGGATTAGGTCTTACAATATCGAAAGACATCATTAGTAATCACCATGGGAGAATAGAATTAAAAACAGAAGGGGGCAAAGGTACTACTTTTATGATATACCTACCCAAAACATCCTGAAGAATATGAATTTGATTATATGCCTTAATCCTTTCTATTGACCCACCTTTCAAGATATGGTAGAATCGTAGTCACAAACCAATAAAACCGGGACGTCCCATGTTCATGTCTTTCCTTCGCCACCAGAATTTTCTAAGTTTTAAACATATCCTACAGACCATAGGATTTTTCTTAAGGAGCATACAAATTTAAAATTTAGTTCTTGACAGTTTATAAATACACTGTATAATTTGATACAGAATTGTATAAATAGATGCAATAAATTGTATGAAATATCGAATAGATAAACAAGGTCTATTTGGATGAACTTTCAGTATGGGATGGCTATCTTAAAAGAAAAGTGCATCTTATTGCTTGTGATGGAACAGCGATGACACTTTTAGATGTAAAGGAATCTACAAAAGATATAGATTTGCTGATACCAAACGAAGCTGAATATGATTACCTCATAAGAATACTGAAACAACTTGGCTATAAGTCAGTAACCGGCTGGGGTTGGGCAAGAGGCGATGGTTTTATTTTTGAGTTATTTAGGGGCAAAAAAGTACATACAACAGAAGTCTTGGAGTCACCTCTTCAAAAGGGCAATCATATCTTGATAAAAGAATTTAATCTTATTTACTTAGGGGCACTCAATCATTATGGCCTTATTATAAGTAAACTATTTAGAGGTGCAGCTATAGATATAGAATATTGTTTGGCCTTGATTAGAGCGAAGAAAAAAGAGATAAATATAAGATTCCTTAAAAGACGTTTTCACCAAACAGCGTCATTTGATGTTTCTGAAGAGAAGGTGAATAAGAATTTTGCTCATTTTTTAAGTATTCTTAAAAAAGAAGGGTTATATGATGAACAATAAAACTCTTTTAAAAAAAGCTAAAATGCTTGGATATCCTTTGTTTGAGAAAGAAGAGAGTCTGGACGTCAATGCTACTCTTGCTGAAGTTGTACAAAGCAAGAATCTTCGCCTATGGGAAGGGTTTCCTCTTTTGTTGGCTAATAGTGCTGAGAAAGGCCGGTTCAATTATGATATGGTCAAATGGCATTTAAAAAAGCCTTTTGGTAAATTATACCTATCAAAATTAGTGCTGATGTCGCTTGTTTTATACGAAGTTTTGAATGTAAAATTTTCTTGGGCGGATAAACTTTATAAGTTACTTTCTTTCAAAAAGGAGGATTATAATGAGATGCTTGGAAAGCTTAAAAGACGAGAGGAATTACAAGTTGGTAACAACTTGATGTCGGCAGAAAGATTAAAAAATACTTTTAAGAACTATTTTAAAGAAGAGAAATCTAAACTTACAGAACTTGCTTCTATGAAAGAGGAATTTGGTCTTGAGTATGCCCTTTCACAGGTCTTTTCTTCTAAGCAAAAAGAACTATTCCTTAAGAAGTTAAGAGGGGAGAAGATGACCAAGACCGAGAGAGAGTATTATTCTCGTGTGGTGAGGAAAAAAGTTGAGGCTCTAGCTAATCCAGAACTCCACAGATTAGCTCAGAAGGTAAAGTAGTAATGATGGGAGTTGAGATATTTCCTTCCTTTTCGAAAGAGATTCATAGTTGGTTACAAGCTCGAGAATTATAGGAATGGAATGGTTCTAAGGTGGGAAATCAAAAGAGAGTTCATAGAAAATGGCGTATAAAATATTTGTTGATGCAATCATTGTGGTACATTTCCTGTTTATACTATTTATGCTACTTGGGTTTCTGCTTACCTTATATGCTATCTTCTTCAGGAAGAAATTCTTTGACCGCTGGCTGTTCAGGTCTCTCCACCTTTTGGGTATTTTCTATGTTGCCTCTTTGAGCATTCTCGGCAGGTATTGCCCCTTGACCATCCTCGAAAATGAACTCAGGCTAAGATATGAAGCATCTTTAGTCTATTCTGGTTCGTTCATAGTTCATTATTTAGAGAGGTTGGTTTATCCTGACGTTAATCCTTTGACGATACAGTTACCAACAGTTTTTATTGGCGTATTTACAATAGTGGCGTTTATAGTCAAGCCCCCTAAGAAAATAAGAAGCATAATGGGAAAGTTGAGCTATAGGAGGAAGAATTTATGATTTTAGAAAAGATGAGCCTTAAGGGGAAAGTGGGGATAGTGACTGGAGCCAGCCGTGGTCTAGGTAAGGGTATTGCTATTGGTCTTGTTCAGGCTGGGGCAGACCTTGCTGTAACGAGCAGGGACATAGAAAAAATTGAGAAAGTAGCTGAGGAAATCAAGAATTGGGGAGGAGAGGTGCTTCCCCTGCAGGTTGACGTGTCGAGGAAAGAAGATATTGATAGAATGTTAGAGAAAACACTGGAAAAATTTGGGAAGATAGATTTCCTGTTCAATAATGCTGGAAGGATTACCAGAGTGCCCTCTGAAGACTTTTCAGAAAGAGATTGGGACAAGGAGATCAATATCAATTTGAAAGGCACTTTCCTATGTTGCCAGGCCGTGGGGAGAGTAATGATTAAACAGAAGAGAGGAAAAATTATAAACATTTCTTCGATAGCCAGTTTTATCGGTGGCAAGAATATTTCTGCCTATGTAGCAAGTAAGGGAGGGGTTTCTCAACTGACCAAGTCTCTCGCTAGCGACTGGGCGAAATATAATATTAGAGTTAATGCCATTGGACCAGGCTATTTTACGACTGATTTGACCGAGCCTTTGCGGCAGGATCCGGAAAGATTTTCAGCAATAAATGCAAGAATTCCTTTGGGCAGATGGGGCAAACCAGAAGATTTGGCAGGAATAGCTGTCTTTCTTGCGTGTGATGCTTCTGATTACATAACTGGGCAGACAATCTTTGTAGATGGAGGATGGCTTGCGGTTTAGGGAGAGAAATTAGATGAGAAGAATTTTGAATATCCTCTTACTTTTATCCTTTGTGTTCATGATAGGATGTGCAGTCCATCCAGTTACAGGGGAAAAGGAAATTAGATTACTCTCTACAAGGCAGGAAGTAGCCCTGGGGAAAGAAACTGCTCAACAGGTAGTAAATGAGTTTGGTGTTTACGATGACCCCGAGTTACATGAGTATATAAATGAGGTGGGACAGAAATTGGTTGATGTTTGCGAGAGGAAGGAGATAGCTTACTACTTCACTGTCCTGGATACTCCGATGGTGAACGCTTTTGCCGCTCCTGGAGGATTCATTTTTGTGACCAGGGGAATTCTTAAGGAGCTGGATGATGAAGCTGAACTGGCAGGGGTGATGGGACATGAGATTGGACACGTTGTCTATCGCCATGGTGCAAAACGGTTTGAAAAAGCATTTGGTTACTCGGCAATTGTCCTCATTGGAGAAATACTCACTAAAAGAGATTTGAGCCAGTTGAGGCAATATACCGATTTCTTTTTTTCCTTAATGCTTCTCGGATATAGCCGGAAGAACGAGTTTGAGGCTGACAATTCTGGAGTCCGCTATTCCCTTGCTGCCGGATACGACCCCAGGGCAATGGTTGACTTTTTTGAGAAACTTAAAGCTATGGAGAAGAAACCTCCAACTAAATTTGAAACTCTATTTCGCTCCCATCCGCCTACAGCCGATAGAATCGAGAGGGCACAGCTCTACCTCGAACAGGTCGAGTTAGAGGAAGCTGAACTTATTAGAAATCGGGAAAGATTTAAGAGCCTCACACAAAATCTGCCTACCGGGGAATCTTCAAGATAATTGACTCCATCCTTAGATGGTTGAAAAAGTTGGGAAAATATGTTAAAATGCAACCAATAATTTGAGTGAAGGGGGATCTTTAGGACCGTTCTTGTCAATCTTGTCAATTTGGAAAAGTTAAATAACCGTGTTAGGAAAGTTGTAATGCCTTTCAACCAGGCAATGATCGGATTGCACGGAGATAACCTCAAGTCTATTTCCCTTTACGGGAGCGCAGTGGGAGAGGATTTTATTCCTAAAGAATCGAACGCGGAGGTGCCACCGGGAGATGGTAATAAATAAGAAAAGTTGATTTTTCGATCGGTGAGGAATTTTTTACCGCCCGGAAACTTCGGCTTCTGCAGGGCACAGAATTAAACTCGCCCCGATAAATCGGGGCTCAACCAAAATTCTGTTTGGAAGTGTTATTGTTAGCCTCGTTTCTCGCTAAAATTCCAATGCTCTTCAAAATCAACTTTTCTTTAAAATGGAGGAAATGATGAGAAAGGCATGGATTTTTCTGGCTATTTTTGTCTTTTTGATTTTTGTTGGGATTGCTTGGTACATTTCTGGCCTTAATCGCGTGGTGAGAATGGATGAAGAAGCGAGCGAGGCTTGGGCTCAGATTGATACACAGCTCAAGAGGAGAAGCGAATTAATTCCCGATCTGGTGGCTACAGTTAAAAGGTATGTCAAGCATGAGAGGGAAGTATTTACCCACGTAGCCGATGCGCGCTCAGCTCTTGCTGGAGCAAGAACAGTTGCGGAAAAGCTTAAGGCAGCCAAGGAACTGGATGGTGCTTTAGCCCGTCTTCTGGCAATCGTTGAGCGGTATCCCGACTTGAAAGCCAATCAGACCTTCCTCAGGCTAATGGATGAACTGTCGGGAACTACAAACAGAATTGCTGTGGCCAGGGTGAGGTATAATCGGGCTGTGAAGACTTTTAATGCTCACATTAGAGAAGTCTTTGGTCGGTTCTTTGCTAAAAGGAGGGGTCTGGCTGAGTCGCGAACTTATTTCGTGGTGGAAAAGGAAGAAGCTGAAATCCCCGGGGTCGAATTTTAAGCTGGCTGCTTTCAGGAAACCAACCAATGGGAGGGAAAATGGGAAAATTAAAGAATGAGTTCTCCTGGTCAAAATCGAGAAATGATATTTTCAGGGAATGTCACAGGAAATACTATTACACCTATTACGGACACTGGGGTGGTTGGGAATTTGATGCTCCTGACGAAGTCAGGCAGATATATATTCTCGGGAAACTGAAGAACAGATTTATGTGGGCAGGAGAGATAGTACATAACTCTATCAAAAATGTCCTGGAGGAGACGAAGTCTGGCAGAGTACCTTGGATGAATCGCCTCATCGAATTAACCAGGGGGCAGATGCGGTACGACTTCGAATCGTCGAAGAACAAAAGGTACTGGCAAGATCCTAAAAGCTGTGCCTTATTTGAGCACGAATATGATGTAAAAGTGGAAGAAGAGAGATGGAAAGACCTCAGGAAGCACGTAGAGACATGCATTCAGAATTTTTACAGTTCAGATATTTTTGATATG
Source organism: bacterium (assembly GCA_046759165.1). Taxonomy (GTDB): domain Bacteria; phylum UBA6262; class WVXT01; order WVXT01; family WVXT01; genus JBHIBS01. The sequence continues at coordinate 20,343 of JBHIBS010000019.1, read as the reverse complement.
GTTAAGAATATCGACTTTTCACTCTGGTTGCCCATAGAAGAGTTTCAGGGTTTTCTCTTCGAAGATAGCAAAATCAATGTCAAGTTAGATTTCGCTTACAGAGATCGAAATGGCGGGATTACCATAATAGACTGGAAAACCGGTAAATCTGAACGTGCCGGAAGCGACGTTCAACTTGGTTGTTACACTCTATTTGCAATTGACCACTGGAATGTGGGTTCGGAAGAAGTTAGAACGATTGAGTACAATTTGTACAATAAGAGGGGTATCACAAACAGGTTAAATGCCAGAGAGATAGAAGAGATTAAGGGATATATCAGAAAGAATATCAAGGAAATGAAGACGTTACTGGTAGATCCTGTTCAGAATATAGCTTCCAAAGATAATTTTGCCAAGACAATCAACCAGGAAACCTGCAACTCCTGTAATTTCAGGAGGGTTTGCCTGAGCGAAGTTTAACGATGAATAATAGAATGAATTTCTTGAAGGTTGTCGAAGAAATTGTGGCTAAGAACCCTTGCTATAAAGTGGAGGCTTACGATTTCGTTATGGAAGCTTTAAATTACACGCAAAGTAAATTCGATAGGCCCAGACACCTTAGTGGTCGGGAACTGCTTGAGGGCATCAGGGAATACGGTCTGGAACGTTTCGGGCTGATGACTCGCACAGTTTTTGTGAATTGGGGAGTTAGAAGGACAGAAGATTTCGGCAATATAGTTTTCAATATGGTTGATGCTGGACTTTTGGCTAAGACAGAAGAAGATAGTATTGAGGATTTCAAGGACGGGTACGATTTCAAGGAGGCCTTTGACAAAGGTTATAAGTATTGATTCTTGGTTAGATTCAAAAGATAGTCTGTTCATTACTTAGGAATTTCTTTACGGCAAAAAACTTCGGACTCAGCATGGCGCAAATCAAAACTCCTCGCTTCGCTCGTCAAACAGTGATTTGCTTAGAAGAGAAGAATTCGTCCTTGTTTTTTGCCTAAAATTCCAAAAGCTTTTCACAGACTATCTTTTGAATGTAACATGAATAAGGAGGAGTGAGGCGTAAGCTTCGCATGGCATTATAAAGATGGTTGAGCCGAAGAAATATCGGAAAGGTCGCCACGTTTATACTAAGCGGGGAGGACAAGTCAAGGAGGTTAAAGTTATGCCCGAAGAACAAGAGAAACAGGTACAAATTCGAATCGAAATGGACGATGCCATGGCTCAGGGGGCATATGTGAATTTGGCCTTTATAAGACATAGAGAGACTGAGTTTACAATGGATTTCATTTACGTTCAGCCTCAGGAGCCGAAAGCGAAAGTGAGGGCGAGAATAATCTCAAGCCCTGGCCATACCAAGAGGTTCCTCCTTGCCCTACAAGAGAATATTAAAAAGTATGAACAGAAATTTGGAGCGATAAAAGCAGCTGGCGAGCCGTCTAAAAAAATTGGATTTTAATTCTTGGCTAAAATTCCAGAAGCTCTTCACAAACTATTTTTCGATAACAGATATTGGATCTCATAAAGGAAGTACAAATGAGAGAATGCAACCAAGAGGTAAATCGGAAGAATTGCAACTGTACCTATGAGCCTTGTTCCAGAAAAGGGATTTGTTGCGAGTGTATAAGATATCACTGGAGGTCGAGAGAACTGCCAGCATGTTTTTTTCCTCTCAAAGTGGAGAGGACTTACGACAGGTCTTTGGAAAGATTTATTGAATGCTACAAGTGAGTAATTGTTGATGTTCAAGGCAAAGAGAGATGAGGAAAATTCTTCCGTTTTTGAGACTGTGGCTACCAGTGGGTTTGTGGTGTGGTACCATTTTCTACCTCTCCAGCCTTCCGAATCTTGCAACGCCCTGGGGAACCTGGGATATAATCCTCAGAAAAATTGCCCACATTACTGAATACGGAATACTCGCCTTTCTTATCTGGAGGGCGATTTTCCACTCAATTAAGATTAATCTGTCAAAAACTTATGCGTGGTCCGGGGCGCTTTCCCTACTTTATGGAATATCTGACGAAATCCATCAGAGTTTTGTTCCCACCAGACAAGGGTCGATTTACGACATTCTGATAGACGGGTTAGGGATAGGGTTGATGCTTTTTTTGATAGTTAGGAAGAAAAATGTTGATCGCTGATTTTCATATTCACTCTCGATATTCAAGGGCTACCTCGGGCGAGATGAGGGTTCGAGAGATAAGCCGGTATGCTAAGGTTAAGGGAATTGATATTTTAGGAACAGGGGACTTTACTCATCCCCACTGGCTGGATGAACTTGAAGATTGCCTTAAGCCAGTGACCTATGGTGTTTATGAGTATGGTGGCGTCCATTTTTTCCTGACTGGCGAGATAAGTTGTATCTATTCTCAGAGCGGAAGTGTAAGAAAAATTCATATTCTCGTTTTTGTTCCCAGTTTCGAGATAGTCCACAAGTTGAATAAGGAACTCTCAAGAATCGGTAACTTGTACTCTGATGGAAGACCTATCTTGGGAATTTCGGCAAAGGAGTTAACGAAGATAGTGCTGGAAGCGTCCAGTGAATGTTTTGTTGTGCCGGCGCATATCTGGACTCCCTGGTTTTCGCTCTTTGGGGCAAATTCCGGGTTTGACGACATAAAAGAATGCTTTGGAGAATTGACTTCGCAAATCTATGCTCTGGAGACAGGATTGTCCAGCGACCCTGAAATGAACTGGGCCCTGGGCAATCTCGACAGGTTTGCCTTAATCTCCAATAGTGACGCTCATTCTCCTGCCAGTTTGGGAAGGGAAGCCAATATTTTTGATTGCAAAATTGATTATGGAGAAATAATTTCTGCAATCAAGAATAAGGAAAAGGATAAATTCTTGGGTACTATAGAGTTCTTCCCTCAGCAAGGGAAGTACCATTATGACGGTCACAGGAATTGTAACGTGTGTCTTTCTCCCAAAGAGACAAAGAGTTATAATAACATTTGCCCGCGGTGTGGCAAACCTCTCACTATAGGAGTTATGCATCGAGTGGACGAACTCGCCGATAGGGAAATCGGCTTCAAACCTCAGGGCGCAATTCCTTTTACAAGTCTTGTTCTCTTAAAAGAAGTAATCGGCGAGGCGATTGGAAAGACCTCCAAGTCGACAGAAGTGGATAAGTTATACCACTACCTGATTGAAAAATTTGGCAGTGAATTCAAAATTATGCTAAAAGTTCCTTTCGATGAAATTTATAAAATCCATTCCAAAATCGCCGAAGGTATCGCCAGGGTAAGGGAAAGGAAAGTCAAGGTTTCCCCAGGATATGATGGGGTGTATGGGAAAGTAAAGATATTTGAAGAGGAAAAGAGAGCAGAGCCAGAGCAGATGAGCCTTTTGTGAGTTTTGGGAAAAGGGAAATGGGAAAGAATCCAGTTTATCAGATTAAGAATTTTGGACAGAGCATCTGGTATGATAATATTGAGAGGTCCATTCTCACCTCGGGAAAGCTGGAAAAAATGGTTGAACAAGATGGCATCTGTGGAGTTACATCCAATCCGACTATATTTGAAAAAGCAATTACTCAAAGTAGTGAATATGATTCTGAAATTGAAGAGCTGGCTCAAAAAAACAAGACTGCCGAAGAGGTGTATAGTAGTTTGACAATAAAGGATGTAACTCTGGCGGCAGATATTCTTTACAGAATATATAAAGAGACAGAGGGAAAAGATGGATATGTGAGTATCGAAGTTCCTCCAAAATACGCATACGATATTGAAAAGACTCTCGGTGAGGCGCAAGAATTGTTTGAGAGAATAGGAAGGGAAAATATTTTGATAAAAGTCCCGGCAACAGAAGAAGGGGCTGTGGCAATCGAGCGTCTGATATCGAAAGGCATTAACATAAATACTACTCTCATATTCTCTTTGTCCCATTACGAAAACGTTGCCACGGCATACATAAAGGGACTGGAAGAGTTTTCCAGAAAGGGAGGAGATTTGAGGAGAGTGGTCTCGGTTGCCAGTCTATTTGTGAGCAGGATAGACACACTGGTGGATAGGCAGATTAGTTCACTGATAGAGTGGGAGAAAGGTCTTCAAAAGAAGAGAAATTTAGAGGAGCTTATGGGAAAAGCGGCAATAGCCAATTCCAAGAAGGTTTATCAAAAGTTTAAACAGATATTTTCTCGAGGCAAGTTCAAAGACCTGGCAAAAAGAGGAGCCAGAGTCCAGAGACCGCTCTGGGCAAGCACCTCCACTAAGAATCCTGCTTATAGTGATGTGAAATATGTGGAAGAATTGATTGGTCCCCATACGGTGAATACCATTCCTCAGGTAACGCTGGATGCCTTTAGAGACCATGGAAAGCCGAGATTATCTCTGGAAGAGAATTTCGGCATGGTTGAAGACGTTCTTTCTCGGATGGAAAGAGCTGGGGTCAATTTAGAAGAGGTCTGTGAGACCCTTCAGAGAGAAGGAGTGGATGCATTCGAAAAATCTTTTGAGAATCTCCTGACGACTTTAAAAGAAAAAATGGGAAGGGAAAAAGAATAGAATGGAGGTTTTGCTAAAAAATACCAGGATAAAGCTTTTTCAAGGAGATATTACCACTCTGAAAGTTGACGCTATTGTCAATGCGGCTAACAATAAGTTCTGGATGGGAGGAGGAGTGGCTGGTGCAATCAAGAGGAAGGGAGGGAAGGTTATTGAAAGGGAGGCAGTGGCTCAGGGACCAAAACCAGTAGGAGAGGTGGTGGCTACTGGTGCAGGGAGTTTGCCAGCAAAATATATCATCCACGCAGCAGTGATGGAACAGAATTTGGTAACGAATGCTCAGATAATAGGTAAGGCCACTCTGAATACTCTTAAGAAGGCAGAAGAACTGGGAGTCGGTTCTTTAGCATTTCCAGCTTTTGGAACGGGTGTGGGCAGATTTCCCCTCAAAGAGTGCGCTAAGATTATGCTCGGAGAGACGTTTGATTTCTTAAGAAAATGGAAGGATATAAAAGTTAAGTTGATTATTTTTGCCCTTTACGATAGGCCGGTTTTTGAAGCTTTCGAAGAGGAGATGTCCTCCTTTTTTGGTTAAAATTCCAGAAGCTGTTCATAAATTGCACAAATTGAATTTGTGCCTACAATGGGGTGAATTCGAAATTTTGTAGGTACGATTTCAAATTGTGCAAGGTTTTGAATTGTGGTAGAGCGGAGCTTTGCATTAATGGAGGTGGTGTAGTGGCTTGTCCCCGTAAAAATTAGGGTCGTAAAGGGCTATGCTACCCGCAAATAAACCCGTGGTCGGTTAATTAGGGATGAAGGTGGATATTCTAAAAGGCTTGAATAGAGAGCAAAAGGAGGCGGTGACTCATCGAGGTAGACCGCTTCTTCTTTTAGGTCCAGCCGGGTCGGGCAAGACCGAAGTTTTAAAGAGAAGAATCGAATATCTCATATCTTCTGGAATTGCTCTACCTGAAAAGATACTTGTCTTTACCGATCAAGAGGAAATGGTGGGGACCTTGAGACCCCATCTTCAGCCGGGATATGGAGAGTTCTGGGTCAATAGCTTCACCGCTTTCTGCAAGAGAGTTCTCCGGCAAAATTATAGTAGGGTTCCCGGAATCTACCCCAACTTTCAGGTCCTCGATGGTTTGGAGGAAAGGTTAGTTCTGAGTAAAATTCTCAAAGGTTTGAAGTTGAACTACTATCGGAGTGTCAAGCACGCTTCTGGTTTCTTAGATGAGGTGGTCGACTTCATTGACCTTTTGAAACTTAATTCCCAAGTTAGCCTGCCCGCCTATGGGAAATTCGGAGATTTGAAAAGAATTTACAGAGACTACCAGGATTACCTACGCAAAGAGAACCGGTTAGATTTTAGAGACCTGGTTTTGAAAACCATTCGACTTTTTAAAAGTCATCCGGATATTCTTAAAAATTATAGGGAAAGATTTAGCCACATTCTCCTCGACGACTTTCAGAACATCGATTTGAATCAGTACGAACTCTTCTCTCTTTTAGCCTCGGAGAAACAGGAGGTACTTTTTTCAGGTAATGAAGGAGAGAGCGTCTTTCGTTTTCGTGGAGCTCTGCCCCACGATGCGGACAGGAAATTCTTAACTGAGTTTGAGCCACACATAATTTCCCTTTCCGAAGTTTCCACCTGCTCCCCCGAGATAGCTTTAGTGAAATGTGGCAGTGGAAGCGAGGAGGCTCTGTTCATTGCCCGAAAGGTCTACGGTTTGACTCGCCAGGGCTACCATTATCACGACATCGCTATCCTCTGCCGCGGTGTCTCTAGAGAGATAAAGAACCTAGAAGATGCCCTGAAAATTTACGATATCGATTACACAGTAATGGGAGGCATAGCATTTTTCAAGCAGCCAGAAATTGTCCAGATTATCTCCATTTTAAAGTGCCTATGGGGAGCAGAAGAGATGAACATCTATCTCCTGAGAGCTCTCTCAGCCCCGCAATTCAAGATCGACCCTGTTGATATTCAGAGGCTCCTCACCTATAGTGAAAGGAAAGGATTGCCTTTCTTAGCTGCCATAGGAATGGTGGTGAAGGAATTACCCCAGGACTTTCCCGAGAAGGCTGAGTCTGGCGTAAGCTATCCCGGACGTGGTTTGAAGGGGGATACTGTCTCCTCCCTTCGGAAATTTCTGGTAGCATTAGGGGAGATGGAGAAAGAGGCAAGAGAGGAATCCCTGGAAAGGCTTATTTACAGAGTTTTCTTGAGGTTCGGTTATCTGAAAGCAGGGACGAAGAGCAAGAGGTTGGCTCAGAATCTGAGCTATTTTCTGGAAGTGGTGAAGAAGTTCCAGAAGATCGAAAACAATTTGTCTTTTTTTGATTTCATGAGCTATCTTGACGAGATGCTTGCTTCTTACGGTCGGGAGGAAGCAATTACATTTGTTCCCCAAGAGGATAGCGTCCAGATTATGACTGTGCAAAGGGCAGGCGGGAACTTCTTCCCGGTAGTCTTCGTAACTGGCCTTGTGGAAGGAAAGTTTCCGCGAGATTTACCCGAATCTTCCCTTTTAGGCCTTCGAGAGAAGAAGAAATTGGGACTGAAGCCCCTTCCCGAACTTTCCGAACATCTGAAAGAAGAGGAGAGGATCTTCAATTTAGCTATAAGTAGAGCAAGGGAGAGGCTATATTTAACTTATGGAAAAACCTATGAGTCTAATCGCGATTCACTTCTCTCTTCTTTGGTCTTGAAATTCGTTGAGGCAGAAAGGGAAGACGAACTACTTGAGAAATGCAGGAATAGAGGGATAGAATTTCTTGATAAGCCATCGGTTCTGAGCCCTGAGGCGAAGGATGAAATTTTAACGCGGGAGGATTTAGTTAACTTCTGGCTCACAACTGGAGATAAGGATTTAGAAGGCCTGCTTGTAGAGATTGATAGAGAGAAATATAATGAGATAATGAGAATTAGGGGAGAGTTCGACCAGGAGACTCTCTGGGATAGAGTGAAGATTTCTACTAATTATCCATTCTCTTCGTATAAGCTTGAGTCATACAGCGAATGTCCGGCAAAGTTCTTCTTCTCCTTCCTCCTAAAGATCTGGATTAAGCCGAGACCTGCTTTAATTTTTGGAAGACTCCTCCACAGGATTCTTGCATCCTTTCATGAGAAATACAATAGCAGAGATGCTCTATATTCTTCTCATGCAGAAAGGGATATGCAGAAGGAGGTTGAGAAGGTCTTCTCCGAGGAAGGGGGGAGTTTCTCCACTCTGTTTGAGAAAGAAGTCTATCAGAGATTAGCTTCCGAAATTCTTCTGAGGTATCTTGAGAAGGAGAGGAAAAGAGAGAGTTTCTCCATTGAGGAGAAGGAAAGAGAATTCACCTGGCAGATGGATAGGTTGACTATTTCTGGACGAATAGACCGTCTGGATCGCCTCAAGGGAGGAGTCGAGGAAGTGATCGATTATAAGACCAGTAAGAATCCGTTTATGGAGTTCCGCCTCTGTCGGAAAATGAGCGAGGGAGAAAGTTTCCAGTTACCCATCTATTTTTTTGGTGCCAGAGAAGACTTGAGGAGGCCAGTAGAGAGGCTCTCCATCTACTGGCTCCGTAAAGACCTCCAGAACTCTAAAGCCAATATTAAGGCAACGGTCGAGGTGGGTAAGCAATATTCTGCTGGGGGAGTGGTCCTTTCCACCAAAGGGTCCCTTGAGGAGGCACTAAAGCATCTCAGGGAAAAGGCAAAGGGGATTCTCCAGGGATACTATCCGCAGAGGCCAAGGAACTGCTGGAATTGCGATTTCAATTTCCTTTGTGATAAGAAGATAACAGGAGAATGAGAGATTTAACTTTAGAACAGAAGAGGGCGGTTGTTGAGGTTGAAGGTACTGTCTGCCTGAAGGCAGGAGCCGGGACAGGGAAGACATCGGTTCTGGTAAACAGGTACTTAAACATATTTTCTAATCTCGTGGAGAAGGGAGTATCTCCTGAGGAGGCTATAGAGAGCATTCTGGCAGTAACATTCACCAATAAGGCTGCTGGAGAGATGAGGGAGAGGTTGGAAGGAGAGTTGGAGAATATGTCTCTTCCCAGGGAAGTTCTGGCAAGGAGAGCTTACATCAGCACCATCGATTCCTTTTGTACACGGCTTCTTAGAGAGAATGCTCTGGAAGTAGGTTTGGAGCCAAATTTCAGAGTCATTAATGAGATAGAGGCTAAGATCCTTTTCTGTAAGGTGGGGAAAGCGCTGCTTGAGGAAGGAAAGTTGCCCCGGGTCACTATCGACCAGTGGCTGGATGATTTCTTGAGTAGGATCTATGAATATGTTCAAGAGCTACGAAATGAGGCAATATGTCCTTCAGAATTTCTGCGTCAGATTCCAAAAGCAAAGGGTGAGGAGAAAAGAAATTTAACCCGCCTGATTGCCAAGATCTATGCTTCTTATGAGGAGGAACTTAAAAGGCGCCACTACTTCGATTTTTCCGGGATTCTCCTAGAGACTTTGCATCTTCTCAAGAATAATGCAAAGATAAAGGAGAAATACCAGAAGCAGTTCAGATATGTCCTGGTCGATGAGTACCAGGACACCACATCCCTTCAGGATAAACTCTTACGCCAGTTCTCTCACAACTACTTCGTGGTGGGCGATATCAAACAGTCCATCTATGCCTTTCGAGGAGCTAAGCCTGAGAATATTGAAGATTTTGGCAAGGAATCTGAATTGAGCCTTTCTTTGACTAAGAATTTCCGCTCCTTTAATCAGATTCTTAAAGTGGTCAATAAGGCTCTGGATAAGGAAATTCCTGGTTATGAGCCCATAAGTTCAGAAGAGGAAGGAGAGGGATGTGCTGTTGAGATATTTTTGGCAGAATATCAGGAAGAGGAGGCTGAATTTATTGTCCAGAGAATTCTCCAGCTCCTGAGAGGCTACCGGTTAAAGAATCCGATCAGAAAAGAAGATTGGGGAAGGAGTTTAGAGCTCAAGGATATATCGATACTCTTGAGAGGAATTAAGACTCCAGTGGGAATATATGAGGAGGCTCTGAGGCGGCACGGGATTCCTTTTATTACTACTGGCGGAACAGGTTACTATGAAAGGCCAGAAATAAGGGATTTGGTGGCACTTTTGAGCACAATCAATAATCCCTTTGATGACATCTCCCTCATAAGGTTACTGAGGTCGCCCATTTTCAGAATTAAGAATTCCAGTCTATCTTCTCTGGCCACGGTCTTTGCTGAGCGAGAAATTGAAGACAAAGAGAAGATGGTGAAGAAGCGTTATCCCCTTTACGATGCCCTGGGGAAGTTGGATGGTCTTGATATTGGAGAAGAAGATAAGAAGGCCATCAGGAATTGCAGAGCCCTTTTGGAGAGATTCTTCGTAGAGAAGAGTAGATACAGTTTAGGTGAACTGGTATATAAAGTGATTAGCCAGAGCAACTATTTCCATTATGCCCAGAGTTTGCCTCCTACCGAAAGGAGGAGAACCCTGGCGAATATTAAAAAGTTTTTCAACCTCATCCAAGAATTTGAGGAGAGAAACATCTTCTCCACACTGGAAGATTTCATTGCCTATGTGAATGAGGTTACTCAACAGGGAGTGGTGGAGAGTGAAGCTAAACCTGGGGAGGAGAACGCTGTACGACTAATGAGCATTCACCAGGCAAAGGGATTGGAATTTCCCATCGTTTTTTTAGCCAATGTCAAGGATAAGGCTTTTCCTTTCAAAGGAGGAACTTTACCATTTTATGCTTATGATGAAGATTCCATCATATCTACCAAAGAAGAGATGAGGGGAAGGAGAAGAGGCATCGACATGGAAGAGAAGAGGCTTCTCTATGTTAGTCTGACCAGACCTCGAGAGAAGTTGATAATTTCCGGCACCAAGAGCACCCAAGAAAAGGTGAGTCCATTCATGTCCTATTTTCTTGATGAGAAGTGGAAAGTAAAAGAGAAGTTCTCTTCCTTAATTGAAGATAGGAGGGAGAAGTTTTTACAGGAGAGGAAAGTCTGGGAGAAAGGAATTTATCCCGCGGCCCAAAGAGAGAAAGAGATCGAGACCCTGCCGCTGGAAGAGATAAGAAGGGTTGTATTTTCATCCTATGAGTCGATTCCCTCCCACGAAATTTCCCCTCCTTCTTTTACAGTTACCCAGCTTGCCACTTTTGACCAGTGTCCATTAAGGTACAAATATCTCTACCTATTCAATCTTCCTCCAGACCCCGGATTGGAAAGAGAGAAAGAAGAAGAGGTGATTGAAGAGTCAACATTCGGCACAGTAATTCACAAGACCCTGGAAGAATACATTCTATCAAGAAAAGAGAGAGAAGAATGGAGAGAATCGGAATTGATAAGTAAATTCCGTTCACTGGCCAAAGCTCATGGAATCACTGACAGGGAGATTCGAAATATTTATGAGAGAGAAGCTAAATCAATTCTTCTAAGATTTTTGGACAATTCAGAGAGCCAAATTGGTAACATCGTTAGAGTAGAACAGCCATTCCATCTTTTCATTGAAGACTCTGAAATCAGGGGAATAATCGACCGAATTGATAGAACTTCCGGGAATGGATACCATATTATCGATTATAAGACCAATCGCCAGAAGAATGAACAGCCCTATGTTTTGCCAATTCAGCTTTACAAATGGGGGGCTGAGAAGATTCTTGGATACAATCCAGTAGAAAAATTGAGCTTATACTGGCTGCGCCATAATGAACTCGTCACCATAGAAATTGGGAAAGATATGGAGCGTGATTTAGAAAAGAAAATAAAGACAATTATAAAGAAAATTCGGGAAGAAGATTTTGAACCGGTCGTTATGCCAAAAAGGTGTGAATTTTGTGATTATAAATCAGTTTGTGAAATATTGGCAAAATCTCCCTCTCCCCATAGGGGAGAGGAATGGGGTGAGGGGGGACTCCTCAGCGGTGGGTACACAAGGAGGTAACCATGGAATACATTTTCTATTCTCCAACTAGAATTATCTTTGGCGAGGGAACTTTGAAAAGAGTGGGCGAAGAAGTTGGGAAATTTGGACAGAGGGCTTTGATAGTTACAGGGAAGTCCTCGTCAAAGAAGTCGGGTAGCCTGGAGGAGGTGATAAATTCGCTCACTTCAAATAATCTTCGGGTAGAAGTGTTTAATAAGGTGGAGCCTGACCCGAGTATCGAGACAGTGGAGGAAGGAGCAAAAGTTGCTAAAGAATGTGGAGTGGATGTAGTGATTGGTCTTGGCGGAGGAAGCCCGATGGATGCAGCAAAGGGAATTGCGCTACTTATGACAAACAAGGGTGAACTTATTAACTATTTCGGGGCGGATAAGGTAAAGGAACCCGCCCTTCCAATTTTCGCTATCCCCACGACGGCCGGAACAGGAAGTGAAGTTACAAAATATGCAGTTATTACCGACCGAAAGAAAATGTTAAAACAGATAATCAGTAGCCCCCTTATTAGCCCTAAACTTGCCATACTCGATCCACTGTTAACCCTGAGTATGCCAGCCTCTCTTACCGCCAATACAGGAATGGATGCTCTAAGTCATGCGATTGAAGGATATGTCTCGACGCAGGCAAATCCGGTTGGTGATATCTTGGCCTTGAAATCGATAGCCCTAATTGCTGAGGCTTTGCCAGGAGCAATTTCTCAACCAGAGAACCTAAAAATTAGAGAGAAGATGCTCTTTGCGTCCATGCTCGCTGGAATGGTAATTAGTTCCGCAGGCGCTGGAATAATTCATGGAATGGGTTATTCAATTAGCCTCTTCTATGGGGCTCCCCATGGGTTGGCAAATGCTCTACTTATGCCTGAAGTAATGGAGTTCAATCTCGTAGCCAACCCTATCAAGTATAGAAACATTGCTGAGGCTATGGGAAAGAGGGTAGAAGGTCTATCCGAAAAGGAGGCCGCTCACCTGAGTGTAGTGGCAGTAAGAGAGCTTTCAGAAAATATAGGAATACCCAGGGGCTTGAAAGAGATAGGAGTGAAGGAGGAGTCTCTGGCTGGTTTTGCCGAGACCATGAGCAAGAATGAGCGTCTCCTCACTTTGAACCCACGGCGTCCCATCACCAAAGAGATAGAGGAGATATACAAGAGGTCAATGTAAATCATCCTTGTTTTCGGGTTTTTAAATTTGGTATAATAAAAAGAAAAAAATAGAAATCAAAAGATAGTTTGTTCATCACTGAGGAATTTCTTCACGCCAGAAAAACTTCGGACTCTGCAGGGAGCAAAAATAAACTCCCCCGATAAATCGGGGTCGAACAAATTTTTGCTTGAAGGAGAATAAGTCGTCTTCGTTTTTTAGCTGGAATTCCAAAAACTATTCACAAACTATCTTTTAATCTCAGTAGTGGCAGAGCGGTGGTTCTGCTTTAAATGGAGGGAAATTAATGGGATTGAGCATATGGGCGATACTTGGAGCAGTGGGGGTTCTTGTTATTCTTATACTCTGGATGGCCATGAATACAAGAAGGAGAATTAGGGATTTGGAGGAAAGGAGAGGAAGTGAGCAGGCGCTTCTGGTAATGGAACAGCGGATAGCAAACCTAACGACTCAGCTGACAAACCAGTTAAACGCTGTTACCAGCCAAGTAAGTGAAAGGCTCGTCAATACTACCGAGGTTGTCACTTCTGTAAAGGAGAGCCTGGGGAGAATGGAGGAGGCGAACAGGAGAATTTATGAAGTAGGGAAAGATATATCCAGCCTTCAGGAGCTTCTGAGGGCACCTACCTTTCGTGGTGAAGTGGGTGAATTCCTGCTGGCAAATCTCTTAGGCCAGATTCTGCCACAAGAACATTTCAGCCTCAAGCACAAATTCAAAAATGGCGAAATTGTAGACGCGGTTATTCGCCTGGGGAATCGGCTTGTTCCAATAGATTCCAAGTTTCCACTGGAGAACTTCAAAAAAATGTTAGAAAGCAGTGGTGAAGAGGAAAGGCAGAGAAGTCGCAAGGAGTTTGTCAGAGATGTCAAAAAACATATTGACGATGTTTCGGATAAGTACATTTTACCGGATGAGGATACTTTCGATTTTGCACTCCTCTACATTCCCGCTGAAAATGTATATTATGAGACGATAATTAAGGATGAGCCTCTCTGTGAAGGGAAAGGGATCTGTTCTTACGCGCTTTCAAAGAAAGTGATTCCAGTCTCGCCCAACAGCTTCTACGCCTATTTGCAGGCTTTAGTACTGGGACTTAAAGGATTGAGAATTGAGAAAGCTGCGGAAGAGATTTTGGGTAATCTGACTCGCCTCCATGGAGACTTAGTAAAGTTCAGGGAAGATTTTGAGGTATTGGGTAAACACCTTTCCAGTAGTAGAGCGAAATACGAGGAAGCTGAGAAGAAACTCGATAGGCTGGGAGAGAAATTACTAAGCGTAGGAGAAGAGAAACCTCCAGAGATTCCCGAAGAATCTCAGTGATGTAGGAATTTACGGTTGTGGTCAATGGCGCCATCGTCTAGTCTGGTTTAGGACGCTGCCCTCTCAAGGCAGAGATCACGGGTTCAAATCCCGTTGGCGCTACGAATTATGCATAAGAAAGGGATTTGAAGGGTCGCTGGAGCGACGAATAAGGAGCTCCAAGATAGCGACGGGCGCGAGACGGTGAGTGCCCCGGATACGAACGCCGAGGTCATCCGAGGAAGAGCGAAGGGTCGCTGTCCCGATGAATAAATCGGGGCATTTTAGCGAGGGGCAAAAGACGCTAGAGCGCCCCAGGCCTGAAGGATTGCGGACAACGATAATTACTCGACTTTTGCAAGATAATTTTTGACTGTTCAAATATTTGATGAAGGAGTTATCTTTTTATTTGTGATTATTGGAAGTTCAAGTTATCTTTTAGCCCAGCGACTTACCTGGGAAGAGGTTCTTTCAGAGGCAAAAAAGAAAAACCAACGGATAATTTCTGCCCGCCAGTCCCTAAATCCTGCGAAAGTTTATATTCCATTTGAGCACAAGCATCCCCCTGTGCTTCAAGCATCTCCCTGTGCTTTTTGCTATAAAAGAATACAGGGAAGTGTAACATTTCATTCGCCTCTATCGTCTAAATAGTAGAGGTGTAAAAAGGTGCAAACTCAATGGAAGAAGATTTTGAACTTCTTGCCAAGGTTAAAAAAGGCGACCAGCAAGCATTTGAATTGCTGGTCAGGAAGTATAAAATGACTGTTTTTAATACAATTTATTCCATTATGGGTAATCCCCAAGAAGCAGATGATATTGCTCAGGAAGTTTTCCTCAAAGTTTATACTAAGGCAGGTAGTTTTAAAGGGGAATCCTCTTTTTCCACCTGGCTTTATAGAATTACAATTAACAGGTGTCTTGATAAACTCAGGAACAGAAAAAATAGAATTATATCTTATGAAACAGAATTTAACCAGGAAGAGAAACTAAAGTTGAAAGATGTTTTGGTAAGTAAGGAAGGAGATATTACTGAAGAGTTGAGAAAAAAAGAATTAGAGGATATTGTCCAGAAAGCAATGAATTCTTTGCCAGAAAAGGACCGTATTATTTTAACTTTGAAAGAAATAGATAGGCTGTCTTATAAAGAAATTTCTCAAGTAATGAAGATTTCTCTTACTAAAGTGAAGATATGGTTATTTAGGGCCCGGCAAAAACTGAAGGAGAAATTGGCTTTTCTCTATCCAGAGGGGGAATGAGCTATGTCCTGTAAGAAATTCAAAATATTGATACCTGCCTATGTTGACCAGGAAATAACAAAGGATGAAGAGAAAAAATTACTTAATCATCTCAAGACCTGCGCTGGTTGTACCAGAGAATTGGAATATTTGAAACAGATAAAAGGGATATTTCTTTTAAAGGAAAAGAAAGAACCTGAAAAATTCTTTGAAACCAGATTGTTTGCACGCATTAAAAATGAAGGAAAGCAACGGATACCGCAAGCATATTTTGCAGTGTTTAAGAAATCAATTCTCGTAGTTTTAATTTTCTTTTTACTAATAGTGGGATGGATAAATTATAAAAAGCTTTTTTATCACAGACCAAGCGAGATAATATCGGATTTACTGATTGACGTGCAGTCAGAAGAAAGTTTTGAAGAAGAATTACTGGAAATCTATTACGGTCCTTTTGGATAGACGAAAGGAGGTAAAAGAGATGAAAATCATCTTGAGAAGTTTGTTAATAGCGAGTTTATTCTTCCCCTTATTTAATCAACTAGGTGCAGAAACCGGTGAAGAATTGATGAGTAACGAAAAGATGAAAATGGTAGAACAAAGGAGAGAAAAATTTCATCAGAAACGTCTAGATAGGTTATCCGAAGAGTTGGAGCTGTCTAAAGAGCAGGAAGAAAAAATCTCTGAAACTATGAAAGAGGGTTGGGAAAAAATCAGGGAGGAAATGAGAAAAATGAGGGAAAGGGTCATGGCTGTTAGGAGAGAGACTGATAGCCAGATTGAAAAATTACTCACAGCCGAGCAATTAGAAAAATTTAAAAAGCTTAAAGAAGAATTTAGGGAAAGAAGGAAAAAGAGAATTAAGGAACACCATAAAAAGAGAGAAGAATGAAGAGAATCATTATTTCTAAAAGAATGCCTCGCCATTTATGGCAGGGCTTCCTAGGGGGTTTATTACTGGCAGGTGTCATTATTGTAAATTTAAACGTTGTTTTTGCTGAAGCGCTTGTCTGGGAAGATGTGCTTGCTGAGGCAAAAGAAAAAAATCCGCGCATAATCTCTGCCCGCCAATCTGTTAAATCCGCAAGTCTTTCCTATAGAAGTTCGTTTACAAATTTTTTACCACAGATTTCTGCAAGTGCAGGCTGGAAGAAATCAAGTTCTATAACGAGTTTTGAATCGTTTGCTGAGGGCGGAAGAGAAGATGAAGAATTTAATTATGGAATTTCTGGAAAACTTTCCATATTTTCTGGTTTTAAGAATTCGAGTAAGTTAAAAAAGGAAAGAGCAGAGCTTGAACGAGAAGAGGCAGAATTTAAAAGGACTGTTTCGGACACAATATATAATTTGAAGGTTGCTTTTGCTCAAGTTTTAAGTGCTCAAAAGACCATTTCACTTTCTGAGGAGATACTGAAAAGGAGAAGAGAAAATACAGAATTGGTAAAATTGAGGTATGAAGCCGGGAGGGAAGATAAAGGCGCATATTTGCGTTCTGAGGCGGATCTGTATCAGGCAGAGTATGAGTCATCTTGTGCGAGGCGAAATCTAAAGACTCAACAGATGAAACTTTTAAAAGAAATGGGAAGAGATGATTTTGAAGTTATTGCTGTGAGCGGAACACTCAAGGCGGTCCCTCCAGAAGGAATCTTGTCATTTCAGGAATTGCTGGTAAAAAGTCCTGATTATTTAGCAGCAAGATATGGAGTTGATTCAGCAAAACATAATTTGAGATATACACGAGGAGACTTTTATCCCCAGGTTTCCTTCAGTGGAAGTACCTCGAGGAGTGGCGCTGAATGGCCTCTGGAAAGAGGGCGGTGGAATGTTGGCCTGAGTCTTTCTTATCCATTTTTTTCCGGAGGAAAGACAATATATGATTGGAAAATTGCCCAGATTAATAGAGTCAAATCAGAAGAGAATCTCCGGGAGGTAAGGCAAGAAATCTTATCGGGACTTGAACAAGCATATAACGGACTTATCGATGCCGTGGAGAATGTGAAAGTTAGAGAAAAATATTTCATAGCTTCCGAAGAGCGGGCCAAGATTTCCCGGGTAAAGTATGTTAACGGCCTTATTTCCTATCAGGATTGGGACGCGATAGAGAATGAGTTTATAAACTCAAAAAAATCTTTGCTTGATGCTGAATATAGTGGGTTTGTTGCCAGCGCTGAATGGAAGAGAGTTTTAGGCGAGGGGGAATAATGAGCATAAAAAATTGGATATTGATTATTGTTATTGCGTTGATAGTGGGAGTGTTTTTTCTCTCAAGAGGCAGAAGAAAAGAAACTCCTTATACAGAAATAAGACCCCAGCGTAGTTCAATTTCCTTAATTGTCTCTGCCAGTGGGGTGGTGAAACCAAGAAATCGCCTGGAAATTAAACCACCAGTTTCCGGGAGAGTAGAGGAAGTTCTGGTTACAGAAGGCGAAGAGATCGGCAAGGGAGAAATTCTTGCCTGGATGAGTTCTCTGGATCGGGCGGCTCTCCTTGATGCGGCAAGGGCGCAAGGGAAGGAAGAGTCGGAAAAATGGGAAGATGTTTATAAGCCTACACCGATTGTCGCGCCGTTAAAAGGGTTTATTATTAAAAGAAACGTTGAACCTGGCCAGACAGTAACATCCCAAGACCCGATTCTGGTTATGGCTGATAATTTAATCGTTCAGGCTCAGGTTGATGAAACAGACATGGGAAAATTGAAACCCGGCCAGAAAGCAAAAATAGTCCTTGATGCCTATCCGGAGAAAAATATCGAGGGAAAAATTGAACATATCGCCTATGAATCTCAGATTGTGAATAATGTGACTATATATCAAGTGGATATATTGCCAGAAAAAACCTTGGGGATTTTTCGCTCGGGAATGAGTGCAAACGTTGATGTGACAATAAGTAAAAAGGAGGATGTTCTTCTTCTGCCAGCCCTTGCTGTCAAGGAAAGAAAAGGCAAGAAATTTGTACTTCTGAAAACGAAATCTGGAGAGCCTGAAAATAGAGAAGTTCAAACGGGAATTGAAGATGGAAAAAATGTTGAAATAGTATCTGGTCTAGAAGAATCCAATTTAGTTCTTGTATCCGGTGAAAAGGGAAGGCCAGAATCTAAAAGGAGATATTTTGGACTTCCCGGGATGAGGGGCTCCCGCTAAGAATGATAGAATTAAAAAACATCAGCAAAACATACCATATTGGAGAAGTTAATGTCCCTGCCTTAAAGGATATTTCACTTAAAATTTCTTCTGGTGAATTTGTTGCCATAATGGGACCCTCTGGAAGCGGGAAATCAACACTTCTTCATATTCTTGGCCTTCTTGATAGACCGGAACATGGGTCTTACCATTTATTTGGAAAAGACGTCTCCACACTCCCTCAGGAAGAGCTTGCCACCTTCCGTAATGAGGCTATCGGTTTTATATTTCAAATGTTTAATCTTCTTCCAAGACTCAAGGCAAGAGAAAATGTTTCTCTTCCACTGGTGTATACTTCGGACCTAAAGAATAGAAAGTTTTCTTCACCTGAAGATTTATTGATAACAGTGGGATTAGGGGACAGGATAGATCATAATCCAAATGAACTTTCAGGAGGAGAACAGCAGAGGGTGGCAATAGCCAGGGCTTTGATAAAGAACCCGAGAATAATTCTGGCAGATGAGCCGACAGGGAATCTCGATTCTTCTTCAGCCCAAGAACTTTTGAAAATCCTCAAAAGTTTAAATGATTCTGGAATTACCATAATTATGGTAACTCATGAGGAGGAACTGACAAAAGGGGCGAATAGAATAATCAAACTTCTTGATGGAGAAATTGTTTCTGACAAATATCTTACCGGTAAACTTCACACCATGGGTGAGGAGCGAGGTGAGCCTCCATCTGATTTAAAGATTCACCACTTTGATTTTTTTCGACTGAAAAACTATTTTTCTCAAGCAGTGAGATCTCTCCTTTCCAATAAGTCTCGCTCTTTTCTTTCCATTTTAGGGATTCTTATTGGCGTTGCAGCAGTAATTGCAATGCTTGCCCTTGGAACTGGCGCAAGAGAGGATATTAAAAAACGTCTTGCCTCACTTGGTTCAAATCTCTTGACCGTTCGCCCTGCCTGGCACAGATTGAGGGGAGTTGCACTTGAGGCTGGAACCGTTACAAGGCTTACAATTGAAGATGCAAACGAAATAAGAAGAATTGCTTTAGTGAAAAGAGTCAGTCCCTCGGTTTCCGGGAGGGCACAGGTCGTTTATGGAAACAAAAACTGGAATACAAGAATTACAGGTGTAACGCCGGAATATCCCTTTATCAGGGCCTCTCAAGCCCACGAGGGCAGATTTTTCAACAATGTGGAAATGATTACCCGCTCAAAAGTTGCCCTGCTTGGAAAAACTGTTGTCAGGGAACTTTTTGGAGATGAAAATCCAGTCGGAGAATACGTAAAAATAAATCGAATAAACTTTAGAGTAATTGGAACTCTACCGGAAAAAGGGGCAACTGGCTGGAGAGATAGAGATGATGAAATTATACTTCCATTAAATACGGCAATGTACCGTCTTTTGGGTAAAAAATATGTTGATCACATTGATGTTGAGGTTGAAGATGAAAAAGAAATGGAAAAGGTGGAGGAGGAGATAAAAAAATTGATTATTCTCAGGCACAATATTCCTTCTGATAAAGAGGATACAATTGAAGTTAGAAATATGGCTGAAATCCAGGAAGCCGTTTCCTCGACCGTAAAGACCTTTGCCTGGCTTCTTGGCTCCATTGCTTTTATCAGCCTTCTTGTTGGTGGAATCGGAATTATGAATATTATGCTTATTTCAGTAACGGAAAGAACAAGGGAAATTGGACTGAGGAAAGCAATCGGGGCAAACAATCAGGATATACTTTCACAGTTCATAATTGAGGCAATAGCGATATGTCTTGTTGGTGGAATATTGGGAATTTTGTTTGGTGGAGCTATATCTGGCGGACTTTCAAAATTTGCGGGGTGGTCAACAAAAGTTTCTGTGGGTGCAGTTCTTCTTGCTTTTCTCTTTTCTGTCGGGATAGGACTTTTCTTTGGTCTGTGGCCGGCCAGGAAAGCATCCTTATTAAGTCCAATTGATGCATTGAGATATGAGTAAATATTCGGTGTTGCTTTCGCTTTGCGAGAGCATTTTTGTTTCTGGGGAGCGAAGAAACCGAGAATCTTTCGCTGAAGCGACGAATTTGAAAAATTATAATCCCTGACGTTTGTTCCAGGGATTTTTCTTGCATGGGCTATAGGTAGAAACTGCTCATTAGCAATTTACGGGTTCGATAAATCGAACCCGTACACTAATTGTA